>DCZG01000052.1:6090-10549 GCA_002331575.1 Atopobium sp. UBA2090 | reverse complement strand
TCGTAACGAGAATCCGCCCCCTGCCGTTTGTCGTGCGATAGGTTTTTGTACATAAACTTATCGCACGACACACTTCCTCAGTCACTGGTACCGCCGCAGCCTCGTGGCCTGGGCTCTAGCTTCGGGTTGCATCGCACGACACACTTCCTCAGCCATCGGCACCGCCACGTCCACGCGGCCTGGTTCCGCCATCCGCAGCTACTCGTCGAAGAAGCCCTTGCGTCCGATGCCGACCGTCGCCCACCTCGTCGCCATGAGCTCCTCCTCGGCACGCTCGCGCTCATCGGCGAAGGCGCCCTCGTCCTTCATGTCCTCGAAGTCGTCGGGCGAGCTCTCGCGGTAGAGGCAGATTTCGGCGCGGAGGAAGACGTACTCGTACGGCTCGCCAGACGAGTCGAGTGAGCCGATCTTCTCGGAGAGCTTGCGCATGACCCAGTCGGCGTCCACGCGCGCGAGGTCCATCCCCCCGAGCATGGGGTGCAGGCGTCCGTGGTAGCTGCCGACGAACTCGATGAGCTCCACGGTGTCGTCGGGGGCAAAGCTCACCACGAGCTCGCCCTGGTAGAAGGAGAGCGACTTGCCCTCGTCGCCCTCGACCGGCGTGCCGGCGAAGCGATCGGCACCACAGGCGGCAATGACCTGCTCGCGCGTGTCGCCAAGGCCGATGCGCACCCCGCGGCCCTCGACGCCGTCGAGGGGGTAGAGCCTGAAGGCGAAGGCGGGCGGCTCGGGCTTGGTCTTCTGCTGCCGACGGATATCGACGGGACGGGTCGAGAAGGACTTTGTCCCGTGACGCTGCCCGGCTGGCTTGCCCCCGCGACCGTGGCCATGGGAGAAGGGCTTCTCGCTGCCGCTCTGACCTGCGGGCTTGTCATCGCGGTGACGACCGTACGGCTTTCCGCCGTGTCCCTGTCCCGAAGGCCTTCCGCCTGCCGGCCTGTCATTGCGGCCGCGTGCCCCACGCGTTCCGCCGCCCTGCGTGCTGCCGTTCCTGTCTCTCATCGGGTCTCCTTGGCGAGGTCGGGACCGATCCGTTGTCGATGCCGTTGCCGCGCTGACGTATCTGCTGGTAGCACCATGATAGGCGACGTACGTGGGCGGCGTGCCCGAAAGCGGGGGGGGCAGTGGCAGCGACGAGCGTGCGCGACTGGGCTCGGAGCTTTCGGGCACGCCGCTCGACTACACTCTCGTGGCTCAATTTAGAGCATAATATGGTCACAACCAGAGGAGGCAGCCCCATGCAGATAATTCCCATTCGTGACCTCAAGAACACAGTTGACGTGGAACGACGCTGTGCAGAGGAGAACGGTCCCGTCTTTGTCACAAAGAACGGGTACGGACGTCTGGTTGTCATGGATATCGAGTACTACGAGCGCATCATGCAGAACATGTGTGAGGCGAAAACCATCATCGAGGGGCTTGAGGACGTCAAGGCCGGCAGGACCGCAGATGGCGACACCGCCATTGGTACGATCAGGAGCGCGCATGGAATCTAGGTTCGGCTATCGCATGACGAGGAGTGCGAACGCCGACCTTGAGGACATCGTTTCTTATCTTTCGGAGCGGCTATCAAACCCGAAGGCGGCGTCTGACTTCGTCGATAAGATGCAGGCCGCAATCGATGAGCTGCGGTCGTTTCCAGAGATTGGGCCTTCTGTCGTCAACGAGTTCCTGCCCGATGTAGATGTGAGAAAGAAGCTGGTTGGCACCTACCTTATGTACTACCTTCCCGACCGGGAGAGAAGGACAATCTATATCTTGCGAATCGTGTATGCCAGGCGAAGCCTGGACGAGATACTGATGCGGCTGAGTTAGCAGGGATGCACGGCAACATCGTCTGCCCGACCAACCCGTCGTCCCTAGCGCTTCCTGGACAGGATCGCTACCGACTCGACGTGCTTCGTGTGCGGGAACATGTCCACGGGCGTCACACGCTCGAGCCGGTATCCGTAGTCGCGCAGGATCGTGATGTCGCGCGCCTGCGTGACGACGTTGCACGAGACGTAGGCGATGCGCGACGGTCCCAGGCGAGAAACCCCTGCCAGGAACTTCGGCGTGGAGCCCGCGCGCGGGGGATCCATGACGACCACGTCGAAACGGCCGTCGGGCTTCTCGGCACGCACGGTCGCGTCCATGTACTCGGTGGCGTCGGAGCGCAGGAAGCGGCAGTGCTCGCCGACCCCGTTCGCCCGCGCGTTGCGCCCGGCGCGGGCGACGGCGTCGCCGACCTGCTCGACGCCGATGACGCGCAGGCCCTCCACCAGCGACGCCGCGCAGATTCCGATGGTTCCGGTGCCGCAGTAGGCGTCGAGCAGCCGCTGGCCGGGGAGAAGCTCGGCACCGTCGATGGCCAGCTGGTAGAGAACCTCGGTCTGCGCGGGGTTCGTCTGGTAGAAGCTCGTTGGGCCGATCTCGAACGTGCACCCCAGCAGCCGGTCGTGCATGCAGCCAGGGCCGTAGAGGGTCTTGTTCGTCCACCCCAGGATGGCGTTCGTGCGCCGATCGTTGACGTTCTGGACCACGCTCGTGACCTCGGGGCACTGCTCGCGGAGCTCGGTCATGAAGGATTCGAGGTGGGGGAGGTCGGGTCCGTTGGTCACGATGACGAGAAGAGCCTCGTCGCTCGCGTAGCCAAAGCGGACCACGGCGTGCCGCAGCACGCCTTTGCCGCGGTCCTCGTCGTAGGCGCTCACATGGTGGTGCTCGGCCGCACGGGCGACCGCATTGAGCACGCGACGAGCGCGAGGGTCCTCGACGAGGCAGCTCTCGCAGGCGACGATGCGGTGTGTGCCCATGGCGTAGAAGCCGCTCCGGACGCGTCCGCCCCTGCCCGGCGAGAAGGGCGTCGCTGCCTTGAGGCGATACGCGACGGGGTCGTCGATGCCGCGAATCTCATCCACGACGGCACCGTCCTTCTCGGCAGGGCCACCGAGAAGCTCCTGGACGAAGGCCTGCTTGCGTTCGAGTTGGATGGGGTAGGGCACGGCGAGCCATTCGCAGCCGCCGCAGGTGCGGGCGATCGGGCACGTATAGGTGCGGTATCCCATGGGACTCCTTTCGTTTCAAGTTAGAATACACCGCCGCGCGCAGAAGCTGAATGTGTACAATGCCGCACAGGCACGACAGGTCCGACCAAGAGGGGTTCGACCCCCATGCTACCAGCAGCAATGCGCAGAGAGGGCATCCCATGGCAACTGATTCCAGTCACACGGCCGCAACCGACCGCGCCCTGACGGCGCGAGCGCTCGTCATCGGCGCGCTCGGTTCGGCGATTCTCACCGCAAGCTCGCTCTTCATCGCGTTGCGTCTCGGCGCGCTTCCCTGGCCGATCGTCTTCGCGGCGCTTGCGAGCGTGGGCGCGCTTCGCCTCTTTGGCAGTCACAACCTGCATGAGGCCAACGTCTGCCACGCGGCCATGAGCGCGGGGTCCATGGTGGCGGGCGGCCTCGCCTTCACCATCCCCGGCCTGTGGATGCTCGGCGGCGCGGACGTGTCGCTCGTCCAGGTGCTTGCGGCCTCGCTCGCCGGAACGGTCCTCGGCCTCGCCGCCTGCGCGATGCTCCAGCCGTACTTCATCCGCGAGCAGCGCCTCGCGTACCCCATCGGCGTATCCGCCGCCGAGACGCTCAAGGCGACGTCTGACACGGGCGGCGCGGAGGGCAGGCTCCTCTTTGGCGGCATGGGCTTCTCGGCCGTCTACGCCCTGCTCAGGGACGTGCTCGGCATCCTCCCGCAGTACCTCGGCTACACCGCGGCGATCCCCGGCGTGACGCTGGGACTCTACAACTCGCCGATGATGCTCTCCATGGGCTTCCTCATCGGCGTCGTGCCCGCGTTCGTGTGGTTCGGTGGCACGGTCATCGGCAGCCTGGGCATCGGCGCGGGGCTGCCCGCGCTCGGCATCTGCACCGTGGCGGAGTCCACGGCCATCCGGCAGTGCCTCGGCCTCGGCCTCATGTTCGGCGTGGGCGCGGGCATCGTGGTCAAGGGTCTCGCCCCCGTGGTAAAGCGACTTGCCTCTGGCGAGAAGGCCGCGGTCGAGACCGACGCCGACGAGGAGACGCGACGTCTCCACGCCGACCGCCGCTTCGTGGGCATCGCCGCGGCGGTCGCGGCTGCCATCGCTGCCACGCTGCTTGACCTCGGACTTCTCCCCAGCGTCATCCTCGTCGCCGGCGCGTGGTTCTGCGTCTACCTCTCTGGGTGGCTCACGGGCACGACGGGCGTCAACCCCATGGAGCTCTTCGGCGTCATGGTGCTCCTCCTCCTGCAGGTGCTGTTCCATCAGATCACGACCGCGAGCCTCTTCCTCGCGGCGGCCGTGGTGGCCGTGGCCTGCGGCATCGGCGGCGACGTCATGAACGACCTCAAGGCAGGCGACGAGCTTCGCACCGATCCGCGCGACCAGTTCACGGGCATGGTCGTGGGCGGGCTCGTCGGTGCCGTCGTCGCGGCGGGG
>DCZG01000052.1:5777-6002 GCA_002331575.1 Atopobium sp. UBA2090 | reverse complement strand
CTTCGCGGTCGGTGTCGTCCTGGGGGCTGTCGGAGCCATCGCGGGGCTGCCGATCATGACGCTCGGGCTTGGCGTGTACCTGCCGTTCACCACGTCGTCGGGCGTGATGGTGGGTGCGCTCGTCCGTCTCGTCGTGGAGCGGAGGGCCAAGGACAAGACCTCCGAGGAGCAGGCAAAGGTCACGGCCGGCGGGCAGACGCTCGCGTCCGGCTTCCTCGGCGGCGA
>DCZG01000052.1:0-5725 GCA_002331575.1 Atopobium sp. UBA2090 | reverse complement strand
AGGGGACAGGTTGCTTTTCCAGGTCCCACTTTCCGGGATTTCTACGGGCGGTACGGAAGGCTCGAGATGCGGCGCGGTGCGTCTGGGCGACGTCTGCGGCAGCGCACGCATTGGACTGCTTTTTTCGTCATAATCGCTTTCACGTTGACGGCGAGGCTGGACGCGCCCCGCGTATGATGGCTTTTGCCGAACGATCGCATCGTACGACGGATTTCCGCGGACGAGCCCCCGATCTGCTCTGTGCCTAGTCAGCCGACCCGCCCTGCTGCCCGGGCCGTCCTTCTCGCCTACCGAAATCCCTGAAACTGAAACCTGGAAAAACAACCTGTCCCCTTTTCCAGGCAAAGACTCGATAATCTAGTATACGAAACTAGATTAACCAGTATAATGTGCATCGTAAGTTGACCTCGGGGCTGGGTAAGGGTAGTCCGAGTCCCTCGATGGCAAGCGTGAATGCTTGACGTCAGTTCAAAAAATGCTTGCCTACCCGCAGGCTAACGGCTATAGTCAGTACGTTCAAAGATTTGAATAGGGTTTAAAAATGCCAGGTGAGCATTTCGGCTGATGGATCTGGCATTGAAGCACAGGAGGTACCAAGAATGCAGTCAAAGATCGCACACGCGGCAGAGCGCAAGGCCTTCGAGGTCGCGCTCGACAAGGCCCTCAAGACCGTCTCTGGTCCTGATCGCGAGAAGAACGTCATGAAGTTCCTTGACATGGCAGCCAAGCTCCTCAAGGACACCAACCCCGGTGCCACGCGTGGCATGAAGGCCGCCATCTACCCCGGTTCGAAGTGGGAGCAGTACCTGTTCTCCATCATCGACGAGACCGACCCCAACGTTCTGCGCACCACGATTCTGACCGGCGGCTACGAGGCGGCGTTCCGCGGCCTTCGCAACACCACCGAGAACGCCGTCAAGTATCAGTGCAACGTGCCTTGGATCATCCTCTTCGATCCCACGTCCGCCTGCAACAAGCACTGCGTGGGCTGCTGGGCGGCCGAGTACGGAAACCGCCTCAACCTCACGTACGACGAGATGGACAAGCTCGTGACCGAGGCTGAGGCCCTGGGCACGCACCTGTTCATGCTCACCGGCGGCGAGCCCCTCGTCCGCAAGGCGGACGTCCTCAAGCTCGCCGAGGCGCACCACGACAGCCTCTTCAACATCTTCACCAACGCCAGCCTCGTCGACGAGCCGTTCTGCAAGGAGGTCCAGCGCCTCGGCAACATCATCTTCTCCGTGTCGCTCGAGTCCTACGAGCCCACGGTCAACGACGGCCGCCGCGGCGAGGGCTCGTTCCAGCAGGTCATGGACGCCTTCGACCTCATGCACAAGTACGGCCTGTTCTATGGCACGTCCACCTGCTACACCCGTGCCAACGTCGAGCGCGTCTCGTCCGACGAGTTCATGGACCTGATCATCGCCAAGGGCTGCCGCTATGCGTGGTACTTCCACTACATGCCCGTCGGCGACGGCGCCAATGCCGACCTCATGCCCACGATCGAGCAGCGCGAGTACATGTTCCACCGCATCCGTGAGGTCCGCGCCGTCGAGGGTGGCAAGCCCATCTTTGCCATGGACTTCCAGAACGACGGCGAGTACGTGGGTGGCTGCATCGCCGGCGGCCGTGCGTACTGCCACATCAACGCCCGCGGCGACGTGGAGCCCTGCGTCTTCATCCACTACTCCAACGTCAACATCCGCGACATGAGCTGGCTCGACTGCCTGCACCAGCCCATCTTCCAGGCCTATCGCAAGCGTTACCCCTGGAACGACAACATGCTCCAGCCTTGCCCCATGCTCGAGAACCCCTACATCCTTCCTGACATCGTCAAGGAGTCGGAGGCCAAGAGCTCGGACTACACCTCTCCCGAGACCGCCCAGCAGCTCTGCGAGCGCACCGCACCGTACGCCAAGGAGTGGGCGCCCAAGGCCAAGGAGCTTTGGCTCGACGAGCACCCGACGGGCAAGAAGATCTACGATGACGCCATGTCGTGCGAGAAGCTCGAGCTCAAGGCCCAGAAGATCGCCGAGGAGGACGCCGAGAACGAGGCTGTTCTCGACTAGCATTCACCCTGGCGTCCGCCCGTGTCATGAAGCATAAGGGACCAGCTCCGGAGCGACTCTCGGAGCTGGTCTTTTTTTCGGCTGAAATTCGGTCGTCATTGCCTGCGATACGGGCTGTTCTCGGCGTCGAGAAGCTCCTTCGCTCGCCGCCATGACGGGCAGCCCTTCTCGACGAAGGCGTCGTGGGCGGCTCTCGCCTGCTCGCGCTCCTCGGGCGTCGCTCCGTCGCCGGCAAGCGGCGCGAGCTCTCGGGCCATCTCATTCATGAAGGCGTAGCCGATGCAGATGGGCGGGAAGGCGAGAAGGTCCTCGCTCATCCAGACCACGTGCCGGGTGGGATCGATCTTGACGAGACGCCCGCGCATGGGGCGCGTCTGCACCTTGCCGGGGACCTTGTCAGTGATGCCCGCCATCGATGACGCCTGGTCGACGATGGATTGGGCGTTCTGGGCAAAGACCGCCGAAGCCCACTTCATGAAGGTGAAGCGTCGCTGGTCGTAGCTGCCGACCTGAATCACGAAGATGTTCACGAGGCTGATGTCGGTGTAGGCGGTCGCCGTGGTGTTGGCACGCCCGCGTGCCGCGTGCCGGAGCTTCCGACCGCTCGCCTCGGGGTAGACGCGAATCATGAAGGGACGTCCGAGCAGGTAGGCAACGTCACCGGTCTGGAAACGGCACTCGAGCGAGTTCGTCTTCGAGAAGTGCTTGATCATGTCGGCACGCATGTCCCGGATGCGTGGAAGACGCTCGTTCACGAAGGCGACAATCTCGTCTGGTGAGGCCTTGAAGTTCGCCGAGATGTACGGCCTCGCATCGGGCGGCTCGAGCGCGACGAAGATGCCGGGCGCGGGCACGCGAATCACACGCGCGTCGACCCCGTCAAAGTTGAGCTGCTCGATCTTCTGCGTTTGGTCGGAAGTCGGAGTTGCGGAGTCGGCGTCGGAATCGCTGTCAGGGCTGCTCATGAGCGCCCCTTTCTCTTGAGTGTCATTACGAGATGGCCGACGCGGCACCCGTATCGAAAGGCAATCCCGCAGACACAAGCGTAACGCACTTGGGGTGTCGAAGGCGAATGCGACGTTTCCGAGCGACGCTCGCCCGGTGCCTGCGTTACCGCCCGAACGCCAGCTTGCCCTCGATACCGGACATGCGGCGTCTGACACCTTTTCCGTCGGGGCCGCCAATGCCCCTGGCAGCCTTCTCACCACGAACGAAGCCGAGGAAAACACGGATGTCTAGCTCCTGCGACCCCCGCTCGCCTACGCTCACCTACGCCTGCCAGCGAGACGGGCAGACCCGTCCCACACATGGGTATTGTTAGAGCAATGGAATGGCGCGGCGGAAGTGCGACGTCCTGCGTTCAGGTCGCCAGGACCACCGCCGCGCCCCGCTCTGTACACGTCTTCCCGGTAAGGAAGACGTACCGTCCGAGGAGGTAGCTATGGGTGAGACCGTGACCGGTAAGGTCAAGAACGTGGTGCTAGTCGGCCAAGGTGGCGTGGGCAAGACCATGCTGGCCGAGGCCATGCTCCACCTGACGGGCAAGACCACCAGGCTGGGAGGGCACGCCGGCACCAAGCCCACGCTGGATTACGATACCGAGGAGGGCGAGCGCGGCTTCTCGATCTCCACGACCATCGCCCCCATCGTCTGGAACGGTACGCGCATCAACGTACTTGACGCCCCATGCTATCCCGACTTCGTGGGTGACGCCTACGCGGCGATGAGCGTCTCCGAGACCGCCCTCTTCATGGTCGACGCCTCTGGCAGCATGGGCACGGTCACGACCCGCCTGTGGTACGCCTCGGAGGACCTCTCCATGGCTCGCGCGATCTTCATCAATCGCGTCGACCGCCCCGATGCCGACATGGAGACCACCATGTCCGTGCTGCAGGAGCGCTTTGGCAACAACCTCGCCGCCGTCACCATCCCCATGGGCGTGGGCGACGCGTTCTCCGGCGTCATCGACGTCGTGCACATGAAGGCTCGCCACCTCGAGAACGGCAAGGCTGTCATCACCGACATCCCCGCCGAGTACACCGACGCCGCCGAGGAGGCCCGCGCGCAGCTCACTGAGCTCGTCGTCGAGGCCGATGACGAGCTCATGATGAAGTACCTCGAGGGCGAGGCAATCTCCCAGGACGAGCTCGACAAACTTCTCGGCAAGGCATTTGCCGAGCGCGTCTTCGTCCCGGTCTTCGCAGGCTCTTGCGTCCGCGAGGAGGGCGTCATCTCGTTCATGGACGCCGCCGTGGCCTGGTTCCCCACGATGGCCGCCTTCGGCCGCATCCCGCTGGTCAACGGCGAGCTGCTCGACATCTCCCCGGATGACGACCGCCCCGTCGTCTTCGACTTCAAGTCGCTCAACGACCCGCAGAACGGCCGCCTCTCCTTCCTCAAGGTCCTCGCGGGCACCGTCACCACGGGCGTCGAGCTCATCAACGCGCGCACGCGCAAGGCCGAGCGCCTGAGCCACATCTACCTCATGACCGGTCGCGACACCGACGAGGTTCAGTCCGCCGCTGCCGGCGACATCGTCGTCGTACCCAAGCTCGAGGCCATGACGGGCGACACGCTCTCCGTGACCGGCAAGGTCGAGGCTGCCGCCTTCCGCTTCCCCAACTCGCTCTACCGCATCGCCATCGAGCCCGACGCACGCGGTACCGAGGGCAAGCTGTATGCCTTCCTCGAGAAGGCCGCCGACGCGGATCCCACGCTCAAGGTCGAGCGTGACGAGGACACCGGTCAGACGGTCATCTCCGCCATCGGCGAGGCGCAGGTCTCCGTGCTTCTCGACCGCCTCGAGGACCGCGCCGGCGTCACCGCGCACACCGTCGCGCTGCGCATCCCGTACCGCGAGACGATTCGTCGCGTCGCCTCCGCCCAGGGCCGCCACAAGAAGCAGACGGGCGGCGCCGGTCAGTACGGCGACTGCTGGCTCCGCATCGAGCCCAACCCGGGCGCCGGTTACGAGTTCGTCGACGAGGTCGTGGGCGGACACATTCCGCGCGGCTTCATCCCTGCCATCGACAAGGGCGTCCAGGAGACCATGCGCGAGGGCGTCCTCGCCGGCTATCCCATGATCGACGTCAAGTGCGCCGTGTACGACGGCTCGTATCACCCGGTCGACTCCAACGAGATGGCCTTCAAGACGGCCGCCCGCATCGGCTTCCAGAAGGCCGTCGACCAGGCCGAGCCCGTGCTGCTCGAGCCCATGGCGCACCTCGTGGTCACTGTGCCCGAGAGCTATGCCGGCTCCGTGATGGGCGACGTCTCTGCCAGCCGCGGTCGCGTCGAGGGCATGGAAGCTGCGGGCGCGGGGGAGACCAAGGTCTCTGCCACGGTGCCGTACGCCGAGGTCACCGACTATGCCACGCGTCTTCGCTCCCTCTCCCGCGGCACGGGCGAGTTCGAGCTCGAAATCGTGGGCTATGAGCAGGTGCCGCACGACGTGCAGCAGAAGCTCTCCCAGGAGTACCAGGACCGTCGCGCCGCCGGCCAGAAGTAGGCAAACTGACAAGACGCGCTGAGAAGAACGCTGGATCGGCGGCCGCACGGCCTCGTGCGGCCGCCGATTTTGTTGTTCGTCGCGACCTGTCCCTTTGCCTGCCAAAGGTGCCAACGCCCTTTCATGCTTGCCTGCCAAAGGTGCCAAC
>DCZG01000021.1 GCA_002331575.1 Atopobium sp. UBA2090 | reverse complement strand
CGGATATCTGCTCGAGGTTCGACATGCCCGAGAGCACGGTCTGCACCTGGGGCAAGGCTCTCGCCCAGCGCAGCGCCCACGACGGCAGGCTCCAGTCGGGTTGCGCCGCGCGCAGGGGTCGCTCCGCCGCGGGCGTGAGCCGCGCGAGCTTGCCCCCGCGCACCGGCTCCATCACCATGATCGGGATGCCCCGCTCCTTCAGGATCTCGTACTCCTCCTTCGTGGTGGAGTACTCCCAGTCGAGGTAGTTGCACTGAATCTGGGCGAAGTCCCAGGGCCGGCCGTACGAGTCTGCGAAGACCCTCAGCACCTGCGGGCTGGCATGTGACGAGAAGCCCAGGTAGCGGATGCGCCCCTCGCGCCTCTGCTCGAGGAGGTAGTCCACGCAGCCCGAGTCGAGGTAGTCGCGGTAGGTGTTGTCCATCACGGCGTGGACGAGATAGAAGTCGACGTAACCCACGCCGAGGCGCTTGAGCTGCGTCTCGAACACCTTGCGGTAGTCGCTGTCCGCCTGGATGTGGAACTTCGTGGCCACATGGAACGAATCGCGGGGATAGCGCGCCGCGAGCGCCTTGCCGAGAAACCCCTCGGAGTCGCCGCCGTGATACATCCACGCCGTGTCGAAGTAGTTGACGCCGCTCGCCATGGCGTAGTCAACGATCGCCTCTGCCCGCGGATAGTCGATCGGCGCGCCGTTCTCGTCGCCCTCGGTCGGAAGGCGCATGGTACCCATGCCAAGCCTCGAGAGCTCCGTGTCCTTGAAGGCCTTGTACTCCATCGTGACGCTCCCCCCTCGGAACGAGACGCAGCCGCGAAGACCATCCGCCCGGGTCAGCCTCCTCAAGCCTCGCAGGTCGGAAACCAGAAACTACATAGCACGAAAACGTTACGATTACCAGCAGTTTCAGAGTCTTGCGGCACACTTGTCCGCAGGGGGTGCCCTGACGCGGGCGACCGAGGGAAGCTACCCCTCGACGGGAATGGACACGTCCAGGCGCGGCTGGTGCCGGATGCGCCAGGCGAGGTAGGCGCAGGCCCCCATGAAGACCATGTCGGCGAGGGAGCTCCCCTGTATCCCGGCGAACCCATTAACGATGAGGTCCACCACGAGACGCGCGACGTCGATCGCGAAGCCCCCGAACGAGACCACGAGGTACGGCACGATCTTGTCGGGGTGGTTCGAGCCACGCACGCCGAGGACGCCCACGATGAGGTCGACCAGGGCCGAGACGAGCCCGGAGACGAGGGCGGAGGTGCTCACGGTGCCGGCGCTCGCGGCGCTTCCCACCAGGGAGAGGCTCGAGTCCGCTCCGATGCTGCCGACCATGAAGAAGAGCACGACGGCGACGACGGCCTGCATCGCGGACATGGCGATGACCGCGCAGGAGATGAGGTGCAACGTGCGCTGGTGGTGCGTCCGCCAGAAGACGGGACCGACGACCCCCTCGTCGTGCTCGCGCTGCACCTGGTCGGCGAGCGTGGAGCAGACGAGCACGTACGTGATCGTGGTCATGAGCACCACGGGGTGGAAGAGGAGGACCGTGCCCGCGCCCCATCCCCAGACGATGGCCACGAGCGTGACTAGGCTCACGAGGTAGCAGAGAAAGCGGTACGGACCCACCTTGGAGGAGTCGTCGGCCGCGCGAAGACCGAGCGTGGCCGTCATGGCGACGAGGTCTGCCGCGCCGATGACGAGGATGCCGAACCCGAGGACCGCCCCGCGGTCGAGGGACGAGGTGCCGTCAAGGGCGGAGAGGTCCACGGTGGCGGTCCCGCCGCCCGCAAGGCCGGACCACACCACGAGCACGCCCCCGAGGAGGAGCACGAGCGAGAGAACCAGCATGACGATCGAGACGAGGTGCAGCGTCTGCTGCGCGATCGTGCGGGGAACCGATGGGCGAACGTCCTTCACGTGACCTCCTGGCTGTCATGACACCGATGCAGACAGGATACTAGCACGGGAGACCGGCAGACGATTCTCGAGAAGTGCGCCCGCCCGACGAGACGGGGCCCGGTATTTCGTCTCACCAATAAGCCAGAAGGATCCTTTGACGTTATTGTGGACAACCCAACTGGGCAAACGTCACCGAGACAAACTGCCGTTATTGGTACCCACAGGTAGACGGCTTGCGGGCTGTACCAAAAGCCGAATAGGATCCTTCGACGTTATTGGCACCGGCATCGCCCTAGTGCTGACGGTCTTCTCGCCCATCGTACCCCGTCCCGGGACTCGGCGTCTGGTCCGTCGACTCCTCGACCAGGCCCCTCTCGTAGGGAAGGAGCTCGGCGAGAAACCCGCGCTCGGAGAGGGCGAGACCGACCTCGTCGAGAACCCCCTGGGAATCTGCGGAGACGTGATGGAAGTGGTAGCAGTCGGTGAGCCCCATGAGCGGCCTCGACACGCCGGAGCGAATCTCGTCCATGAACCGGGCGGCGTCTCGCCTGCTGCGGACGTCGAGGCGAGAGGAGATGATGCCGTACGCGCGGTGGTTCACGAAGACGTCCTCGACGCATCCGCCCAGGTCGACAACCATGTCGAGCTCCTCGAGGCTCTCCTCGACGCTGTGGTGGCACTTGAACACGCGCGTGGGGCGGGCGTTGCCGGGCAGAAGGACGTAGCCTCGGCTGGTAGAGACGACGGGAGTGCCGCTCCGCCTGATCAGGGCGATGTCCTGGACGACCACCTGACGACTCACGCCGCAGGCGTGCCCGAGCGCCGCGCCGGAGAGCGGTCCGCGTGCCGCTCGCAGCGTCTCGACGATGCCTCTCCTGCGTTCCTCCCCGATCATGGTCGTCTCCTCAGTCGGTGACCTCAAGATGCTTGAGGCTCAGGTCGAGGATGCCCGCCGAGTGGGTGAGCGCCCCGCACGAGAGGAAGTCGACGCCGAGATCCGCATAGCTCGCGGCGTTCTCGGCGGTGACGTTGCCCGACGCCTCGGTCTGGGCGCGTCCGCCGATGAGGGCGACCGCCTCGATCATCGTAGCATGGTCCATGTTGTCGAGCATGATGATGTCCGCGCCGGCGTCGACCGCCTCGCGCACCTGCGCGAGCGTCTCGCACTCCACCTCGACCTTGTCGACGAAGGGGGCGGACTCGCGAGCCGCCCGCACCGCCTGCGTGACGCCGCCCGCTGCCGCGACGTGGTTGTCCTTGAGCATCACGCCGTCGGAGAGCCCGAAGCGGTGGAGCGAGCCGCCTCCCAGACGCACGGCCTCACGCTCGAAGACGCGCATGCCGGGCGTGGTCTTCCGCGTGCAGACGAGCGTGGTGCCCGAGTCCGCGAGCAGGGCGGCGACGCGATGCGTGTACGTCGCGATGCCGCTCATGCGCTGCAGGTAGTTGAGGGCGGTCCGCTCGCCCTCGAGGAGCACGCGAACGTCTCCCTCGACCTCGGCGACGAGCTCGCCGCGGCTCACCTCGTCGCCGTCGGAGGCATGGGTGATCGTCACGGTGAGGGGGTCGAGAAGCTCGAACACCCGGGCAAAGACGGAAAGGCCGGCGATGACGCCGTCCTGCTTGGCGATGAGGTCTACGTGCCCGTCGCGTGGATCCGGCATCACTGCCTGCGTCGACACGTCGCCGAAGGGAAGGTCCTCGGACAGGGCGGCACGGATATGGTCGTCGATGCTCATCCGAATCATGGGGTCGGTCATGAGGAGCTCCTATCGGTTGGCGCCAGCGATGGCGGCGAGGTCGGGCGTGGTCGCGGACTTGGAGAAGATCTGGTTGAACTCGCGGGTCACGCTCTCGAGCTGCTCCTCGGCATCGTCGGCGAAGCGGTCACGCATGATCTTGTCGGCGGCGCGCCTCGCGAAGACGATGGACTCGAGCAGGCTGTTGGAAGCAAGGCGGTTCCTTCCGTGAACGCCGTTGCACGCAGTCTCGCCCGCGGCGAAGAGGTGCGGCAGCGTCGTCTCCGAATCGGAGTTCACATGGATGCCGCCCATGAAATAGTGCTGCGCGGGAACCACGGGGATGGGCTCGCGACAGAGGTCGTAGCCCTCCTCGAGGCACTGGTCGTAGATGTGCCGGAAGTGGGTCCTGATCACGTCATCGGGCACCCGCTCGAACGAGAGCCATACGTGCGCCGCGTTGGTGCGGTTCATCTCGGCGATGATGGCGGCCGAGACCACGTCGCGCGGCTGAAGCTCGTCGCAGAAACGCTCGCCGGCGTCGTTGAGGAGAATCGCCCCCTCGCCGCGCGCCGACTCCGAGATGAGGAAGGCGCGGCCGGGCTTGTCGGTGTAGAGGGTGGTGGGGTGAATCTGCACGTAGTCCATGTGCTCGAGGAGCACGCCGTGCTCCGCCGCGATGCGGCATCCGTCGCCGGTGAGCATCGGGTAGTTCGTGGAATGCTCGTAGAGGCCCCCGATGCCACCGGTGGCCATGACCGTCGCCGGGGCGAGAATCTCGAGCCGCTCTCCCTGCTCGTCCTGGGCGATCATGCCGAGGCAGGCGCGGCGACCATGTCGGTCGAAGCCCTCGAGGATGTCGGTCATCACGGTCTGCTCCATGATGGTCACGTTCGGTCTCCGGCGCACGTCGGCCAGGAGGTGCGTCGTGATCTCCTCGCCCGTGACGTCCTCGTGGTAGACGATGCGCGGACGGGAGTGTGCGCCCTCGCGGGTGTAGTCGAGCTCGCCGTCGGACGTGCGCGCAAAGCGGACGCCCCGCTTGACGAGGTCGTCGATGATCTCCCGAGACGAGCGAATCATGATGTCGACCGACTCGAGGCGGTTCTCGTAGTGGCCTGCCCTGAGCGTGTCCTCGAAGAACGACTCGTAGTCCTCGCGGTCATGGAGGACGCAGATGCCGCCCTGGGCGAGCATCGAGTCGCACGACCCGACGTCCGCCTTGGAGAGGAGGACCACGCGTACCGAGTCGGGCAGTCCGAGGGCGCAGGAGAGACCCGCGACCCCGCAACCCGCGATGACGACGTCGCACTCGAGTCTTCTCGTCATGGTCACCTCGCCATCTCGAGCATGCGGTCGAGGGCCGCCGTGGACCGGGCGATGATCGACTCGTCGGGCAGACCGACCTCGCCGGTGCCGTCGCGAAGGCATGCGAGGACCCGCTCGGCGGTGACGCGGGCCATGTTGGGACAGACAGGCGTCGTGCGCGGGAAGAAGAAGCGCTTGCCCGTGCCCTCCGTCCGGCGCTCAAGCTCGTGAATGACCCCGTAGACCGTGCAGACGATGAACTCGCGCGCGTCCGAGGCGACGGCGGCGTCGATGAGCTGGGAGGTCGAACCCACCACGTCGGCCTTCTCGAGCACCCAGGCACCGCACTCCGGATGGGCGAGGACGAGCGCGTCGGGATGCGCGGCGCGGGCCTCGTCCACCTCGGCGACGTCAATCGACTCGTGGGTCGGGCAGAAGCCGTCGTTGAGGATTACGTTCTTCTCGGGGACCTCGGTCGCGACGTAGTGTCCGAGGTTCATGTCGGGGATGAACAGGACGTTGTTCTGCGGGAGATCGCGCACGATCCCGACCGCGTTCGACGAGGTCACGCACACGTCCGAAAGCGCCTTCATCTCGGTCGTCGAGTTCACGTAGCAAACGACGGCCAGGTCATCGCCGTATTGGGCACGGGCTGCGTCCACGGTCTCCCTGCGCACCATGTGGGCCATCGGGCAGTCCGCCGAGGGCTCGGGCATGAGCACCGTCTTGTCGGGCGAGAGGAGCTTCGCGCTCTCGGCCATGAAGCGAACCCCCGCGAAGACGATCGTCCGACAGTCAAGCGTGGCGGCCTTGCGACTGAGGTAGAACGAGTCGCCGACGTAGTCGGCGAGGTCCTGCGCGTCGGGCGTCACGTAGTAGTGCGCGAGGACGACGGCGCCCCTCTTCTCCTTGAGTCGACGGGCTTCCTCGAGCATCTCGCCTGAGACCATGGCTCCCCTTCCGACGCCTCGGCATTGGTAGCAAGTATGGCATCTTGCTTTACAGGTGACAAGACAGCGATGACAGGAAAGGTACCTTCCACATCCGAAAGACAGCGAGACGGTCTACTCGACCCCTGACTCTCCTTCGCCCTCAGGCGTGGGGTCGCGATAGGGGGGTGACCGTCCTTCTCCACGGTCTCGCCCTCGCTTGAGGAGCGGTCGAGCCCGAAGGGCAAGAACCGGCTGTCGTGACGAGCGGCTCGAGGAGGGGCAGCGCGGCGGCAAGGCCGAGGTCGCCGCCGAACGACTTGCTCGTCGACCCTCGTTTCCGACGCGCGACAGCGCACGCGCTCGTCATAGAGGGGGACGATCGCCTCCCAGCCAGGCTGACCCTCCTTCCGGAACATGCCCCCAAGCCTCCTCCCCGTTGATGACCGCATGGGCATGAAAACGGGTGGCCATCCGCTTGGATGACCACCCGTTGGTGAGAGACAAAAAATAGTGAGCGAGTCTACGAGAGCGCCACGCCGCCCAGCCAGCCCCAACGAGCCGTGGTGGTAACGCCGAACTCGCTGATCCACGACGAGAGGCTCTGGGACTTGACGACGCCGGAGGCGCAGTGGCGCACCGTGCCGCCGCCGATGTAGATGCCGATGTGACCGTAGAGGATAGCGGCGTAGCTGTAGGGCTCGCTCGGGACCGCCACGATCATGCCCGTCTTGATGGTCGAGGTGTCGGAGCTCGAGCAGTATGACCAGTACATGTCGCACGCGTTGCCGTAGAAGGTGCCGACGCCCGCGTTTGAGAAGACGTTCGAGACCCACGCCGCGCAGAAGCCCGCGCCCGTGGAGCCAGTGGAGTAGGCGGCCGAGACGACAGCCGAGGCAGAGCCCGAGCCACCGGAGGTGACGTACGAGCCTGACGAGCTGCTCGATGAGCCACTCGAAGAGCTCGATGACGAGCTCGACGACGAACTCGACGACGAGGCACGTGCCGCGGCAACGCGCGCGGCCTCCTGCTGGGCGGCGAGAAGCTCGGAGTCACGCTGGGAGATGAGGTCCTGAACCTGGGAGTCGAGTTGCGAGACGTACGCCTGGGCCTCGTCCTGCTTGGCCTGGATCTCGGAGAGCTGCTGCTGCTGCGTGGACTTGAGGTCCTCGAGGGAGGACTTCTGCGTCTCGAGGTCGGCCTTCTCGGACTCGAGCTCCGTCTTCTCGGACTCGAGCGTGGCCTTCTCGGACTCGAGCTCGTCCTTCAGTGACTTGATGTCGTCGATCATCTGCTTGTCTGCCTCGGAGACCTTGTCGAGGTAGTAGATGTTCGACGTGAGCTCCTCGAACGAGGAGGACGAGAGGATGAGGTCGAGGATGCTCTGGTTGCCGGACTTGTATGCGCTGGCCATGCGGTCGCCGAGCTGCGACTGCTTCGCCTCGATGTCAGCCTGCTTCTGGTCGATCTCACCCTGCTTGGTGTCGATCTCACTCTGCTTGGACTCGATGTCGGCCTGCTTCTGGTCGATCTCGCCCTGCGTGGAGTCGATCTGGTCGACGGTGGAGTCGAGTGATGCGTTGAGGGAAGCGTACTCCTGACCGATTTCGTCGAGCTTCGTCTGCGCCGCATCGTACTCCGACTGAGCGGAGTCGAGCTTCTCCTGGGTCGTCTCGGCGCTGGCGACCGAGGGAAGCGTCGTCGCGACAAGTCCGGCACCGATGAGAAGTCTCAACGCGTCGCGGCGGGTGACGCTTCTCGGAGAGAAGGCGCGGTCACCCTCTATGACGTGATGATTTCTTGACATGCGGTCTCCTTGGGTTCGGTTCTGGTGCACAAAGACTGACTGATAGGATACCCCCTAGCCCATGTGACTATCAAATGAACACGGATGGACGGCGGAAGAACGTTATCTATTCTCGATGCTAACAACGTTGCTTATCGTTATCGATATCCGGCCGTCCGGCTCGGTCGAGAAGTCGATGTAGCCGGGCTTGTCGGCAAGGTCGGACGGGAACGCAATCTCGATGCCTGTGTCGGTGCGGATGCGATGCGTCTTGGTCAGACGGTTGGCGACGCCGCGGCGAACGGGCACCTCCTCGGGGAGCTGCCGTTCGGCGACGCGCTCCTCGTAATGCCTCGCAAGCTCGGGGCGGTCCTCGAAGACCTCGCGTCCTACCTCGGCAGGAGCGACTGTCTCCTCGAGGTCGGCATGGCGGGCGAGCACCGCCTTGGCGCGGGACACCTCCACCGCGGGGGTGAGGCCGTACTCCTCGGCGATGTCCTTCACGATGACGGTAACCTGGTCGATGACCTCATGGCTCGAGGCCTGCTCGGTGCACTGCAGGAAGAGCTCGGGGATGATCTGGCGACTCTCCCCCGCCACCCCGCGGTCCTTGTCATGGAAGTCGATGCCCATCGTGTCGGCGTCGACGATTACGTAACTGTCAACCTTTTGCGTTGGGTTTGGCAGCGTCGTGTCCTGTCGGAGGATCTCGTTGGACGTGGAGTCGACCTCGTGGACGAAGGCCTGTCGGCGAGGGAGAAGGACGACGGCAAAGAGGCGCTTCCCGCCGCCCTCGAAGGCGGCGTCGGTGTCGTCGGCATCGCCGCTCTCGCCCACGCCGTCCGTGTTCGTGAAATCCGCCACGAGGAGGTCGCACTGCTCGAGGTCCTCCGTGCGGCGAAGCTCCTCCCAAAACCATTGGGCTATCTGTGTGGAGAAGCCCACGAAGTCCGCCTGGCCCTTGAGGTAGGTACCGAGTTCGGCGGCGAAGCTGCTGTCGGTCGAGAACTCGCCGTGCTTGCTCTCGGCGTTGTCGCAGATTTTGCGCAGGTGGCGCTGGACGTACGAGCGCGTCGCACGATTCGAGAGGTCGAGCTCGCCCTCCGAGAAGAACGTGCTGCCGCTGTCGAAGTCAAAGACGTGCAGGATTGCCTTGCTGATTCGAAGCATCTCTCACCGCTGTTTCCGCATGGGCGACTGTGCCCGAACAGGATACCCCACGAACGGGACAGCCGGCAGGGCGCACGGACAAGCTCACAGGCGTTCCAGCTTCACCCGCATCGAGATGGAGCGCGGCGTGTCCATCTCATCGAACTGGATGGCGTAGGCGCCGCGGTCGTCGTCCGAAGAGAGGATCGTGCCCGCACCGAAGACGCGATGTCGGACGCGCGTGCCGGCGGGCAGGGTCGGCGCGTCCCCTCCCCTGGCCAGCGACAGGCTCTTGGCGGCGATGTAGTCGCGAGCCTCACGCACGAGCGAGTCCCGCGGCGGCGCGTCGTAGACGAGGAGGGCGGGGTCGACGTCGAGCACGAACCTCGAGGGATAGCGCGGCATGCCGTCAAGGGTCGTCCCCTCGGCGTCGGAGAGGAAGAGCCTGCGCTGAGCGCGGGTGAACGCAACGAAGGCGAGCCTGCGCTCCTCCTCCATACCCTCCACGGTGCGGACCTTCCTCGACGGGAAGACCCCCTCGTTCATGGCGCAGAGGAAGACGTTGGGAAACTCGAGCCCCTTGGCGGAGTGGACCGTCATGAGCTTGACTCGGTCGCGGGACTCCCCCTGGTCCATGTTCGAGAAGAACGCGACGTGGGTGAGGTAGTGGTCGAGCGTAGCCTCCTCACCGCACTGGGTCTCGTACTCGAAGACGGACTGACGAAGCTCCGCCAGGTTGTCCAACCGCTCCTGGCTTCCCTCCGTGCGCAGCGCCCGCTCGTAGCCCGACTCGTCGAGAAGGGCGGCGAGAAGCTCGGACACGGTCCGGCCCTCTCCGCCGATGGAGTACTTGTCGACAAGCCCCACGAAGTCCCGGGCGCCTGTGCCCTTGAAGAGCGGGTCATCGAGGGAGCGGCGCAACGCGTCGAAGAGCGAGATGCGCTGTCCGTCGGCGAACTGCCGGAGGAAGCGCATGCGCTGCTCGCCGATGTTGCGTCTTGGGACGTTCACGACGCGTGCGAGGGAGAGGTCGTCCTGATAGGCAACCATCCGCAGGTAGGAGAGGGCGTCCTTGACCTCGCGCCGGTCGAAGAACTGCACGCCCGAATAAATCGTGTAGGGGATCTTCTCGCGGATGAGGGCCTCCTCGAGCGTGCGCGTGACGTAGTGGGCGCGGTAGAGAACGGCCATGTCGCGATAGGGCACGGGGTTCCGCGCGGGCGTGCCGTCGAGGCCGTCGTCGCCAGCGTGCAGGTCCTCGATCCTCTCGCAGATCCAGCCTGCCTCGTGCTCGGAGCTGTCTGCGTGATGACAGAGCACAGGGTCGCCCTCGGGGAGCATGGCAACGAGCGACTTCTTCATGCGCTCGGCGTTCTTGTCGATGAGCGAGTTGGCCACGGCGAGGACCTGGGGGGTCGAGCGGTAGTTGTCGTTCATGAGAATCGTTCGCGTTCCGGGAAAGCGCGTGTCGAAGTCGAGCAGGTAGCGCACGTTGGCGCCACGCCAGGTGTAGATGGTCTGGTCGGGGTCGCCGACCACGAAGAGGTTGTGGTGGTACCCCTGCAGAACCTCCATGAGCTCGTACTGCAGGCCGTCGATGTCCTGGAACTCGTCGATCATGATGTACTCGAGGCGAGACTGCCACTTGGTTCGAATCTCCGGGTTGTGCTCGAAGATGTGGAGCGTGAACTTGATGAGGTCGTTGTAGTCGAGCCCGAAGCACTTCTTCTCCTGGTAGAGGTAGCCGTAGAACAGGATGTCCTCGACGCGGGCGGCTGCCTCGTACTTGGCGTGGAGCGCCTCGACCGACATGTCGATCATGTCGCGCAGGTAGTCGGGTTCGGTGAAGAGCTTGCGGATCTCGAACATGTCGCGGGCGCGGGAGAAGGTCATGTCACGGAGCGTGATGCCGCGCTCCGCATAGATGATCGCGAGGATGGCGTCGATGTCGGAGTTGTCGAGCACGAGGAAGCTCTTGGGGTAGCTCACGGCCGACGAGTCCTCCTGGAGGACCGACACGCAGAAGCCGTGGAAGGTGTTGACGTAGCCTGTGTCATTGTCGCCGGTCAGGGCGTGGATGCGCTGGCGCATCTCGTTCGAGGCCTTGTTGGTGAAGGTGACGCAGAGGATGTTTCCCGGCATGATGCCCACCTCGTTGACGAGGTAGGCGAAACGCCTGGCGAGCGCGCGCGTCTTGCCAGAGCCCGCGCCCGCAATCACGCGAACGTAGCCCTCGGTGGCGGTGACGGCCTCGAGCTGCGACTCGTTGAGACCTTCGAGCACGTCCCCCATGTGAGCCTCCCCTCTCGGCGAACCTCACCATCATACACGAAACGGAACACGCGTTCGTGTGAGAAGGGGGCGCGGGCGAGAAGGTCTGCGGATGGCGGGGTCCGCCTCACTCGAGGTGCGTGTCCCGCTCGAGATACGCCACGAGCACGCTGAGCGCAAACGACGCAAACACCAGGCAGATGCCCGTCTTCTGGCCGATGTCCCTGAGGAACTGCACGGGCAGGATGCCGGCGCTGGCGAGAAGGACGAGCAGTCCGACCGCAGCCAGCGCGACGGCGACGGCGATGACGACCTTGGTCGAGCTTTTCATGGGCAACCCCCGAAGTTAATCGTTTACTCTATGGTACACCAACGCAGCCGCGCGAAGCCGATCTTCGCGGGAATCGTATGGCGCTGGCACAGCCCTACTCGCCCACACGCTCCTCGAACGAGGGGTCATCCAACTTGGCCGCCCTGCCGCCTCCAAGCAGGCGAAGACCGCCGCTCAAGAAAGACCGACCCTCCTCGAGCTGCTCGAGGTAGCTCAGATGGCAGTCATAGCAGGCAAACAGCGCGCCGACCACGGCCGAGCGCTCGTCCACGCATGCGACGTTGAAGGCCTTCGGGGTATGGAGAGACGCCCCACCGCACTCGGCGAAGGCGACTTGGTCGCCCAGCTCGCCCGTCTCGGCATCGCGCACCTCGTAGACGGGCATGCGGCCGTACCGTCCGCTCCGCGTCACGGGGAAGGCTCGATACTGGCGACGGCCGAGGTCGAGCTCGTAGAACTCGAGTCTGCCCACGAGCCCGTCGGGCTCGTCATGAGAGCCGATGCGGCCGGTGGGGATGAATCCGTCGCGCGACGTCGGACCCAGCAGGAGGACGGGCGTCTCTCCGGTACCGATGGCCTCGGCGAGCTCGATCGCGGAGGGCATGCGCATCTGCCAGGAGATTCCGCAGACCGACAGGTCGTAGAGGAGGGAGCCCGGGATCGTGCGCTCCGAGCGTCCGATGGAGCCGATTGACCCGGCTCCCCGCATGAGGACATAGCGAGACTGACCGGGGACCCCCTCGACCTGCCGTATCGTGAACCTCATGCGCCCACCACCCGTCTTACATGAACGACCTGGGCACATCGTACCATCTGCGCAGGTCGCAGGCGAGAGTCAGAGCGATGTGACACAAAAGCGGGCGGCCC
>DCZG01000073.1:45962-48965 GCA_002331575.1 Atopobium sp. UBA2090 | reverse complement strand
ATGCCCCTTATGTCCTGGGCTGCACACGTGCTACAATGGTCGGCACAATGGGCTGCCAGCCCGCGAGGGCGAGCGAATCCCTAAAGCCGGCCCCAGTTCGGATTGGAGGCTGCAACCCGCCTCCATGAAGTCGGAGTTGCTAGTAATCGCGGATCAGCACGCCGCGGTGAATGCGTTCCCGGGCCTTGTACACACCGCCCGTCACACCACCCGAGTCGATTGCACCCGAAGTCGCCGGCCCAACCCGCAAGGGAGGGAGGCGCCGAAGGTGTGGTTGGTAAGGGGGGTGAAGTCGTAACAANNTGGATCACCTCCTTTCTAGGGAGAATCACCTCTTCTGGAAGAAGACTTAACGACGAGTGGTTCCCGTCTAATTCCCGCTGATGTCAGCCTTTGCCGCGCGAGAGCGCTCAGTATCCGGTCTCGAGGGCTCGTCCCTCGCCGTACCTTGAGAGCTGCATAGCGTGACAAAATCGATTTTCTTCAATGAAGATCGCATCTGATCGCAAGCCGGCGCGAGAGCGCCGGAGTGCAAGTATGTTCGAACCATCGAGAAGAAGATGGTAAGGGCACACGGTGGATGCCTTGGCACAGGAAGCCGACGAAGGACGTGATAAGCTGCGATAAGCCGCGGTGAGGGGCACATACCCTCTGATCCGCGGATCTCCGAATGGGCAAACCCAGCGGGGGTCATTCCCCGCTATCCAGCGCTGAACACATAGGCGCGAGGAAGGCAACCGGGGGAACTGAAACATCTAAGTACCCCGAGGAAAAGAAATCAAACGAGATTCCCCTAGTAGTGGCGAGCGAACGGGGACCTAGGTCAAACCGCCAGCCGCTTCGGCGCTGGCGGGGTTGTAGGGCCGGACATTGTGCAGTTACAAAACCTCGTGGAAGCGGAACGGCCTGGGAAGGCCGGCGAGACAGGGTTAGAGCCCCGTACGCGAATCCGCGAGGACTGCCGCCCGGTACCTGAGTACTGCCGGACACGTGAAACCCGGTGGGAACCCGGGGGGACCACCCTCCAAACCTAAATACTCTCCTGTGACCGATAGTGAACCAGTACCGTGAGGGAAAGGTGAAAAGTACCCCGGGAGGGGAGTGAAATAGTACCTGAAACCGTGTGCCTACAAGCAGTCGGAGCAGGCCTTGTGCCTGTGACGGCGTGCCTTTTGTAGAATGAGCCAGCGAGTTACGGCGTGTGGCGAGGTTAAGCTAGCAAGCGAGCCGCAGCGAGAGCGAGTCTGAACAGGGCGTTCAGTCGCACACCGTAGACGCGAAGCCAGGTGAGCTATCCATGAGCAGGCTGAAGCGGGGGTAAGACCCCGTGGAGGGCCGAACCCACTTAGGTTGAAAACTGAGGGGATGACTTGTGGATAGGAGTGAAAGGCCTATCAAACCTGGAGATATCTCGTTCTCCCCGAAATAGCTTTAGGGCTAGCCTCGGACGTTTACCCTCGGGGGTAGAGCACTGAATGATTGCGGGGGCCTCACCGCCTACCAAGATCAATCAAACTCCGAATACCGTGGGTCCAGAGTCCGGGAGTCAGAATATGTGGGCTAAGCCGTGTATTCAAAAGGGAAACAGCCCAGACCGCCCGCTAAGGTCCCCAAATCCATGCTAAGTGGCAAAGGATGTGCGTTTGCTCAGACAACCAGGATGTTGGCTTAGAAGCAGCCATTCATTCAAAGAGTGCGTAANNAGCTCACTGGTCGAGTGGACATGCGCCGACAATATACGGGGCTAAGCATGGTACCGAAGCGGCGGACTAGTTTTTACTAGTGGTAGGGGAGCTTTCTGTCCGCGGCGAAGCAGTGGGACAACCCGCTGTGGAGCGGCCAGAAGAGAGAATGCTGGCATGAGTAACGAGAGGGGCGTGAAAAACGCCCCCGCCGTACACCCAAGGTTTCCTGGGCAAGGCTAATCCTCCCAGGGTCAGTCGGGAGCTAAGGCGAGGCCGGAAGGCGTAGCCGATGCACAGCAGGTAGACATTCCTGCACCCCCGAAAGGGCGTCATCACCGATGGGGCAACGGAGAAGGGTAGCTAGACGGGGTTCTGGACGTCCCCGCGATGGCACGTAGGCCGGAGGGCAGTGAAACGCGCCCCCCGCGAAGGCTGAGGTGCCGGACGAAGCGACTGAGTGAAGCTAGTGAGCCCATACTTCCAAGAAAAACCTCTAGGGAGCCCTGAGGGGCCCGTACCGCAAACCGACACAGGTGGGTGGGTAGAGCATACCAAGGCGATCGGGAGAACTATGGTTAAGGAACTCGGCAAAATTACCCCGTAACTTCGGAAGAAGGGGTGCTGCCTCGGGTGGAGGGACTTGCTCCCCGAGCCTGGGGTGGCCACAGTAAATAGGCCCAAGCGACTGTTTATCAAAAACACAGGACTCTGCTGAAGTCGTAAGACGACGTATAGGGTCTGACGCCTGCCCGGTGCCGGAAGGTCACGAGGAGCTGTCAGCGCAAGCGAAGCAGCGAATCTAAGCCCCGGTAAACGGCGGCCGTAACTATAACGGTCCTAAGGTAGCGAAATTCCTTGTCGGGTAAGTTCCGACCTGCACGAAAGGCGTAACGATTTGGGCGCTGTCTCGACCATAGACCCGGTGAAATTGCACTAGTCGTGAAGATGCGACTTACCCGCGGTAGGACGGAAAGACCCCGTGAACCTTTACTGCAGCTTGACATTGGCTGCCGGTTCGTCGTGTAGAGGATAGGTGGGAGACGCTGAACCAGGGACGCCAGTCTCTGGGGAGTCACCCTTGGAATACCACCCTCGACGTTCTGGCAGCCTAACCCGCGACCGTCATCCGGCGTGGGGACCGTGTCAGGTGGGTAGTTTGACTGGGGCGGTCNNCCTAAAATGTAACGGAGGCGCACGTAAGGTCTGCTCAGGATGGTCGGCAACCATCCTTTTGAGTGCAAGAGCATAAGCAGGCTTGACTGCGAGGCTTACAAGCCGAGCAGGTGGGAAACCAGGTTCTAGTGATCCGGCGGCTCAG
>DCZG01000073.1:36572-45860 GCA_002331575.1 Atopobium sp. UBA2090 | reverse complement strand
CTGGAGCAGGTCCCAAGGGTATGGCCGTTCGCCATTTAAAGCGGTACGCGAGCTGGGTTCAGAACGTCGTGAGACAGTTCGGTCCCTATCCACCGTGGGCGCAGGAGATTTGAGGGAGGCTGCCCCTAGTACGAGAGGACCAGGGTGGACGGACCTCCGGTGTACGGGTTGTCAACCAATGGCATTGCCCGGTAGCTGTGTCCGGTCGGGATAACCGCTGAAAGCATCTAAGCGGGAAGCCCATCCCAAGATGAGATCTCCCTTCGGTAAGACCCCTTGTAGACTACGAGGAGATAGGCCGCAGGTGTAAGCGCCAACAGGCGTTCAGCCGAGCGGTACTAATCGGTCGAGCTCTTCTTCTCATACTTTTTCGAGCATGCGGAGTCGGGTGCGGTCTGGCTGGAGGGACTCGGTTGCGTCGCGCTGTGCGGCCCCCAGGGCACGGCGAAAGGCCGCCCTGGAAGAGAATGCCCCTTGTTGGTCAGCGACCATGGCGGGGGAGGTACACCTGGTCCCATTCCGAACCCAGAAGTTAAGCCCCCTAGCGCCGATGGTACTGCGGAGTCAGTCCGTGGGAGAGCAGGACGTCGCTGACCAACAAGGGGCATTTTTCGGTCCCGGAGGGCCCCCGTCGCGAGAGCGGCGGGGGCCCTCCGCCGTATCGGGGGATGACGCCATTTCGCCGCTCACCGAACATGACAATGTAACAAATGTGTTACGCTTTCTGACACACACATCGAAATACGTCGGAAAATACCTAATTAGATGCGCATTATCTTACATAATCCCATAATAGAGTCCCCGAAAACTTTCCAAAAGCATCCAAAGAGATGGTAGCTTCGTTTTATTCCGGAGCTGTCGTTGTTGTCATGGGGCTGATTGGTATCAGCCCCGCGATTGGAGGCTGATGATGAAAGACGTAGAGTCAGTTCAAGGTTTGGGCCAGGTGACGTCTTCGTTTCTCGATGGCCGGAGTCGTCTCCACTCGCTTATGGACCATGAGGACGGTCGGCATACGATATTCGCGATTGTCGCCGAGCCCGGCATGGGAAAGACCTCGCTTCTGGAATGCGCCGTAGATCGAGCTAAGTCGGAGGGATATGCGACTTACCTGCTTCGCCTTGAGGGCTGGAGTACGGAGGATGCGGCTACGAGAATCGTGCGAACCGCATGCGAGGCGGTTCGGGCACGTTCTGCGGGAAACGTTCTGGTGGCAATCGATGACGTTCCTCCTGCGGACGAGTCCGTGGTGCGTCGCGAGGCTCGAGCGATTAATCGTATGTCAGGGGCAGGCTGCATCGTGCTTATTGGCATGGTGCCCGAATCCGAGCAGCTTCTTGAGCCGCTCGGCGGGTATTGCCGACTGACTTCTTCTGATTTGCTCTGCGTGGATCGCGCGTGTGCATATCATCGTTCAGGCCTCTCCTCCGTGGCCGATCTCACGGGCGGGATTCCCGCTCTCGTTGCTTCGCTCAGACCTGGTTGCGGAGATGCCCTGGTCGGTGCCGAGGGCATTCCGACCTCGTACTATGATGCGCTTGAAGCTCTCGTGCGGAGCTCAATGAGAACGACTCTCATGTCGGAGGAGATCAACGTACGGTTGGCAATGCTTCTGCTTGCGCGCGGAGACTTTGATGACCTGAGCTGGATACTCGGGGAAGAGTCCCTCGAGTTAGTGGAGGACCTCGAGGGGATGGCTCCTTTCTTCGGAGTCGTATCAGACGCTCGTACCTTCTCATGCCCCGGAATGTCGGGCTCCTTTGCGCTCGGTGTCTGTTCGAGACAGCTCCAAGTACTGTGTGGAGAAAGGCCGCACGTGGCCGCATTGGCGGCTGACGTGCTTGCTGCGCGAGGGGACTATGCGAGAGCTGCCTCGGTTTGCTCCCTGGCTCGTGACTCCGAGTCGCTCATCGTAATCGAGCGTTGGGGCACCGAAATGCTCGACGTGGGCAGAGCGGACCTCGTCTCCCGTGCGATTGCGGCTGACGGTTCGGGCGCGCGGGGTTCTGCTCAACGCGAGATGCTCGCCTCTGCACTCTCGGCGCTGCGCGACAAGCATCCTGCGATGGCAGACACACCCGACGCGATTGACTTCGAGACGTCTGACCGAGAGGTTGCCAATTCGGTACTGCTCAGCATGACTCGAAAGGGCATGCGCGGCGTGAGGCCACATCTCACCGATGAGATTGTCAACTCGTCCTCGCTCGATCGTCTCGTGCTTCACCTCAGGGCGTTCGACCTCATGTGCGACGGGATGCCAGATTCTGCCTTTCGGCTGCTCGTGGCCCATGCCGCCCAGCAAGACGAGCATACGCTCTCGTCCGGGCTTCTTGCGCTCGATTACGAGGCGGCGCGCCTCATGTTGTGTGAGATGCCCGTGCACGAAGGTGAATCGATTTCGGCGGCGATGGAGATGGTCGGTTCGCGGGAGTCGGGTGGGCTTCGAGGCCTGTCGCGCACCGTCTGTGCCATGGGGGCGGTCGTGCGGGGCGTATCGAGTGTGTCTGAGCTCGCGGAGGCGGAGCGGCTGACTGCTGCGATGGAGGACTCTGGGGACGTGCTGCTCCAGTCAGTCGCCCTTCTCATCGGCGCGATATCGGACCTTGGAATCGGCTATGCCTCTAGGGCGCACGTGAGGGCTTCAATCGCTGCGTCCGTGGCCGAGAATCTCGATTACGTCTATGTCGAGAACGTCGCCCGCATCCTCGACTGCGTCGCACGCTTCGAACTCGGTGACGTCATCGCTCGGGAGGATCTCAGAGTCGGCTACGACGCTCGAGAGAACCCCGATCTTGCTCGAATCGCAGCCCTTCTCGCACAGATCATGCTAGACGAGGAGGATGCCGTGGCGTTACCCGACGACAAAGGTGCGGCTTGGGACCGCGTGCCTCGGAATTCGCTGTGGCTCCTTGTCGCCCTCACGAACGGGGCGGGACGTCTGCCAGGACTCCTGGAGAACGTCATGCCGATGCGGTGGCGTCATGCGGTCGACCACGTGAAGAAGAACAGGGAAGATGTCAGTCTCGAGATGGTCGATGAGGGGCCGGACGAACAACTTGCTCTTCCCAAGGTCGATGACCAAGGATCGGGTCCGACCGTGATGGTGTCGCTTCTCGGTGGGTTCTCGGTTCGGGTGGGCGGTCAGGAGATGGGAGAGGGCCGTCTCGACCATCGAAAGGCAAAGTCGATGCTCGAATATCTTCTCCTCTGCCGAAGGCATACCGCAAGGAGGTTCCAAATCGTTGAGCAGCTTTGGCCGGGCGTGGACTACAGCTCGGGACTTGGACGCGTTTACCAGTCGACGGCCACGATCCGCGCCGTCATCTCCGAGATGTCGGACAGAAGGATTGACCCCTTCATCACGAGCAAGGCCGCTCGGTCGATATCCGTGAACTCGGCAGTGGTGCATTGTGACGTCGACGATTTCAGGAGCTTGGCGAAAGCGGTGCTCGCAAGCAAGGACGAAGAGCTCACGGTGGAGTTGGCAAGGAGAATCGACGAACTCTACGCAGGCGACCTCCACGTCCCTCCGACCGACTCCTCTGGATACATTACCGCCTGTCGGGCAGAGCTCCGCCGGCTCCACGCCGACAGCATGGTTGCGGGGGCGGAGGCTGCCTTCCGACTCGGCAGGAACCATGCCGCTACACGGTTCGCCGAGGTTGCGCTTATGAGCGACGACCTGCGTGAGGACGCGATCATCGTGCTCGTTCGTGCCCTGAGGGCTTCTGGGCGTGCGATAGAGGCAGAACGTCGATATCGCGCATACTCCCGTCGCATTGTCGAGAAGACCGATCGGCCACCATCGAGAATGCTGCGTATTGCCGCAGGCGAGGACTGCGGTACCGAGGGGACGACCAGTGAGAGAAGATGCGAGGACACCGACATCGGGATAACGGAATGAGGGTGCACTTTTGGTGAGACATGGGCGGAGATGGCATCTCATCCCTACCTACGGGTAAAGTTATCCTTGTTTACATTCCAAGGGGCCATCGCTCCCACCTGAAGACCACCGAGGGAACATCCATGCCAAACTTTCTCTCAAGGATTCTTTCAATCGGATCTGACAAGGAGATCAAGGAATACCAGCGTACCGTCTCTCGCATCAATGACCTGGAGTCTACCATCCATGCCATGGACGACGACGAGCTTCGGGGCCAGACCGCCCTGTTCCGCGAGCGTTATGACAACGCAGTCTCTGGTGCGCGCGATCCCGAGGCAGCTGGCAAGGAGGCGCTCGACCAGATTCTCCCTGAGGCGTTCGCCACCGTCCGCGAGGCTTCCGTCCGCGCGCTTGGCATGCGGCACTTTGACGTCCAGCTCATCGGCGGTATAGCGCTTCACCGCGGTACGATTGCCGAGATGAAGACCGGCGAGGGCAAGACGCTCGTGGCGCCGCTCGCCGCCTATCTCAATGCCATCCCAGGCAAGGGCGTGCACATCGTCACGGTCAACGACTACCTGGCAAAGCGAGACTCCGAGTGGATGGGTCTCGTCTACCACTTCCTCGGTCTCGACGTCGGCCTGCTTCAGAACGGCATGCGCATCAACCTCAAGGTGCCGGCATACAAGGCAGACGTCACCTATGGGACCAACTCGGAGTTCGGCTTCGATTACCTGCGCGACAACATGGTGACCCGACCGAAGCTGCGCGTGCAGCGCGGCCACTACTACGCCATCGTCGACGAGGTCGACTCCATCCTCATCGATGAGGCCAGGACCCCGCTCATCATCTCCGGTGCGGGAACGAAGTCCGCCGGCACGTACAAGGACTTCGCGGGCGCCGTCCGCGGCCTTATCGCCGACGTCGACTACGAGATGGACGAGGCGAAGCACACCATCGCCGCCACCGAGTCGGGTCTGCGCAAGATCGAGACAGCGCTCAAGATTGACGACATCTACTCCGACCCGTCAGGGCAGCTGGTCAACCACCTGCAGCAGGCGCTCAAGGCGCAGTACATGTTTCATCGCGACCAGCAGTACGTGGTCGTGGATGGCGAGGTCAAGATCGTCGACGAGTTCACCGGCCGCATCATGGAGGGTAGGCGCTACTCCGAGGGCCTGCATCAGGCAATCGAGGCGAAGGAAGGCGTGCATGTCCGCGAGGAGAACCAGACGCTCGCGACGATCACCCTCCAGAACTACTTCCTCATGTACGACAAGCTCGCGGGTATGACAGGTACCGCCATGACCGAGGACGCGGAGTTCCGCGAGGTCTATCACGTGCCCGTGCAGGTCATCCCGCCCAACAAGGAGATCATCCGCGTCGACCACGATGACCTCGTGTACCGCACGGTCTCCAACAAGTTCAACGCCGTCGCCGATGACGTCGCCGAGCGCCATTCCCATGGGCAGCCCTGCCTGGTCGGCACCGTGTCCATCGAGAACTCCGAGAGGCTCTCCCGCATCCTCGACAAGCGGGGCATCAAGCACAACGTCCTCAACGCCAAGTATCACGAGCGCGAGGCGCAGATCGTGGCGCAGGCTGGTCGCGAGGGCGCCGTTACCATCGCCACCAACATGGCCGGTCGTGGTACGGACATCCTGCTCGGCGGCAGCCCCGGCTTCATGGCCCTCGACGACCTGCGCGAGCAGGGCGTGGACGTCGAGGGGGTCACTGCCGAGCAGCTCCAGGGCATCGCCGGCACGTCCGAGCTCGACCTCTCGAACAAGAGCCTCGAGGAGCTCACCGCGCTCTTCGACGGGTATCTCGAGACCTATCGCGCGAGTAGAGCCGACTCCGAGGAGGTCGAGACCGAAGACGCTCCCGTCCCCGACCCCGACGCCCCCGTCGAGAAGGCGGAGAGGGAGGCGGACGTCGCCTCGGGGCTCATGGAGAACACCGAGATGGTCGCCGTCGCCCTCGAGATCGCACGTCGCACCTGCGCAATCGAGCACGAGCACGTCAAGCAGGCCGGCGGGCTCTGCGTCATCGGCACCGAGCGTCACGAGAGCCGACGCATCGACAACCAGCTCCGCGGTCGTTCCGGCCGTCAGGGCGACCCCGGCGAGACCCAGTTCTACCTCTCCCTCGAGGACGACCTCATGCGTCTCTTCGGCGGAGATCGCATGGACAAGATCTCCGACATGATGACCCACTACGACATGCCCGATGACATGCCGATTCAGGCGAAGATGGTCACCCGTGCGGTCGAGAGCGCCCAGCGCAAGGTCGAGGAAGTCAACTTCCAGATGCGTAAGAACGTTCTCGACTACGACGACGTCATGAACAAGCAGCGCCAGATCATCTACGAGGAGCGCAACAAGATCCTTGACGGCAAGGACCTCATGGCCCACATCGAGGAGGTCACTTACGACGCCGCGCAGCGCAAGGTGGCGGAGTGCTGTCCCGAGGGCGAGGACCCGGAGAAGTGGGATGCCAAGGGTCTCTACCTCTGGTGCGAGGACCTGACCGGCCGTAAGGACGAGCCGAGGTACGACGTCGACGACGACCAGGGTGAGGTCACGGACATGGTCAACGGCTATGTCTCCAAGTGCTTCGCCGAGAAGTCCGAGCGTCTCGGCGACGACGTCATGCACGAGCTCTCCGCCCAGGTCATGCTCCGCGTCATCGACAGGCGCTGGATGGCATACCTTCAGGAGATGGACTACCTCAAGACCGGCATCGGCCTGCGCGGCTTCGGTCAGCGAGACCCGCTCGTGGAGTACAGGACCGAGGCGTACGCGGCGTTCACTGAGCTCGTCAACACCATGTACGAGGACTTCCTTCGCACGATCCTGCGCATCCAGGTCATCGCCCAGCCCGTGCCGCAGGCGACCTCCGAGGAGGATCCTGCCGAGCTTCGCGGTGCGCAGTACTCGGGTCCGACCGAGGTCGACGGCGACCAAGGAAGCCCCTCGGCTCGTCTCGTCCAGAACCCGGCAGCCCCGCAAGGTCAGGCGGCTGCTAACGGGACCTCCGGCGAGAAGCCCCGGACCTATCGTAAGGCCGATGACTCCGACCCCTACGTGGGCGTCAAGCGCAACGATCCGTGCCCCTGCGGCAGCGGGCAGAAGTTCAAGAACTGCCACGGCAGGAATCGCTAGATGGCGGACATCGAGAGGGGAACGCTCGAGTCGCTGGCAGACCGGCTCGCCGAGATCGAGGGATACCTGCACGTCGACAAGAGCCGAGAGCGTGTCGCCGAGCTCGAGAAGGTCAGCTCGGAGCCAGGCTTCTGGGATGACGCCGACCAGGCGCGCACGGTCATGGCCGAGCTCGCCTCCGCAAAGGCGGATGTGGCGGGAATCGACGAGACCCACGACAAGCTTGAGGAGGCCCTCACTGCCTTCGACCTTGGATCCGAGACGTCCGACGAGGACCTTCTCGACGAGGCCGCACAGCTCGCCTCGTCGCTCGAGTCGGACCTCTCCGACCTCGAGCTCTCGAGCTGGTTCACCGACGACCTCGACCATGGCGACGCCATCGTCACCGTCACTCCCGGCCAGGGTGGGCTCGAGGCCCAGGACTGGTGCGACATGCTCTTCCACATGTACCTGCGCTACTGCGACCGGCGCGGATGGAAGGTCGCCGTCAACGACGCCCCGCAGGCGGAGGTCATCGGCATCGACCGCGCCACGTTCACCGTCTCGGGCGAGAACGCCTACGGCATGCTCCGCGCCGAGCAGGGCGTGCACCGTCTCGTGCGGATATCTCCCACCGACGACAAGAAGCGCCGCCAGACGACCTTCGCCGGAGTGGAGGTGCTCCCCGTCCTGCCCGATGACATCCAGGTGGACATCGATCCGGCGGACCTTCGCATCGACGTCTATCATGCGACCGGCCATGGTGGCCAGGGCGTCAACACGACCGACTCGGCGGTGCGCATCACGCACATCCCCACGGGCATCGTGGTCACCTGCCAGAACGAACGAAGCCAGCTTCAGAACAAGGCCTTCGCCATGAAGATCCTCCGCGGCAGGCTTTACGAGCAGGAGCTCGCCAGGCGCGCGGCGGAGATCGACGAGCTCCGCGGTCCCAAGCGCGAGATCGGCTTCGGCAACCAGATCAGGAGCTACGTTCTCTATCCCTACCAGCTCGTGAAGGACCTCAGGACGGGCGTCGAGACCGGCAACGTGGGCTCCGTCCTCTCAGACGGAGACCTCGACAAGTTTGTCATCGGGTACCACAGGTGGGTGGTGGGTGGAGGCGACGAGCAATGAGTGGCAGCTCATGGCGGGTGACGGTTCGTGACACGTTCCTCATCGTCTTCGGTTGCTTCCTTTTTGCGGTCGGCGCCGACTGCTTCGAGATTCCCAACGGTCTTGCCGCGGGCGGCGTGACGGGTCTCGCCACGGTCGTTCACGCCGTGACCGGTCTGCCCGTCGGCCTCATGAGCATCGCCATGAACGTGGTGCTCATCCTCCTCGTCGTGAGGCAGGGAGATAGGCACTACCTCGTGCGGACCGCTGGGGGCATCGTGGCGCTCGGCGTCCTCATCGATGCGGTGGCGCCCTTCGTGCCCGTGCTCGGAGACGGCGACCTCCTCCTCTGTGCCCTCTGGGGCGGCGTCATCACGGGTGTCGGTCTCGGACTCGTGTTTCGCACGGGGGGCAACACGGGAGGAACCGACATCATCGCGCAACTCGTCTCGTCGAGGACGAGCCTGCCCGTCGGGACGGCCTGCATCATCGTCGACTCGATGATCATCGCGCTCTCGGCCCTGACCTTCTCGGTGGAGCAGGCGCTCTACGCCGCAGTCGCCACCTACATCGCCGGTAGGGTCATCGATGCGGTCGTCGACGGCCCTCGTTCGGAGCGCGCCGCCTACGTCATCTCGAACCGGCACGCGGAGATCGCCAACGAGATTCTCTACACGCTCAACCGCGGCTGCACCGAGCTCCAGGCCCGCGGCGTCTGGAGCGGCAACAACCGCCCCGTGCTCTTCTGCGTCCTCGGCAGGAGCGAGACGGGGCGCCTCAAGGAGATCGTCTCGGGAATCGATCCCGACGCGATCGTGATCATCTCCGAGGTGCACGAGGTCTTCGGGGAGGGCTTCCGACAAATCAACGGCAGGTAACTCGCTCGCTTGGGCAACATTCATGGGCGCTCGGAACTATTCGGGCGTGCAAACGGTGTTTAGGCAAGTACCATGGAGACAGGGACGAATCAGGTCCATCGACACGAGTGAGGAGTGGGGAATGAAATTCTTTATCGATACCGCTGACCTGGACGAAATCAAGGAGGCGGAGAGCTGGGGCGTGCTCTCCGGCGTCACCACCAACCCGAGTCTGTATGCCAAGACGGGCGGGAAGCTCGCCGACTTCGAGGACCACATGGTCAAGATC
>DCZG01000073.1:0-36483 GCA_002331575.1 Atopobium sp. UBA2090 | reverse complement strand
CTCCCGATCTGCGAGGCGTCGCTGCCCGCCGCACACGAGCTCGCGAAGCGCGGCGTTCGCGTGAACATGACGCTCATCTTCTCCGCGACGCAGGCCATGCTCGCAGCTCGCGCGGGCGCCCGCTACGTCAGCCCCTTCATCGGCCGCTTCGACGACATCGGAGACACCGGCGTTGACCACCTGGCCGAGATCACCGAGTGCATCAAGAACTACGACTGGGGCTACTGGGAGGACGAGGGCGGCGTCGAGATCATCTCCGCGTCCATCCGCGGGCCGCAGCACGTCGTCCAGGCAGCGCTCATGGGCGCCGACATCGTCACCGTGCCCTTCGGCGCGCTCAAGAAGTGCGTGCACCATCCGCTGACAGACCGCGGCCTCGAGCTCTTCGCGGCCGACTGGGCCAAGGTCACCGCGCAGGCATAGGGAAGAGGGATCAATGACCAACGAGGAGCTCAGAAGGGCTGCCACCGAGGTGCGCAAGGGCATCGTCACGGGCACGCACGCCGCGAAGTCCGGACATCCCGGCGGCTCGCTCTCCGCAGCCGACATCATGACCTATCTGTACTTCGAGGAGATGAACGTCGACCCGTCCAACCCCGCGTGGGACGGGCGTGACCGCTTCGTCCTCTCCAAGGGACACTGCGCGCCCGGTCTTTATGCGGTTCTCGCCGAGAGGGGCTTCTTCCCCAAGGAGGAGCTCACGACCCTGCGCCACATCGGGTCCCGTCTCCAGGGACACCCCAACATGCACGACACCCCGGGCGTCGACATGTCCACCGGCAGCCTCGGCCAGGGCGTGTCCGCCGCCGTGGGCATGGCCCTCTCCGCCAAGACGTTCGGCGGGGATTGGCGCGTCTACGCCCTTCTCGGCGACGGTGAGATCGAGGAGGGACAGGTCTGGGAGGCGGCCATGTTCGCCGGCAACCACGACCTCGACAATCTCTGCGTCATCGTCGACCACAACGGCCTGCAGATCGACGGGCCCATCGAGGAGGTCAACTCCGCGATGCCCATCGCTGACAAGTTCCGCGCGTTCGGATTCCACGTCGTCGAGGTCGCCGACGGCAACGACTTCGATCAGCTCCGCTCCGCCTTCGCCGAGGCGAGGGCGACCAAGGGGAGCCCGACCTGCATCGTCGCCGAGACGGTGAAGGGCAAGGGCGTCTCCTTCATGGAGAACCAGGTCGGCTGGCACGGCAAGGCACCGAACGACGAGCAGTACGCGCAGGCCATGGCCGAGCTCGAGAGGGAGGCATAGGGATGGCAGAGACAGTCAAGATCGCCACGCGCCAGAGCTATGGCGCCGCCCTCGTCGAGCTGGGCAACGAGACCGACGACTTCGTCGTGCTCGACGCTGACCTCGCGGCGGCCACGCAGACCGGCAAGTTCAAGGCAGCCCATCCGAGCCGCTTCTTTGACGTGGGCATCGCCGAATGCGACCTCATGGGCATCGCCGCAGGCATCGCGGCGACGGGACACGTGGCGTTCGCGAGCACCTTCGCGATGTTCGCCGCAGGCCGCGCGTTCGAACAGGTGAGGAACTCCATCGGCTATCCGCATCTCAACGTCAAGATCGGCGCCACGCACGCCGGCATCTCCGTGGGAGAGGACGGCGCCACCCACCAGTGCAACGAGGACATCGCCCTCATGCGCACCATTCCGGGCATGACGGTCGTCGTACCCGCCGACGATGTCGAGGCCAAGGCCGCAGTTCGAGCGGCCTATGAGACCCCTGGCCCCTTCTACCTCCGCTTTGGTCGCCTCGCTACGCCGGTCATCCACGGCGACGACTACGCATTCGACCTCGCGCATGGTGTCGTCGAGCGTACGGGTTCCGACGTCACCATCGTTGCCTGCGGCCTCATGGTGGCGGCTGCCCTCGAGGCGGCCGAGACGCTCTCCGCCGAGGGCATCGATGCCGAGGTCATCAACATCCATACGATCAAGCCCATCGACGCCGACCTCATCGCCGCGTCGGCGGCGAAGACCGGTCATGTCGTCACCTGCGAGGAGCACTCCGTCATCGGTGGTCTCGGAAGCGCCGTCTGCGACGTCCTCGCCGAGCGGTGTCCCGCGCCCGTCCGCAAGGTCGGCGTCAAAGACGTCTTCGGCGAGTCCGGCCCCGCGGTCGACCTGCTCCACAAGTACGGTCTCGACGCAGGCGGCGTCGAGCGTGCCGTGAGGGAGCTTCTCGCCTAAGGCCGTGCCCGATTTCGCGTCATGACGCAGGGCCTCCCCGCAGATGTGCGTCCTGTGGGGAGGCTCTGCTTTATCTGTTCATGCATTGGAAGGTCTGGGAACGACGGCTCTCTCTGGTAAAATTACTCGGTCCCTGTAACTTTATGCAAAAGGAAAAGGAGCATCTGTGGCCAACCACTTTCGCAGCAACGGGCGACAGGGGTCGGAGGACGTTGATCTCGACAACGAGGTCACTTCCACGGTGGCATCCCAGGCGGACATTCCCGCCATCGAGTCGGACGCGGACGCGACGGGCTCCACTGCAGCCGTCAACGACGCGAGCGCACCGCTCGAGCAGGTTCACGTCGTGACAGCGGCGGAGCCGGAGGACACCACGGCACAGCCGGGATACAAGAGCGTGTTCGAGTCTCTGGGCGGTACTGATACGCCCGAGGTCGCGCGCACCGGCAATCCGACCATCTCGTTCCGAAACGTAACACTCATCTACCCGGCCCAGCCCAGCAAGCCAGCTCTCGATGGCGTCAGCCTCGACATCTACCCCGGCGAGTTCGTCTTCATCGTCGGTCACTCGGGGTCTGGCAAGTCGTCTCTCCTGCGTCTCATCACGCGCGAGCAGAAGGCCACCTCCGGGCAGGTCATCGTCGCCGGCCAGGACCTCACCAAGCTCCGCAACAAGAAGGTCCCCTATCTGCGCCGCCAGATCGGCACGGTCTACCAGGACTTCAAGCTCCTCACTGACAAGACGATCTACGAGAACGTGGCGTTTGCCCTCGAGTGCATCGGCAAGCCGCGCTCCGTCATCAACGCGCAGGTCCCCGAGGTGCTCAGGCTCGTCGGACTCGGCGAGAAGATGGACAGCTTCCCCGACCAGCTCTCCGGCGGCGAGCAGCAGCGCGTCTCCGTCGCGAGGGCCATGGTCAACCGCCCGCCGCTGCTCATCTGCGACGAGCCGACCGGCAACCTCGACCCGGCGATCTCGCTGGGCATCATGAAGCTGCTCGACCGAATCAACCGCAGCGGGACCACCGTCGTCATGGCAACGCACGACCGCGAGATGGTCGACTCCATGCGCAAGCGCGTCATCGCGCTCGAGGCAGGCCACGTGGTCCGAGATCAGGAGAAGGGAGGCTACGGCTACTATGGTGCCCTCTAACTTCACCTACTCGCTTCGCGAGGTCGGTCATCACTTCCGCCGCAACTGGACGACGGTCCTCGGCGCAGTCGTGACCATCTTCCTGTCGCTCTTCATCATCGGCCTGTTCGTCCTCGGCTCCGCCGTCGTCGAGAACATGGTCGGGTCCGTCGAGGACAGGGTCACCATCCAGGCGTTCCTCTCGGATAACGCCAGCCAGAGCGACATCGACGCCCTCCAGGCCAAGATCGAGGGCTGGGACAACGTCGAGAGCGTCACCTACAAGAGCAAGGACGAGGCGCTCGAGGAATATCGCAACACGATGTCCAACCGCAACGCCTCCGACGCCGTGGCGGCGCTCGACGGCGAGAACCCCATTCCCGCCTCGCTCGTCATCAAGCTCTCCGATCCTCAGAAGGTCGAGGACACGGCCACGACCCTGACGTCCGACTCCGACTTCCTCAACGTCTGCGATGACCCGGACAACCCCTCGTCGTCGGTTCAGTACGGCCGCGAGACTGTCGAGAAGCTCTTCAGCGTCACGAACTACCTGCGCATCGGCGGCATCGTCCTCGTCGCCCTGCTCACCTTCGTCGCCTTCGTGTTCATCAACAACACCATCCGCCTCGCCATCACCGCTCGGCGTCGCGAGATTGCCATCATGCGCCTCGTCGGCGCGTCGAACAGCTTCATTCGCGGGCCGTTCGTGATGGAGGGCACGCTCGAGGCGCTCATCGGCGCCCTGCTCGCGATCGTCGGCCTCAAGCTGGGCATGGACTACGTGCTCCCGAAGCTCTCGAGCAGCCTGCAGTTCCTCTCGTTCTACGTCTCCACGACCGAGGTCCTCATCACCTACGCCATGCTCGTCGTCATCGGCGTGGTCATCGGTCTCTTTGGCTCCGCCATGGCCATGAGGCGCTACCTCAAGGTCTAGCGGCGCGTACCATCGAAGTGCCTGCGGGCGGCGTGGCTGAGGCTGCGCCGCCCGCCTTGCGTCTGCGGCAGCAGGGACGGGACGGCCCCCGATGTGGGTACAGTGTGGTTAGGCCCATCCATACCGTCACGACGCGAGTGAGGCAGACATGGCACGCAAACGACCGCATCAAGGCCGCCGTCGCCGCGGCTCCGGCAAGGCACCCCTTCGTCAGCGCCAGGTGCTCACGGGGACGCTGCGCATCACACGTCCTGGCGTGGGCTCGGTTGAGACGCCCGAGGGCACCTTCGAACTCGCCCGTCACGGGATGCGAGAGGGGATGAACGGCGACGAGGTCCAGGTGACGCTCGTGGACGCGCATGGCGTCGGCAAGCTCGCCTACGTGCAGCTCGTGCTTCAGCGGGCGGTCACGACCTTCGCCGGGCGCTATGGCGTGGCTGGCCCCCTCGGGGTCGTGACCCCGCTCGACGGTCGCCTCGGTCACGACTTCTTCGTCGTCCCCGAGGACCACTCCGCCGAGACGCTCGGCGTATCCGAAGGTGACGTCGTGGTGGCGAGAATCGCCGCGTACCCCACGCGGAACAGTGCCGCCGTGGTCACCATCGAACGACGTCTCGGCACCTCGGACGAGCTCGACGTCAACGTCGAGGCGGTCATCGCCTCGTTCGGGCTGGCGACGGAGTTCACTTCGGCGGCGCTCGAGCAGGCGGAGGCGATCGTGGCCGACGCGGGAGGGGCTCTCGCCTCAGACCCTGCCCGTCGCGACCTGCGCGACCTTCTCGCCATGACCATCGATCCCGCGGACGCGCGCGACTTCGACGATGCCGTGAGCGCGTCTCGCCTGGATGACGGCGGGTTCGAGCTCTGGGTGCACATCGCCGACGTGACGCACTACGTGGGGTGGGACACCCCCATCGACAACGAGGCGAAGCAGCGCACCTGCTCCGTGTACCTCGTCGACCGAGTGCTCCCCATGCTGCCCGAGCGGCTCTGCAACGACGTCTGCTCGCTGAAGCCGGGGGAGGACCGTCTGACCGTGAGCGTGCGGATGACGCTCGCGGCCGACGGGAGGCTCGTCTCCTCGGAGATGATGACCTCGGCGATACGATCCTCGGCTCGTCTCACGTACGACCAGGTGGATGCGGTGCTCGAAGGCACCGCCGACGCCGACTCCCTTCCCTGCAGGAATGACGCCAATGCCGCCGTTGCGGAGTCGCTTCGCGTGCTCGACGAGATACGAGCCCTGCGAGAGCAGGTGCGCCACGACCGTGGTGCCATCGACTTCCAGACGGTGGAGGCCAAGGTCATGCTCGATCCCGACGGGAAGCCGACGGGCGTGAGCATCCGTCGCCGCACTCGTGCGACCGGGCTCATCGAGGAAGCCATGATCCTCGCCAACGAGTGCGTCGCGCATCTTCTCGCCACGACCAACGTCGAGACGGCCTATCGCGTGCACGACCAGCCCTCGCCGGAGGACCTCCGTCAGACCGTCCAGCCGCTCCGGGAGCTGGGGCTGCTCGAGGGCGCGACGGTCTCGCGTCTCGTGGCCGGCGAGCCCGCCGCCCTGCAGGACGTGCTCGAGGCCGCACGAGGGGGCTCCGGTGAGTACCTCGCCAACGCGCTGCTGCTCAGGGCTCAGAAGCGAGCCGTCTACCTGCCGCGGAACAGCGGACACTACGCCCTCGGCGCGAAGGCGTACTGCCACTTCACCTCTCCCATCCGTCGCTACCCCGATGACCTCGTGCACCGCGCGCTCAAGGCGCATCTCGCTGGCAAGGACACGAGCGCGGAGGCCATCGCCATCGTGAGGCGTCTCCCGCAGCTCTGCCACGCCGCGTCGTCGATGGAGCGCACCGCCGACGCGGCGTCGCGCGCCTCGCAGGACGTCAAGATGGCCGAGCTCTACTCGACGAAGGTGGGGAGCAGCTATCCGGGCATCGTGACCGGGTGCGAGCGGTTTGGCCTCTTCGTGAGGCTCGACGACACCTGCGCCGAGGGCCTTCTCCCCGTTCGCGCGCTGGGAGACCGCTGGCTCTCGTTCGATGACGCTCGGATGACGCTCTCCGACGAGTCGTCGGGCGTCACGTGGCGCCTCGGGCAGAGGGTCGTGGTGGAGGTCGCGGGCGTCGACGTGCCGCGAGGGCGAATCGAGTTTCGGCTGCCCGAGGCACAGCCAACCGAATGATGCGCGCCGCATGGGGGGATAATGAACCACGTGAACACGAGCGCGGCTGATGCCGCGATGGGAGGAACATGGGTCGCACCAGCATGACCGATGAGATCGAGCGCGCCGAGGGCATGATCGTCCAAGGCCAGGACGAGGCGGCGCGTGACATCCTCGCGCGGCTCGCCGAGGACGTCGAGGAGTACGTCGACAGGAACTGCGTGGCCACCGAGGACGAGCAGTGGTTCAGCTTTCCCACGATCTTCGAGCGCCTCGCATACCGCAGGGTGGAGAAGGACCCCCGCACCTTGCACGATGTGGGCGAACCTCTCGACCGTCTCTACGCCGACCTCGCGCTGGCCTGCGTGCGGACCAACGACTATCAGTCCGCCATCGAGGCGCTCAAGTGCGCGGTGCGCTGGAACCCCATGGGCTGCGGCTACCGCCTCGACCTCGCCGACCTGTTCAAGGTCGAGGGTAACATGGAGGAGTACCTGGCGCTCACGTACAGCGTCTTCGAGCGTGCGAGCGAGGCCGCTCACCTCGTGCGCGCCTTTGTCAACTTCGCCGGCTGGTTCGAGGTCTCCGAGAAGCCCCGGACGGCCGCTGCCGCCTTGCGCGCGGCGCGTCGACTCGGCGTCAAGGACGCGTCGCTCACCGCCGCCCTCGACCAGGCGGCGGATACCGAGCGTGACCCCGACGGGGTGACGGACGAGGAGGCGTCGCAGCTTCTGGGCGAGGAGGGTCTGCCCGATGGCGCGAACGCGGAGGTGGCGATCTGCCTTCTCATGTGCGCGACCGACGCGGCGGACGCCGGCGACCGGTTCGTGGCGACGGAGCTCACCGTGCGTGCGCGGGACCTCGTCGGCGAGGATGCGGCCATGGCGCTCATCGAGCTCATACGCCAGACGGACTCGGATGGTGGCGCCTATGACCGATAGGCAGGAGCGTCCCGGCAAGAAGACCATCTCGCGCAACCGCACCGCCCGACACGAGTACTTCGTCGACGAGACCTTCGAGGCGGGCGTCGAGCTCACGGGCACCGAGGTGAAGAGCATCCGAGAGCGGGCGTGCCAGATCACGGACGCCTTCGTGCTCGTGCGCGACGGCGAGGCCTGGCTCCACGGCGTGCACATCCACCCCTACTCCAATGGCGGCGTCTGGAACGTGGACCCCGATCGCAAGCGTCGGCTCCTTCTCCATCGGCAGCAGATCGACTACATCGACGGCAAGCTGCGCCTGAAGGGGATGGCCGTGATACCGCTCGAGATGTACTTCGACGAGCACAACCGGGTGAAGCTCTGCATCGGTCTCGCCAGGGGTAAGAAGCTCTACGACAAGCGAGACGATATGGCCCGAAGGGATGCGGACCGTGAGATTCGCCGTGCCCTCAAGGACCGAAGCCGCTAGATGGTGGCCCTCTGCCGATTGCGAGACTCGGCGGCGGGGCAAGGGGTAATTGATATACTGCGCATGGCATTACTGTTGGCATCGGATGATGGAGGAGACGGATGGACGCGTCAGCGCTCTTCAAGTTCACGAGTGGTCTCTACGTTGTGTCTTCGGAGGCCGACGGCGAGGTGGGTGCCTGCATCATCAACACCGGCCTGCAGCTCACGGCCGAACCGCTGCAGATGGAGGTCGTGGTCAACAAGCTGAACCACACGGAACAGGTCATCGAGAAGGCCGGTCACTTCGCCCTCACCGTGATCACCGAGAAGGCGGACATGCCCTTCATCGGTCGCTTCGGCTTCAGGAGCTCCGCGAGCTTCGATAAGTTCGAGGGGGTGGAGACCCGACGCACCTCGCTTGGCGACCCCTACACGCCCGAGTGCGCGGCAGCGGTCGTCACCTGCGACGTGGTGAAGACGCTCGACGTCGGCACCCACGTCATCTTCGTCGGCGAGATTCGCGACGCCGAGCCGCTCTCGGGTGACGCCCCGATGTCATACACGTACTACCATACGGTCCTCAGGGGCAAGACGCCTCCCAAGGCGTCGAGCTACGTGGGGTAGGAACGACACGAAATCGGAAGGATCCCGCAAACGCGGGTCCACATAGGAGAGAGGATTCACCAATGGCCGACGAGAAGAAGACTTACAAGTTCGTGTGCACCGTCTGCGGCTACGAGGTCGAGGTCGACACCCCGGAGCTTCCCGAGGACTACGTCTGCCCCGTCTGCGGCGTCGGTCCCGACCTGTTCGAGAGGGTCGACGACTAAATCCGAGCATCGCGAACGACTGTCGAGGACGGCGCGGGTTCCCCTGGGACTCACGCCGTCCTTCCGTGTGGGCGACGTTGCTGCCGGCGAGGGCCTATCGGCAGCTTCGGTAGTAGAAGACGGCGACCTGCGTCCTGTTGCGGAGACCGAGCTTGGCGAGAATGGCGCTCATGTGGTTTCGCACCGTTCCCTCGGAGAGGTACATCCTGCCGGCTATCTCCGAGTTGTCGAGGCCGTCGGCGATCAGGCGCACGACCTCTCGTTCGCGCGCGGAGAGACAGTCGAGCGCCGTCTCGTCTTGCCCCTGCCCCTCATCGCCGGACCGTCCGAGGGCGGTCGCCCTTTCGAGCACCTCGCCCTCGAGGACGCGCTGGCCCGTCATCACGGCGCGCAGAGCGGGCGCAATCGTCGAGACGTCCTGCTTGATGAGATAGCCGCGAGCGCCGATCCTCAGAGCTCGGACGATGTACTCGTCGTCCGAGAAGGTCGTGAGAAAGACGATTCGCGCGTCGGGGCTGCCTGCGAGAATCTCCTCGGCGGCCGAGAGGCCGTCTCTTCCCTGCATCTGGATGTCCATGAGAAGCACGTCGGGATGGGTCGCGGCAAAGAGGGCGACGGCCTGGTCGCCGTTGACGCCTGTGCCCGCCACCTCGATGTCAGGCTGGGCTCCGAGGATGGTCACGAGCGAACGGCCCACGATGGGGTCGTCATCTATCACGAGAACCTTCATCGTTCCTCCCGGGGAATCGACGCGAACAGCGTGAACGAGGTGCCGTCGCACGAAACGCGCATGGTACCCCCGAGGCCTTCCACTCGGTCCTCCAGGGACGAGATGCCCATGCCCCTCTCGGAAAGCTGACGGAGGAGGGCATCGTCGCTGGTCATGGGGGAGAGCGTGGGCATGGCTCCGTCATTGCGGACGAGCACCTGCCAGATTCCGGGGCACTCGGTAAGGCGGACGGATGCGCGGGCGGCACGGGCGTGGCGCGTGGCATTGGTGAGCGCCTCGCGGACCACGGCGACGATGCAGCGGCTGACGTCTGCCGGCACATCCGACTCCAGGTCGCAGTGAACTCCTACGGAGGCGATGCCCGAGTCCCGCGCCAGCTGGTTGAGCTTTGTGGGCAGGTCGACAGCCGCGTCGGCGAGGGCATGGACGCTCGAGCGCATGGAGCCGAGGGCCTCGTCGATGCCCCTCTCGACGTCATCGAGGTCAGCTATCGTGCGCGCCTCGCCCTCGTGCATGACCTTCAACGCCTCGACCTGGAGCACGAGGCGCGTGAGGAGGTGACCCACGTTGTCGTGGATCTCGCGGGCGATGCGCGTGCGCTCGGCGAGCGTCGCCGCCCTCGTCTCATAGTCACGAGCATCCTCGAGCTCGCGGTTCTTCTCCCTGAGGGCGATGACCTTGTCGGAGAGGTCATCCTCGAGCGAGTGGAGCCGTCGTTCGAGCGCGAGCGCGTGCGTGGTCCTGAGCGAGAGGAGCGCCGCGAGGGCACAGGCGGCAATCGTCGCGACGGCGGAGAGGACATCGACGCCACGCGCGCTCACCCAGGCGACTGGGCCGGCGAGACAGATGAGGGGCGCCCAGCGCCAGCGCGAGCGAGCGAGGTCATAGGCCACGAGCGGCAGCGCGCAGAGCGCGAGGGGGCTCGCTGAGAACAGCACCGCCACGACGGCCAGGGCGGCGTCGGACGCCAGCCCGTGCCTGACGCGAAGCAACTCGTGGCAGGCGGAGGCGATGATGACCGCGAGCAGGGCGACAACCCCCATGGGACTGGTGCCACACGTCACGACGACGAGCAGCACGCAGGTGAGAAGGATCGCGGTCTTGTCGACGAGTCTGTCCATGGGGCAATTGTACGCGAGTGCCGTCCCCGGTGCGTGAGGGCGATTTTGCGCATCGTTGGATGCCCCCGTTCAAACTGGGTATACTTCCCCTGTCGGCACGTGTGCCGGCACGAACATTGACAACTCGCATGGTGGCAGCGTCCCCATTCCATCTCGTGGGGGTGACTGGTTTCGACAGGGTGGGCCTGAGGTGGGCAGCAGGTCGTGGTCTCCTCGCCACGTTAAACAGGGGTACCGTCAAATTGAATTGACGACAACACTTCTTTTGAGCCTCAGATGGCTCTCGCTGCTTAGTCTTAACTAACCAGCGCGTCAAACCGGGATTTTCTCCCGCTCCCGGGGCGGCGTCATTCTAGGGAGGTGCACGTGCGGACGTCGTCGGTATGCCGCACGCCAAGATTGACCCGACTGGGGCGAGAGGCGCGGGTTGCCAGGTGCCTATTGCCCGAGACCTAACTGGGAACTAAGCCTGTAGACACCTGCCAGGGGCTTGCTTTGGACCGGAGTTCGATTCTCCGCACCTCCACCATGTAAGTGACGTCCGATACGTCATGCGATGCACGAGCATCCAGACGAATCGGACTCGATTGCCGGCCGTCCGTTCCACGGCCGAAAGGGCATCCGCCGACATCCGGCGGGTGCCCTTTTTACGTTGCGGTGCCTGTTTGGCCTCGGCTGGCATGCCTGCGTGTCGAGCGGAGCAGCATCCGGCACCTTCTCGTCTGCAACGAGAAGTATTGTGTCTCGTCGGACACATATAATCAATCCGGACATCCGACGATAGGAGAATACGTGACGGACCAGACCAGAAGGCGTCTCGCCGTGCCGTGTCTCGCGCTTATCATCACATGTGCGCTTCTGGGGCTTGACGCTCGCCTTGCGTATGCGGGCGTGTCTGCGACGACGGTCGCCGAGACCGAGTCGATGGCACCTCAGGATGACAAGGCCGTCGTCACGTCGAGCCAGGCCGAGACGACCGATTCCGCATCGACGCAGGCGGACGAGGTTGCGGACGCAACACAGCCGACGGAAGCTGTCACTCCGGCGTCGGGACAGGCGGGGACTGACGCCACCGTCACGTCAGGCGAAGAGTCGAGCTCGTCCGCCATAACCGCGGACGAGACGACAGACAAAGCGGGCTCTGGCGACAACCTGAGTGTCGATGCGGAGACGGACTCCCAGGCGAGCGCGTCCGCGGCGCCAGTTGATGCGTCCGTCTCCTCGGAGGAAACGTCAGCTGACCCCTCGGCGGACACGCCGTCATCGACGGTCGTCACCGGCGAGGTCGTCGAGTCCGCCCAGGGCGCCGACGCGTCTTCCACGCCCGCCGCTCCGGCCACGGTAGGCTGGGTCGGCGAAGGCACTGAATGGCGCTACTCGGACGGCGGCACGTGGCACCAGGGATGGTTGGTCGACGCGACGCTCCAGGACTACGGCCTGCAGCGCTACTGGCTTGAATCAGACGGCGTTCTCAGGACGAGCTCCCTCGTCGACCCCGACGCGGACGGCTCTGGCTGGTGGGCGTACGCACGCTCCGAGGGCTACGTCGTGCGTGGGAAGTACGTCTCGTCTGATGGCAAGGTCTACCTGGCCGACAACGACGGTCGACTCGAGGACCCGGGCTGGGTCGTGACCGATGACTATGGCGACGGCACCCAGCGCTACTACGTTGATGCAACGACCCATTCCGCGGTGAAGGGCTATTCCTCGGATGGCTGGGACCACTACACGCTCTCGTCCGGCTACGTGCTCCGAGGGGAAGACTCCTCGGACGGCACCACGCGCTATGCGGACAATGACGGCCGACTCGCGGAACAAGGTTGGCTCGTGACGAGCGACCTCGGCCAGGGTCTCCAGCGCTATTGGATCGGCGACGAGGGCGTCGTGGCCTCGTCCCGCCTCATCGATCCCACCGTGGACGGCTCTGGCTGGTGGGCCTACGCGACGTCCGAGGGCTACGTCGTGCGTGGGAAGTACGCCTCGCCTGACGGCGTCTACCTCGCCGACAACGACGGTCGGCTCGAGGACCCGGGCTGGCTCGTGACGGCACGGTATGACGGCGTGCTCCAGCGCTACTGCGTCGACGAGACGACCCATGCATGTCGAACCGGGTTCTTCTCCGTCGACGGTAGCGGCTACTATGGCTTGCCGGAGGTTGGCTACGTGCTTCGCGGCACGCGCGGCAGCAGCGTCGTGGCAGACAACGACGGCAGGCTCGTCGCGTCTGCAGGCTGGCTCGTGACCGACGGCTTCGGGCAGGGCCTCCAGCGCTACTGGGTCGGCGACGGAGGCATCGTAGCCACGTCCCGTCTCATCGACCCCGACGTCGACGGCTCTGGCTGGTGGGCGTACGCGCGCTCCGAGGGCTACGTCGTTCGCGGCAAGTACGTCTCGTCTGACGGCAGGGTCTACCTCGCCGACAACGACGGCCGACTCGAGGCCCCGGGCTGGGTCGTGAGCTCCGCCTACGGCGACGGCCTCCAGCGCTACCGAATCGAGGAGAGCACGCGTGCGTGCACCTCGGGATTCTTCGCGGTGGGGGATGACGAGTACTACGCGATTCCCTCTCAGGGCTATGTCCTGCGAGGGTCGCGTGACATCGGCGCCATCACCTACTACGCCGACAACAATGGCGTGATCCTGACCCCCGTGCAAGGTACCATCCCCACGGCGAAGGATGGCGTTTCCACCTCCACGACCTCCACTCCCGTCAACGCCATTTCCTATCTCTTCCTCCCCTCGTACGCGAGCCTGAGCTCGGTGTCGCTCTCGACCCTCCGTCTTGGCGGCACCTCCGCCGGCCTCCTTCTCGCCGCATATGAGAGCGGCTCGTTCTCGACGGTCGCAACTGGTGCGACCGTCGACCTGACGGCATTCTCTCAGACGACGGATGCGAACGGCGCCCTGCTCTTCAGGTACATGCTCGAGGAGGGTTCCACCGTCCACACGCTTGCGGTCATGGTGTCGGGCCAGATTCGCACGGTGTTCGTCATCAGCGTCGACCCCGAGAACGAGGGCCGTGCCTATGTGGAGGCAAGCATCCATCACACGGCGAAGGCGGACGTCTCCATCGTTGTCGTCGACCCTGATGGAACCGTCGTCTACAACAAGGACAGCGTCTCCTCGGGCAAGACCTCAACGATCAAGGGGCGCGGAAACTCCACGTGGGGCGTCGGCGACAAGAAGCCCTACCAGATCTCTCTCAGCAAGAAGGCCGACCTTCTCGAGACGGGGAACTCCGATAACGCCGCCAAGAAGTGGCTCCTTCTCGCCAATGCGAACGACGCCACCCTCCTTCATAACTCATTCGCCTATGATCTCGCCCTCGAACTGGGCATGTGCGGCACCGAGAGCGCGCCGGTCGACCTCTACTACGACGGAGCATATCGGGGCAACTACCTCCTGTGCGAGAAGATCGAGGTCGGGAGCGGCCGTGTTGACATCCATGACCTGGAGGGGGACATCGAGGACGCGAACGGCGATGATGACGTTTCGGCTCACTCGACCGCTCGGGGGACCAACGCCTATGGCTACGCGTTCCAGTACGTCTCTGACGTGGCGAACCCTGCCGACATCACGGGAGGGTATCTCCTCGAACTGGACTCGGCATATTTCTCGTCCGAGCTCTGCTGGTTCAGGACGAGCGTGGGCTACTTCGTGGTGAAGAGCCCCGAGGTCTGCTCGAGCGCGTGCGTGCGCTACATCAGCGAGGCGACCCAGGCGGCCATCGACAACCTGGACGCCGGTGTCACGTCGTCTGACGGCTACCTCTTCGACCTTGATTCCCTGAGCTGGACCTACCTTATCAACGAGTATTGCAAGAACGTTGATGCGTTCTGCTCGTCCACGTATTTCTGCCTGGATCGTGGCTCGTCGACGTTCTACGCCGAGCCCGTCTGGGACTTCGATGGGTCGTGCGGAACCCGTACGGACTTCAAGGCGGCAGGTGCTTACGGCTACGCGGGGCTCCTCTCGGCATCCGACGGCTGGGTCATCGACATCCCGACCGTTCGCGAAAACGTTGTCAGCCACTGTGCCGAGTTCTCGACGCTCGTCGAGAACGTCCTTCTCGGGGACGCGTCCACGACGGGCGCCAACGGATTCCTTCATTCGCTCCAGTACTACTACGACCAGGTAGGTGCATCGCAGAGGATGAATCAGGCCATCTTCGGAATCACGGGGTTCAGCAACGTGCTTACCCCCTTCTCGACCTACGCGGCAAACGTCGAGTACCTGAGGTCGTGGCTCACGGACCGCATCGCGTGGTGGGACTGGGAGGCCTCGAGACTCGCCGCGGGAATCGTCGAGAACGCGCCCGTCGCGTACGAGGGGACCGACTACTCGGAGGTGTACGACTACAGCTACTACCTCGAGATGAACCCCGACGTGGCTGCGGCGTTCGGCAACGACGAGGAGGCGGTGCTGAGGCACTTTGTCACCTACGGCATGGCGGAGGGACGCATCGCGAGCCGGAACTTCTCGGTCGACACGTATAGGCCGAGGTACGCCGACCTACGCGCTGCGTTCGGGGACGATCTAGCCGCGTACTACCGCCACTTCATGACCTACGGGTTCTTCGAGGGGAGAACGGCCGTCTAAGGAGACCGTCTTCCACGGATTACCTGCGGCCCCCGCGCGTGAACTCGCGTGCGGGGGCCGCTCTCTCCCTTCCGAATGGGTATAACAAGCCACGCTGCACATTCGAGAGGAGATACGGAACATGGAGAATGGCATCGGAACGGCGCTCGTCCTCGAGGGCGGCGGCTTTCGCGGCATGTTCACGGCAGGCATCCTCGACGTGCTCATGGAGCACGGCATCTATGGGTTCTCGAGCGCATGGGGCGTCTCGGCGGGAGCCATCAACGCCGCGAGCTTTCGCAGTCGGCAGATCGGGCGCACCATGCGCATCATGCTCGCGTTTCGTGACGACCGCAGGTTCATGTCGCTCTCCTCGCTCGCGAAGACGGGCGACCTCGCCGGAGGGGAGTTCCTCTATGGGGACGTCCAGAACGACCTGGACCCCTGCGATCTTGAGACCTTCAACGCAAACCCCATGCCCTTCTTCGCGGTGGCTTCAGACATCGTCTTCGGTTCCGCGGCCTACCTGCCCACGAACCATTTTCCCGAGGACGTGGCCAACGTGCGCGCGTCCGCGTCGATGCCCGCCGTGTCGCGCGTCGTTGAGATTGACGGCCATCGCTACCTCGACGGTGGGACCACCGACGCCATCCCCTTTGGCGTGGCCCTCGGCCTTGAGGGAGAGGCCGAGGTCGAAGGCTACGAACCCGTCCGCCGTGCGCTCGTGGTGGTGACTCAGGACCGTGGATACGTCAAGTCGGGGAACTCCGAGGGGATGGCCATCCGCTCGCACCGCTACGACGGGTATCCCTACTACCTCGAGGCGCTCCGCACGCGCGGCGAGCGATACAACGCGCAGCGAGCGAGGCTCTGGGAGCACGAGGCGGCAGGCGACTGCCTGGTCATGGCTCCCGAGAAGCCTGTCGAGGTCAAGGTCAACGAGCACGCTGGGGCGCCGCTGCTCGACCTCTATCTCCAGGGACGTCATCTGGCGGAGGCGCGTCTCGACGAGGTCCGCGCGTTCATGGCGGAGGACTAGGTCGCCGGGCCTTGCAAGACCTCTGGTTAAGAACCGAGCGACACAAAAAGGGGACGCCTGAGCGGACGTCCCCTTCGCACGAGTATGGCCTGTGTCTACGAGAGCTTGGTGAGCACGACCTTGTCGATGAGAGAGTCGATGACGGAGCGCTCTGCCGCCTGCGTGCCCGACTGCATGACGTTAGCTGCGCCCGTGGCCATGGCGAGCCTCATGGTGTCCTCGAGGGGCATGCCCTTGTTGACGGCATAGGCGATGGAGGCCACGACCGAGTCGCCGGCGCCTACCGTCGAGCCGACGGGAACCTTGACGGGACCTGCGTGCCAGGTCTCGGTCTCGGTGCAGAAGACAGCGCCCTCGCCGCCCATCGAGATGACCACCAGGGGGATGCCCCCGTCCACGAGCTCGCGAGCCGCCTTGGCGACTTCCTGCGCGCCGGTGAGCTCACGTCCCACGAGCGCGGAGAGCTCGTGGTCGTTGGGCTTGATGAAGTACGGCTTGCCCTCGATGCCGTGCTGGAGCGCCTCGCCGTCGGCGTCGAGGAAGACGCGGATGCCGCCCATGCGCAGGACTCGGCACCAGTTCTCATAGGCGTCGGGACTCACGCCCTTAGGGAGGCTGCCGGAGACCACGACGATCCCGTCGGCCGGCACGACGTTCGCGAGGTCGATGAGCATGTCATTGAGCATGCTGTCCGTGACCTCGGGGCCGGGCTCGTTGATGTCGGTGTGCGTGTCGTTGACGGGGTCGACGACCTTGAGGTTCGTGCGCGTCTCGCCGGCGGCGGGGATGGAGTGGACACGAATCCCGTCCGCCTCGAGTGCGGCCTGGATCCAGTCGCCGGTGTTGCCCGCGAGAATCGCCCAGGCCTCGGTGGTTCCCCCGAGCTTCTTGATGACCTTGGAGACGTTGATGCCCTTGCCGCCTGCGTCGCGGCGCAGTTCGGTGATGCGGTTGACCTCGTCGACCTTGAGGTCGGGAACCTGTGCCGTCTTATCGAGCGCCGGGTTGAGGGTGACGGTGTAGATCATCTTTCCTCCCTAGATGAAAATCCTCCAACGTGCCACTTCATTCTAGCTGGAGTCGCAGGCCGAGAGCCCCTCGCGTGGGGCGGGCGGTAGCGCCGTGGCGAGGTCGACGAGGTTCCATGCAGGCCTTGTGTATGGAGTATTTGTTTTCACAAGGCGATGCTCGCGCGCTATAATTTGAAGGCTTTCCACAGAGCCCCGTAATCTCTGACAAAAAAGCATGCGACTGCTCGTCCAGGGGCGGCCGCCGTAATCAGGTTCGTAGGAGGAGTCAAGTGAAGAAGTCGACTCAGTACGCCAAGCCCGGCGAGGTCGAGCGCAAGTGGGTGCTCATCGACGCCGACGGCGTGACGCTCGGGCGTCTCGCCACCAAGGCGGCAATGATCCTTCGCGGCAAGGACAAGCCCCAGTTCACCCCCAACAGCGACACCGGTGACTTCGTGGTCATCATCAACGCCGACAAGGTCGTCCTCACGGGCGTCAAGGCGGACAAGAAGGAGTACTGGCGTTACTCCGGATGGCTCGGAGGCCTTCATTTCGAGTCGTTCAAGGAGGCCATGGCCAAGCACCCCGAGCGCGTCGTCGAGCACGCCGTGAAGGGCATGCTCCCGAAGACGACCCTCGGCCGCAAGCAGGCGACCAAGCTCAAGGTCTACGCCGGCCCCGAGCATCCGCACACCGCTCAGAACCCCGTCAAGATCACTCTGGAGGCTTAACCGATGGCTGACAACACCGCTGTTTACACCGGCACCGGCCGTCGCAAGGAGGCCGTCGCTCGCGTCCGCCTCGTTCCCGGCACCGGTAAGGTCACCGTCAACGGACGTGACGCAGCCCAGTATTTTGGCCGTCAGCAGCTCGTTGACAACGCAACCGCTCCCTTCCGCGCCACCGACACCGCCGATCGCTTCGACGTCATCGCACTCTGCGACGGCGGCGGCATCAACGGCCAGTCCGGCGCTCTCCGCCTCGGCATCGCCCGCGCCCTTCTCGACGCCGGCGAGTACCGTGACGAGCTCAAGAAGGCCGGTTACCTCACCCGCGATTCCCGCGCGGTCGAGCGCAAGAAGTACGGTCTCAAGAAGGCCCGCAAGCGCCCGCAGTTCTCGAAGCGCTAGTTTCTCCGTTCCGGAGATATTTGGAAGAGGGTTCGTCGTGGCTGTGGCGGACCCTCTTCTTGCGTAACATTGAGAGATGCATGACAGTCGTTTCACGCTCGGGTTCGAAAAGAGGAGACAAAATGAAGTACTTCGGAACCGACGGCTTCAGGGGTGTGGCGAACGAGGGGCTCAACGTCGAGCACGCCTATAAGATTGGCCGTTTCATCGGCTGGTACTACGGTGCGCGCAAGGCCTGCAAGGCCCGCGTCATCATCGGCAAGGACACGCGTCGCTCGAGCTACATGTTCGAGTCCGCGCTCGTGTCAGGTCTCGTGGCATCCGGCGCCGACGCCTACATGCTCCACGTGATCCCCACCCCGGGCGTGAGCTACGAGGTGGTCGACGGTGGCTTCGACTGCGGCGTCATGATCACCGCGAGCCACAACCCCTTCACTGACAACGGCATCAAGCTCGTCAACCGCGAGGGCTACAAGATGGACGAGGACGTCCTCAAACTCGTCGAGGGCTACATCGATGGCGAGACGGACGTGCCGCTCGCCACGGGTGAGGACATCGGCCGCACGGTCGACTACATGCAGGGCCGCAATCGCTACATCTCGAGCCTGATCTCGAGCTGCGGCTTCTCCCTCCAGGGCTTCAAGATCGGTCTCGACTGTGCGAACGGTTCCGCCTCGAGCGTCGCGCGCCCCGTCTTCGACGCCCTTGGTGCCGAGACCCACGTGATCAACAACGCCCCCAACGGCTTCAACATCAACGTGGACTGCGGGTCCACGCACATCGAGCAGCTCAGGACCTTCGTGGTCCAGCAGGGCCTTGACGTGGGCTTCGCTTACGACGGAGACGCCGACCGCTGCCTCGCCGTCGACGAGCGCGGCCGCGTGGTCGACGGGGACCTCATCCTCTACGTCTGCGGAACCTACCTCAGCAAGTACGGTCGTCTCACCAAGAAGACGGTCGTCCCGACGGTCATGTCCAACTTCGGCTTCTTCAGGGCGCTCGACGCCGCTGGCCTCAAGTACGAGACCACCGCGGTGGGCGACAAGAACGTCTATGCCTGCATGCGCGAGAACGACTACTCCCTCGGCGGCGAGCAGTCGGGTCACATCATCTTCGGTGACCTCGAGAAGACCGGTGACGGCATCATGACCTCGCTGCGCATCATGGAGGTCCTCCGTGCCGAGAGGGAGAAGCTCTCGGAGCTCACCCGGCCCGTCCGTCTCTACCCGCAGCAGCTCGTCAACGTGCGCGTGAGCGACAAGGACGCAGCCATGGACGCCCCCGAGGTCCAGGCGGCCGTCACTGCGGCCGAGCAATTCCTCGAGGGGAACGGTCGCGTGCTCGTGCGTGCGTCGGGGACCGAGCCTCTCGTCCGCGTGCTCGCCGAGGCGCCTGACGAGTCTCTCTGCCAGCAGGCGAACGACATCGTGCTCGCCGCGCTGGAGCCCTTCAAGGTCTAGGGGCCTTGCTGATAGAACTGCGTTACTCAGGAACAGGCAGAACATCCAGGAGGGGACATCATGTGCGGAATCGTTGGCTATACGGGTAGGAACCAGGCATCGGAGTACCTCCTTCAGGGGCTCCAGACGCTCGAATATCGCGGATATGACTCTGCGGGCATCGAGGTCCTCTCCACGGACGGCGCCCTCCATGGCGTCAAGTGCGCTGGTCGCGTGGCCGTGCTCGCGGACCGCTGCGAGACCGCCAACCTCGTCGGCACCACCGGCATCGCCCACACCCGTTGGGCGACCCACGGCGCCCCCACCGATCGCAATGCGCACCCGCATCGTGACTGCACGGGAAAGATCGCCATCGTCCACAACGGCATCATCGAGAACTTCCGCGAGCTCAGGAGCTATCTCAAGCGCAACGGCCACACTTTTGCCTCGGACACGGACTCCGAGGTCATCGCCCACCTCGTCGAGGATGCGTGGGCGGGTCCCTGCAGGGGCGACCTTCTCGGCGCCGTGCACAACGCCTGCGGCCGCCTCGAGGGCTCGTGGGCGCTTGCCGTGGTCTGCGCCGACGCACCCGGCGAGATCGTCGTCGCCCGCAACGGCTCGCCTCTCGTCGTGGCATCCACGCCTGACGGCGCCTACGCCGCCTCAGACATCACGCCGCTCGCCTCCATTACCTCGCATGTGATTCCGCTCGAGAACGGGCAGTACGCCCGTCTCCAGGAGTCCGGCTCCATCACCGTGTACGACTCCGACGGAGCCGTCGTCGAACATCCGTCCGCCATCGACATCGACTGGGACGCGTCGGCAGCCACGCTCGGTGGCTACTCCGACTTCATGGCCAAGGAGATCGCCGAGCAGCCCGAGGCGATCGACCGCCTGCTCAAGGCGCACGTCACGGACAAGGGCATCAAGCTCGACGAGCTGTCCATGACCGAGGACGAGCTCGCCGCGGTCGACCGCATCTACCTCATCGCCTGCGGCACCTCCTATCACGTCGGCCTCATCGCGCGGACGCTGATTCAGACTTGGGCTCACGTGCCCGTCATCTGCGAGTACGCGTCGGAGTTCAACTACGAGCAGGACGTCCTCGTCACCGATCACACGCTCTGCGTCATCATCACCCAGTCGGGCGAGACGGCCGACACGCTCACGGCCGCCCGTCGCATGAGGGGCATGGGCTGCAAGGTCTTCGCCGTGACCAACGTGCTCGGGTCCTCTGCCGCCCGCGAGTCCGACGGAACGCTCTACGTGCAGGCCGGTCCCGAGGTCTGCGTCTGCTCAACCAAGGCCTATACGGCGCAGATGGTGGCCTGCGCGCTCTTTGCGCTGCGCCTCGCCCAGGCGCGCGGCGGGATGGACGCGGACGAGGTCGCTCGTCACTGTGCCGACCTCGAGACGCTGCCCGACCTCATCAGCACGGTCATCTCTCGCTCCTGGCAGGACAAGCAGGCCGCGGGCGTCTTCCGCCGCTCGCACTCCGCGCTGTTCCTCGGCCGCGGCGTCAACTCCACCACGGCCTACGAGGGCGCTCTCAAGCTCAAGGAGGTCAGCTACCTTCATGCCGAGGCGTACCCAGCCGGCGAGATGAAGCATGGCCCCATCGCCCTGCTCGAGCCCGGCTTCCCCGTCGTGACCATCGTCCCCGAGGACCGCGTCCACGACAAGACGATCTCGAACATCCAGGAGGTCATCGCCCGCGGCGCCACGTGCGTGGCCGTGGCGACGGACGGCGACGAGTCCGTGGCGAGCCTCTGCGAGCACGTGCTCTGGATCCCGCCCGTGTCCGACGAGCTTCTCGTCCCCATCGTCGCAGCGGTCCACCTGCAGATTCTTGCTCGCTACGTGGCGCGCAGCCGCGGGTGCGACGTCGACAAGCCGCGTAACCTCGCCAAGTCCGTCACGGTGGAGTAGCCCATGTCCCTGGCTGGCGTCGGCGTCGACATGCTCGAGATCGCGCGGATGCAGCGCGTCATGGAGCGCCGCCCGCACTTCCTCGGACGGGTCTTCACAGATGACGAGCGAGCGTACTGCGAGCGCACCGCGCGTCCCGCGGAGCACTACGCCGCTCGCTTTGCTGCCCGCGAGGCCGTGCTCAAGGCGCTGGGGACGGGATTCTCGCAGGGTATCGGGCTCTCGGACGTCTCGGTCGGCCGTGACGGGGCGTCGGGCAGGCCGATCGCCATCCTCTCGGGGCGAGCCGCCGAGGTGGCGCACGAGCAGGGCGTCAGCGAGATCGCGCTTTCGCTCTCGTTCACGCGCGAGGTCGCCGTGGCAAACGCCGTCGCCGTGACCGACGAGGTCAGGCCGCGTCAGGACGAGCACGAGGACGCCTCGAAGGCGCTCGCCGCGTCGTTCAAGGAAGCGCGCTCGCTCATCGACGAGCTTGAGCGCGTGCAGGAACAGGGAGCCGACGTCTCGGTGACGTCGGAGGAAAGGGTTGAGGAGTAGAACATGCAGCCCGTATTGAACGTTGATGACATCAAGCGCGTGGAGGTCGCCCTCACGAGGGTCGGGGTGAGCGTCTCCGAGCTCATGCACCGCGCTGGGTATGCGGCCGCGGCCGAGGTCCTCGAGCTGGGGAACGTCGAGAACGTGGTCGTGCTCGCCGGCATGGGCAACAACGGGGGTGACGGCTGGGTCGCCGCCGAGGCGCTGCTTCGCAAGCACGTCAACGTCAAGGTCGTGAGCCCCATCGAGCCGGACCAGCTCTCCGGCGACCTCGCCCGACAGGTCGCCCAGAGCGCCGTGCGCGCGGGCGTGTCCGTCCTCGTCGGTCCGTCCCGTGACGAGCTCGAGGGTCTCTTCTCCACGGCTGACGCCGTGCTCGACTGCATGCTCGGCACGGGCTTCCGCGGCGAGCTCCGCGCCCCCTTCGACATCTGGATCGACTGCCTCAACGACTCCGGCGCCCGCGTGGTCGCCGTCGACGTCCCGAGCGGGCTCTCCGCGCAGTCGGGGCACGCGCCCGGACCTGCCGTCATGGCCGACATGACCGTGACCATGCTCGCGCTCAAGCCCGGCCTTCTCGCCGACGATGGTCGCGACCTCTGCGGCTCCATCGTCGTCGCGCCGCTCGCCGAGCAGACCGAGCGGCTCGTGAACGACTCCGACCCCGTCGCGTGGCGCACGGACCTCAGCGACTACCTCGACGTCATGCTGCCTTCCGTGACGGCCGTCGACAAGTTCTCCCGCGGCTCCGTGCTCGTCGTGGGCGGCTCGTCCCGCTTCCCCGGGGCGCCGATCATGGCGGCGAGGGCGGCCGCGCGCGCAGGCGCCGGCTACGTCACCCTCGCCGTGCCCGAGACGATCGTCCCCGTCGTGCAGAGCCACCTGATCGAGATTCCCGTGGTGGGGCTACCCGCCGACTCCGACGGCGTCATCTCGAGCGAGGCCCGCAACGAGGTCGTCCGTCTCGCCCACGAGAACTCGACGACGCTCATCGGTCCCGGCATGCGCGTCACATCGGGAACGGTCTCGGCCGTCTCGGCGCTCCTCAGTGCGGACATGCCGCTCGTGGTGGACGCCGACGGCCTCAACTGCATATCTCGTCTTACCTCCGGAGCCCTTCCCGAGTTTCCCGAGCTGCTGAGAAGGACGGCGCCGCTCGTGCTCACACCGCACCGCGGCGAGCTCGGCCGGCTCGTCGGCAACGACGACACCCCGCCTGACTCGCTTGCCTCGCAGCTCGAGATCGCGCGTAGGATCATCTGGGCGGACGGCGGCTCCGAGCTCACCATCGTGACGAAGGGCACGGCAACGGGATGCGTGGGCGTCGAGCAGGCAATCCTGCCCAAGCCCGGTCCCGCGGCGCTCGCCACGGCAGGTTCCGGCGACGTGCTCGCGGGCATGATCGCGTCGCTTCTCGCCCAGACCGCGGGGAAGTTCGACGACTACCCGCTGCTCTGCGCGCTCGCCTGTGAGATTCACGGATATGCGGGATCAATCGCCGCCGAACGCTACGGCTCGCGCGGCGTGATGGCAACCGACGTCATCGACGCGATCGGACTCGCCTCCGACGCCGTCGAGGAGCGCGTCTCGTTCCCCGATGCCGACGCAGCGGAAGAGGCCTAGGACATTCTGGGAGTGATGGCACATGTCAGCGAGGGTGAACGGTCCGGCGGACAGGTGGGCGTGGGTCGAGGTCGACCTCGCCGCCCTGCGTCGCAATGCAAAGGCGTTCAGAGCCCAGATTCGACCCGGCACCAAGATGATGGCCGTCATCAAGGCGGATGCCTACGGGCACGGAGCCGTGGCCTGCGCCAAGACGCTGCGGTCGGCTGGTGCCGACCAGTTCGCCGTGGCGACGGTCGCCGAGGGCGTCGAGCTTCGCAAGGCGGGCTTCGACGCGCCGATTCTCATACTCTCGCAGCCGCCGGTCGGCTGCGTGGGCACGCTCGTGGAGTACGACCTCATGCCGTCCGTCTACGAGGTGGACTTCGCCCTCGCGCTCGGCGAGGCTGCGGCAGCCGAGGGCAAGGTTGTCAAGTACCACCTGGCACTCGACACGGGCATGACGCGCATCGGAGTCCGTCGAGGCGACGTCCTCGAGGTGCGCCGCGCGATTGACTTCCATCGCGGCATCGAGTGCGCGGGCACCTTCACGCACTTCGCCACCGCCGACGTCATCGATGACTGGGACTTCGCGCTCCAGCTCAACCGCTTCCAGGAGGCCGTCCAGGCGATTCGCGACGCCGGTCTCGAGACGGGCCTCGTACACTGCGACAACACGCCTGGCACGATCCTGCATCGCGAGTGCCAGTTCGACATGTGCCGCGTGGGCATCGGACTCTACGGCCTCCAGCCCGCCGAGACCACCGCTCCGCGCATCCAGCTCGAGCCGGTCATGAGCGTCCGCGCCCGTGTGACGCGCGCCGTCTACCCCGAGGTGGGCGATGGGGTGGGCTATGGTCTCACCTGGCGCGTCCCCAAGCGCAACATGCAGGTCGCCACCGTGCCCATCGGCTATGCCGACGGTCTCTCCCGCATCCTCTCCAACAACATGGACGTGCTCGTCGACGGCATGCGCTGTCGTCAGGTGGGTCGCATCTGCATGGACCAGTTCATGTTCGCAGTCGACGTCAACGCGGCGCGCTCGTATCACCCCGGTCGCCCCGTCACCGAGGGAGATATCGTCACGGTAATCGGCCGCGACGGCGACGAGGAGATTACAATCGACGAGATGGCGGCCATCCAGGGGACCATCAACTACGAGGTCGCCTGCGGCTTTGGTATGCGCCTCGAGAAGATCTACGTCTAGAAAGCGGCATCGATGTCCGTATTGCACATTCCCGGTCACGAGCACCAGAAGCCTGGTGAGGTGAGCCTCGAGGAGATTGTCAGCCTCATGGGCAACTGTCAGCTCTGCCCGCTCGGTCAGACTCGCACCAACCTCGTCTTCGGCGTGGGCAACCCGCACGCCCGCGTGATGTTCGTCGGCGAGGGGCCCGGCAAGAACGAGGACCTGCAGGGCGAGCCCTTCGTGGGCGCCGCCGGCAAGAAGCTCGACTCCCTTCTCTCGATCGCCGGGCTCACGCGCTCCGAGATCTACATCGCCAACGTGGTCAAGTGCCGTCCGCCCGGAAACCGCAACCCCAAGCCCGAGGAGATCGAGGCCTGCTCGCCCTTCCTGCGCGAGCAGATCCGCTCCATCTGGCCCGACGTGATCGTGTGCCTGGGCAACTTCGCCTCGCAGTGGATCCTCAAGACCGATCGCGGCGTCACGAGCCTTCGCGGCCAGCTCCACCAGGTCGGTCACTTCGTGGTGTGCCCCACCTTCCATCCAGCGGCGTGCATCTACCACTCCGACTGGCAGCCGCTGCTCGAGGCCGACCTCGCCATGGTGGGCGAATGGCTCCGCACCCATCCCGAGGGAGGCGAGGCCTGATGGAGAAGGACTTCCGCACCTCCTCCACCGCCGAGACCATCGAGCTGGGCAGGCATCTCGGTGAGCTTCTGAGGGCGGGCGACGTCCTCGTGCTCACGGGAGACCTCGGCGCGGGCAAGACGCAGCTCACGAAGGGCATCGCCCGCGGCATGGGCGTGGGGGGCGACGTGACGAGCCCCACCTTCACGATCGAGATGGTCTACCAGGGCACCGACCTGGAGCTCGACCACTTTGACCTCTATCGACTCGATGACCCCGACCAGCTCGAGGACACGGGGCTGTTCGACGTGCTCGGGGCGGACGGCGTCTGCGTCATCGAATGGGGCGAGCAGTTCGCCGACGAGATCGGCGACGCGCGCGTGGACGTGTTCGTGCGCCGTCTCGACGACGAGGCGGCACCAGGGGAGGAGCCCCCGCGCAGCGTCACGTTCGTCTCGCACGACGTTCGCGGCGAGGAGCTCGTCTCGTCGCTGTAAGGGAAGCGCGCGGCAGCAAGGCCTGTGGGGGCGAGGGCGCCGAGGTCGGCGTCGGTCCCCGGGGCTGCACGCGTGCGATCGCATGCTACCGAAACGGATGAATCATGCTCGTACTCGCCATTGACACCTCGACCGACATGCTCGCCTGCGCCGTCGCGGAGTGGGAGCCCTCTGGCTCGACCGCCCGCGTGGACGTGCTCGCGTCGGGAGACCACCTCTGCCGGCGTCGGGCCAACGTCGAGCTCGCCGCCACCTGCCTCGACGTGCTCTCCCGCGCTGGCCATACGATGTCCGACCTCGACGCGGTTCTCGTCGGACGCGGACCCGGCTCGTTCACGGGCGTGCGCATCGGCATCGCCACGGCGAAGGGCATGGCCTGCGGCCTCTCCAAGCCGCTCCACGGGACCTCCGTCCTCGACGCGACCGCCTGGGTCAGCTGGCGGGCGGGCGTACGCGGACTTCTCGCCGTCGCCGACGACGCCATGCGCGGCGAGGTCTACCCAGGCGTCTACGAGCTCACCGACGGGGGAGTGACGAGGACGTTCGCATCCGAGACGGTCTGCACGGCGGACGAGTGCGTCGGAAGCTGGGCGGCGCGCGCCGACCGAGACCGGCTGACCATCACGGGCAACGGCCTCGTGAAGTACCGCGCCAGGTTCGAGGCGGTGGGCTTCTCGACCTTCACCGACGAGCCGACCTGGTATCCCACGGGCGAGGGCCTTCTTCTCGCCGCCGCGTCTCCCGCACGCTATGACGCGAGCGAGACGGGCGACCCTGCGCTCGTGCTCCCGATCTACACCCGTCTCTCCGATGCCGAGGAGAACGAGCGCAAGCGTCTCGGCCTGGCGACGCCCGCCAGCGTCGAGGTCACGGGCGTCGACGACGCCCTGGCCGACCGCCACCTGCAGCTGCGACCCATGAGCGTGAACGACATCTCCGCCGTGGCCTCGCTCGAGGCCTCCGCCTACGAGGGTTCGGCGCATACCCCCTGGTCGGAGCGGCTCTTCTCCGAGGAGCTCTCCCAGCCCGGTCGTACGTGGTGGGTCGCTCACGACCTCGGTCGCATCATCGGCTTCGCCGGCGGCCAGATGGCGGGCGACGACTTCGAGGTCACCGACGTCGTCGTGGTGCAGGACCACCGGCGGAGGGGCATCGCCGCGCGCCTCGTCTCGCGCATCTGCTATGACGCCCACGTCCTCAACGCCCGAACCGCCTCGCTCGAGGTCGACGTCGACAACGCGTCCGGACGCGCGACGTATGCCTCGCTCGGCTTCACGGAGGCCGGACGGCGCCCGAACTACTACGGTGACGGCCATGACGCCCTCATCCTCAAGGCAGACCTGCCCCTCAAGGCTGACGCCGAGCACACGCTCGACCGCGTGGAGCCGGCTGCCTCGATACGGCCCTGGCCCATCGCCTGCGGTCAGCGCGACGACGCCTGCGAGGCTGCGATCGCCGACGCGGGTCCTCTCGTCCTCTCGATAGAGTCCTCCTGTGACGAGACTGCCATGGCCGTCACCGACTCTCACAGCGTCGTGTGCGCGAGCGTCGTCGCCACGTCCATCGACTTCCACGCGCGCTTCGGCGGAGTGGTGCCCGAGATCGCCAGCCGCAAGCACGTCGAGGCCATCGTCGGCGTCTTCGAGGAGACGCTCGCCAAGGCGGGCGAGCACTTTGGCTGCGACACCCTGGCAGCCTCCGACCTCGCCGCCGTCGGCGTGACCGCCGGTCCGGGGCTCGTGGGCGCGCTCGTGGTGGGCGTCGCCTTCGCCAAGGGCCTCTGCGCGGCTGCCGACCTGCCCGNNCTGCCCCTCGTTCCCGTGCACCACCTCGAGGGCCACCTTCTCGCCAACCTCTTCGAGACGCCCGACCTCAAGCCGCCCTTCGTGGCGAGCCTCGTCTCGGGCGGGAACACCATGCTCGTGCACGTGCGCGCCTGGGGCGACTACGAGGTGCTCGGTGCGACCATCGACGACGCGGTGGGGGAGGCCTTCGACAAGGTCTCGAAGGCGCTCGGCCTGGGCTATCCCGGCGGACCCGTGATCTCGCGCCTCGCCGCGCAGGGCAACCCCCGCGCCATCCACTTCCCGCGCGCGATGATGCATAGCGGCGACTATTCGTTCAGCCTCTCCGGCCTCAAGACGGCGGTCATCACCTACATCGAGGGCGAGAACCGAGCGGGCAGGCCCATCAACCTGCCTGACCTCGCGGCAAGCTTCGAGGCTGCGGTCATCGACGTGCAGGTGTCCAAGGCGGTCACCGCCGTCGAGCAGACGGGCGTCTCGGACTTCTGCGTGGGCGGCGGCGTCGCGGCCAACCCCGAGCTTCGCGCGGCGTATCGGGAGACCTTCGGAAAGATGGGCGTACGTGTGACCGTGCCGCCCATGCGCGCCTGCGGAGACAACGCCGCCATGATCGGCGTCGCCGCCGTGCGCAGCTTCCGTTCGGGCAGGTTCGCGCCGTTGACCCTCGACGCCGAGCCCAACGCTCCGCTCGGTTCGTGGAGCTCGAAAGACGCCCCGGTCCCGCCCAGTTGGGCATAATCAGACGACCTCTCCCGGGCGGTCCATCGTTACCTGCAGGTTTCCTCTTGTCCGTACGGGTGGCGGCGTTCGTCAAACGTCGTTATCGTACTTTACCAAACTGGAGTGGCAGGCGCACCTGCGCCGGGTCCGTGGGAGGAAGCTATGGATAAGAACAGTCTCTCTCGTCGCTCGTTCGTCAAGATGACCGGCGGCGCGCTCGGTGCGGGCAGCATGCTCGTCCTTGCAGGCTGCGGTCCCGCCGCGCAGAGCACGTCTAGCTCGACTTCGTCGACCGCCGCTGACTCGTCGTCCTCGTCGTCGGCCACCCTTGGCGATGGGAAGACGCTCCGCGTCGGCATGGAGGCCGCCTACGCTCCCTACAACTGGCAGGCGTCCGAGGAGTCGGACACCACCATCCCCATCGAGAACGTCGACGGCGCCTATGCTGACGGCTATGACGTGCAGATCGCCAAGAAGATCGGCGAGGGCCTCGGTATGGACCCGGTTGCTGTGAAGATGAGCTTCAGCGGCCTCATCGACGCCCTCACCGCCGGGCAGATCGACATCATCTGCGCGGGCATGTCCTATACGGACGAGCGCGCCCAGTCCATCGACTTCTCCGATTCCTACCTTGACGACAGCATCTCGCTTGTCGTCAAGAAGGACTCCGCGTATGCGAGCGCCACGTCGCTCGAGGACTTCTCCGGCACTTCGGTGCTCGGTCAGAAGGACACCTTCTATGATGACGTCATCGACCAGATTCCCAACGTCAACCACATGACGCCCGTCGCGACGATTCCCAACGTCATCGAGAACATCGAGCAGGGAACCTGCGACGCCATCACATTCTCGTCGCTCAGCGTCCCCTATCTTCTCGAGGACTATCCCGACCTCGTCGAGGTTGAGTTCGCCGACGGCAAGGGCTTCGCCGATGCCACGAACCCGGACAACGCCGGCATCGCAAAGGGCCAGGACGGCGTTCTCGAGAAGATCAACAAGATCATCGGTGACGTCTCGAGTGACGAGCGCTCCCAGATCTGGAACGACTGCTCCAACCGCCAGCCCTCGTAGGCGGGCGCATTCGGACGGGAGAATTCACCATGGCAGAGGCGCCGGACCAGTCGCGCCAGTCCAGGAAGCAGGGGAGGTTCGCGAGGTTCGTCCTCGCCGACCACCGCTACGTCCTTCTCGGAACGAGCGTCGTCGCACTTCTCGGCATGCAGCTCTCGAGCCAGCCGCGCTCCACGATGAGCTTCCTCGCGCATGCGTATGCGCTTGAGGTCGTGTTGTACTACGTGCTCGTAGCGTGGATCGCCGTTTCTGTCATCGCCTTCGTGATCAAGCTCGTGACGCGCCGGCGCTATGCGACGGTCTCGCCGTTCACCAAGCCGAAGGTCCGGCGCATCCTGCGCACTGGCTCATACGTCATCTGGGCGATCACCCTCGTCCTCTTCGTCGACCGCGTGGTGCTCGGCATCGCGGCAACGTGGCAGCTGGCGACGACCGCCACGTCACGTCCGTCCGACTCGTTCGCGAGCGCGTTCTACATGCTCTGGCAGGGCCGCCAGATCTTCTGGACGGGCATCACGACGACCGTCGAGCTGGCCGTCTTCGGTACGATCATCGCGTTCTTCCTCGCGCTGCTCCTCGTGTTCCTGCGCATCCAGCAGGTCGACCGTCCCGATAACGACCTCGTGCGCTTCCTCAAGGTCGTGGGGTCGGGCTTCGCCAAGGTCTACAGCGCCGTCGTCCGCGGCACCCCGATGATGGTCCAAGCGGGCATCATCTACTTCGGTGGCTTTGGCATCATGCGAGGCACCGGCCTCTCCACCACCGAGATCAACGGCATCTGGTCGACCTTCGTCGCCGGCCTGGTCACGATCTCCCTCAACTCCACCGCCTACATGATGGAGGTCCTCCGCGGCGGCATCGAGTCGGTCGACGAGGGCCAGACCGAGGCCGCCCGTTCGCTCGGCCTCTCGCAGTGGCAGGCCATGAGCAAGGTCGTCTTCCCCCAGGGCATCAAGTTCGCCATCCCCGGCCTCTCGAACGAGCTCGTCATCAACATCAAGGACTCCTCGGTCCTCTCGGTCATCGGCGTCTTCGACCTCATGTTCGCGACCACGACCGTCGCGGGCATCTACTACCGCCAGACCGAGAGCTACATGATCGCCGCGGTCTGCTACCTCGTGCTCACCATGGTCGCGACGAAGCTGCTCTCGAGGTTCGCGCAGCACTTCGACGTCAAGGCGGGCCCCGTCTTGGGGACCTCCGACGCGAAGGTCGTCAAGAAGATTACGAAGGGGAAGAAGGCCTAGGACATGCTTTCCGATACCAGCTCCTCGAGCCCCCTCATCCGCGTGGAAGGCCTTCGCAAGTCGTTCGGCGACCACGTGGTCCTGCGAGACATCGACTTCGAGGTCAGGCCTGGCGAGGTCGTGACCATCATCGGCGCCTCCGGCTCCGGCAAGAGCACGCTGCTGCGCGCCATCAACCGCCNNAAGTCGACGCTCCTGCGCTGCATCAACCTCCTCGAGACGCCCGACGCTGGGCACGTGTGGTTCCACGGGGACGACCTGGCCGCCGAGCATGTGGACGTTAATCGCCTCCGCGAGAAGATCGGCATGGTCTTCCAGGGATTCAACCTGTTCAACAACATGAACGTGCTCGACAACTGCACGCTCGCACCTGTGACGCTCAGAAAGATGTCAAAGGCGGAGGCCGAGAAGGTCGCGCTCGAGCACCTCGATTCCGTGGGGCTCTCCGACTTCGTCCATGCCGACGTCAACACGCTCTCCGGCGGGCAGAAGCAGNNGTCGCGATTGCGCGTGCACTCGCACTGGAGCCCAAGATCATGCTCTTCGACGAGCCGACCTCTGCCCTCGACCCCGAGATCGTCGGCGAGGTGCTCGAGGTCATGCGCGCCCTCGCCGCAAAGGGCATGACGATGGTGGTGGTCACGCACGAGATGTCCTTCGCACGGAATGTCTCCGACGAGGTCGTCTTCATGGACCAGGGCGTTATTGCCGAGAAGGGCTCGCCCGAGAAGATGTTCACGAACCCCGAGATGCCGCGCACGCGGGAGTTCCTCGCCCGCTACCTTGCCTGACCTGGAAAAGGGGACAGGTTGTTTTTCCAGGTTTTCTATTCCGACGTTTCGACGAGCGGCGGGATTGTTGATTCGTGCGTCCTGGGCTAGGCAAAAACCTGGAAAAACAACCTGTCCCCTTTTCCAGGTCAGCCGGCTGACGCTTCCTCCGTGCTACGATTGCCCCATCACTGCGCACGTCCGAGGAGGCTTCCATGCAGGATGGATTCGTGTCGGTCGCGGCCATGACGCCCGAGGTTCGGGTTGCGGACGTCGCCTTCAACGTCGAGTCGATCCTCGGGAGGGTCGACGATGCCTGCGCCGAGCATGGCGCCAAGGTCGTCATCCTGCCTGAGCTCTGCATCACGGGATACACCTGCGAGGACCTCTTCTGGCAGGACACCCTTCTCGACGCCGCCGAGGCCGGCCTCGCCGAGATCGCCTCGCGGTCTGCCCGCTACGACGCCCTCGTCCTTCTCGGCATGCCCGTCCGCGTCAACGCCAAGCTCTACAACTGCGCCGTCGCCATCTCGTCCGGCACCATCCTCGGCGTGGTGCCCAAGCGCAACATTCCCACCTACAACGAGTTCTACGAGGGGCGTCACTTCACGGCCGGAACGACCGACGCGGCCATGATTGACATCGCCGGCCAGGTCGACGTTCCCTTTGGCATGCGCCAGCTCTTCGCCTGCGACGACCTGCCGTCGCTCGTCGTGGCGGTCGAGATCTGCGAGGACCTCTGGGTTCCCAACCCGCCTTCGATCGCCCATGCCCAGGCGGGCGCGACGCTCGTCTGCAACCTCTCCGCCTCCAACGCCATCGTCGGCAAGGCCGACTACCGCCGCTCTCTTGTCGTCGGTCAGAGCGCCCGGCTCGTCTGCGCATACGCCTACGCGAGCGCCGGCTGGGGCGAGTCCACGCAGGACCTCGTCTTCGCCGGCCACGACATGGTCGCCGAGAACGGCCGTCTGCTCGCGGAGGGTCGCCCCTTCGGCGACGGTGCGGCGGTCACCGAGATAGACCTGCAGCTCATCAGCGCCGAGCGTCGTCGCATGTCCACCTACCGCTGCGCGCCTGCCCCAGAGACGGCGGGCTACGACGTCACGCGGTTCTCGCTCGGCGTCCACGAGACGCGGCTGACGCGCTACGTCGACCCGCACCCCTTCGTGCCCGGCGACTCGGCGAGGCGGGCGGAGCGCTGCGAGGACGTCTTCTCGATCCAGGCGTACGGCCTGGCCAAGAGGCTCGTGCACACGCACTCCTCCCATGCCGTGGTTGGCGTCTCGGGAGGGCTCGACTCCACGCTCGCCCTTCTCGTCACGGCGCGCGCCTTCGACATCGCCAACCTCGACCGCACCGGCATCATCGCAGTGACCATGCCCGGCTTCGGGACCACCGACCGCACGCACGACAACGCGACGACGCTCTCCGACGCCCTCGGCGTCGACCTCCGCGAGGTGAACATCTCCGACGCGGTGCTCCAGCACTTCACCGACATCGGCCATGACGAGTCGGTCCGCGACGTCACCTACGAGAACAGCCAGGCGCGCGAGCGCACGCAGATTCTCATGGACATCGCTAACCAGGAGGGCGGTCTCGTCATCGGCACCGGCGACCTCTCGGAGCTGGCCCTCGGCTGGGCGACCTACAACGGTGACCACATGTCCATGTACGGCGTCAACGCGAGCGTGCCCAAGACCCTCGTGCGCCATCTCGTGCGCTACGTGGCCGACACCTGCGGAAACGACGACGAGTCGGCGGTTCTCTACGACGTGCTCGACACGCCCGTCTCGCCGGAGCTCCTTCCCGCCACGGGCGAGGGGAAGATCAGCCAGAAGACCGAGGACCTCGTGGGCCCGTACGAGCTGCACGACTTCTTCCTGTACGAGGCGCTCCGCCACGGCTCGAGCCCCCGCAAGGTCTACCGACTCTCCCGCTATGCCCTTGGCGAGAAGTACGACGAGGCGACGATTCTCAAGTGGCTCAAGGTCTTCTATCGGCGCTTCTTTGCCCAGCAGTTCAAGCGTAGCTGTCTTCCCGACGGACCGAAGGTCGGTTCGGTGGCGGTGAGCCCCCGCGGCGACCTGCGCATGCCGTCCGACGCGAGTGCCGCCCTCTGGCTCAAGGAGCTCGACCAGCTGTAACCCGGATGGAAAAGGGGACAGGTTGCTTTTCCACGACAAGCTGTCGTGGAAAAGCAACCTGTCCCCTTTTCCATCCATGCGCGCTAGCGGCGATTGGCCCGCAGCTTTCCGGCGATTGCCACCGCGGATATCCCCGAGAGCAGGACAAGCGCCGCGAGGTAGTTGGCACCGCCGCTTTCGCCCATTGCCGGCACGGAGGGACTCTTGACCTGGACCGAGGTGGTGCGGACGGTCTCGGTGTGGACGGTGACGGTGGTCTCAGCCGCCTTCTTGAAGTTGGCGGTGTAGGTCGCGGCCTCCCAGGTCCCCGAGGCTCCCCTGGCGGGCACGAGCGTGGCTGAGGTGCTCACGACGGTCCCGGTCGCGTCGGTCCAGCTGATGAAGGCGTACCCTGCGGAGGCCGTCGCGGTCGAGCCCTTGGGCGTCCCGCTCACGGGGAGGATGCCCGCGTCGGACCCGCTGCTGACCGTCCCGCCCGCTCCGGCGACGTAGGTCAGGGTGACGGGCGCGCCCTCGGCGACCTTGATGGTGTAGTCATGCGAGTCCGTGCCAAGCTTGTTAGTTGCCTGGACCGTGAAGGTCCACGTGCCGACCTTCGTCGGCGTCCCCGAGACGACACCGGTGGCGGCGTCGAAGGTGAGCCCGTCCGGTAGCGTTCCGCTCGTGATGCCCCAGGTGATCGGCTGCGTGTCATTTGAAGCGGCAGCGATTATCTGGCTGTAGGCGGTGTACATCGTGCCGTCGGGGAGCGACGGGGTCGTGATGCTCGGTGGGTAGCCGCCGAAGACGACGTAGCAGTCGGTTCCGCTGTATGCCTCGTACGGGGGGTCGTAGTCGTACAGGACGTCGAAGTTCTTGAGGACATACTTCCCCAGGTTGTTCGTCACGGTGAGCTTGTCGGGTGTGACGAGCTTGTCGGCCGTGATGACCGGCGCGGACTCGAAGGTCCCGCCGCTCACCGTGAGCGAGCCATAGTTCTCGGTCGTGTCCGACTTGGGGACCCAGTAGTCCAGAACGGCGGTCAGCGCCTCCTTGAACACGCCGCCGGAGATGCTGATGGTCGGCGAGCTGTCTGCCAGGGGGATGTTGTTCCAGTAGATGATCGCGAGTTCCGGGTCGGTGCCCGAGAGGCTGACAGCATCAAAGGTGCCTCCGGAGATGCTGATTGTCGTGTCGCCGTGGGCGGGACCCTCCTGCAGGCAGACGGGGCTGTAGGTATCCAGGGAGGAAATCGTGCCGCCGGTGATGGAGAGGTCGCTCGTGCATCCTTCCCCATAGTCATACGTTCGTACGGGGGTGTACGAGGAGATCAGGGTGCCTCCTGAGATGGTGCACGTGGCTTTCCCGGCGTTCCACTGGGAGGAAAGGTTGTCCACCGCAAACGTCCAGTTGTCACCGGTGCTCTTGATCGTGCCGCCGGCTATCGTCAGCGTCGCCCCCTGGTTCATCACCGGGACGGACTCCGTATAGGTATCCCAGGCCTTGCTGCTGGTGAGAGATATCATTCCACCGCCGGCAGAGTCGTTCACCGTGAAGTCGCCACGGTTCTCGAACAGGTAGAAGCTGGCGGTCGTCGCGTCCGTCGCCGTGATCGTGTGGCCGTTCAGGTCCAGCGTCAGCGTCATGTTGGCGGGGATCTTGTACGGGGCGTTCGTCGTGAACGTCGTCGCCGGCACGTCCTTGTCCAAGGTGATCGTGTCCCCGCTCAGCGCCACCGTGAGCGCGTCCTGGATGGTCTTGTAGGCCTGACCTGACCCGTGGGCGGGTATCGTCGTATAGCTGGCGCTCGCGTCGACGTGGAGCGTCGTTCCCGCGGCGAGCGCAGTCAGGGGCGTCGCACAGAGGAGGGCGAGACAAGCAAGGAGAGAGCTCAGCAGAACACCGATCCGGCGCATCGTCTTTGGTCCCATGGTGGTTCTCCTCGGAATGGGAGGGATGACACTGTTACTCTCCCATATGGTACCTTCCTCGCATCGTGGGGGAATGCCTCTGCCGCGGCCTGTTCGCAAACGGGCGAAAAGGCCTGGTGAACATCACAAAACGGTTGCTTGGTTATGGCCGTTCGAGCGACNNAGCGACATGCGTCGCCGAGAAGGCCTCTGTGGCATGTCGACGCCACCTGCCCGCGTCCTACTCCGAGGCGTCGTAGAAAATCTAAGTCGCAAATGGAAGATTTTTTCTTGTTTGGTGGTTTAAGTCCGCTCGTGTGGGTACTATTCAGAGCGTTGGTTTGAGCGGCGCGCCCATCGACGCGTTCGCACGGAGGGCGCCCGGTTGGGGCGCATGCAAAAGGAGGTTCTTTCACATGACTTTGAAGCCGCTTGGTGACCGCGTTCTGGTGAAGCCCGCACCCAAGGAGGAGAAGACCGCTTCCGGTCTCTACATCTCTAGTGGCGCTCAGGAGAAGCCGCAGCGCGGCGAGGTCATCGCCGTTGGCGAGGGCAAGCGTGACCAGGACGGAAACCGCATCCCCGTCGACGTCAAGGTCGGCGACCAGGTCTACTACGGCAAGTTCGGTGGCAACGAGGTCAAGATCGACGGCGAGGAGTTCCTTCTCCTTCGCTCCGATGACATCTACGCCATCATTGAGGCCTAACTCTCGTCCCATCAAACTTGGAGGATCACAAAATGGCTAAGGACATTCTTTT
>DCZG01000131.1:5285-15120 GCA_002331575.1 Atopobium sp. UBA2090 | reverse complement strand
CCGGCACGGGCAAGACCACGCTCGCTCACATGCTCGAGCGCCTCTCTCACGAGCGGACGGACGTCGCCGACGTGCAGGTGGTGTCACTCGACGGCTTCCACTACCACCAGTCCTACCTGGAGACCCACTGGGCGGACGTGAGCGGCGTGCTCACGAGACTCGCCGACGTCAAGGGCACGCTCGAGACCTTCGACCTCGAGGGGCTCCTCGCCAAGCTCGCCGAGCTGCGCTCGGAGGAGTCCGTGCCCTGGCCCGCCTACTCCCGGTCCATCCACGACGTGGTGGATGACGCGGTCACGGTGTCGGGCGACGTCGTGCTCGTGGAGGGCAACTGGCTCCTCTCGACCGAGGGCGCGTGGGAGGCCGTGGCGGGTCTCGCCGACGATACCGTCTTCGTCTCCGCAGACGCGTCCGACCTTCGCGAGCGGCTCGTCGCGCGCAAGCAGCGCGGAGGCCTCTCGCGCGAGGGGGCGGAGCTCTGGTTCGAGAGGAGCGACGGTCTCAACATCGAGCGGCTCATGTCCCACCACCACGAGGGCGAGGTGAGGCTTCGCATGACGCGGGATGGCGGATACGTGTGGGATGGGGCATAACATCGCTACCCGCTGCGATGTCTGGCATTTTCGCGGATGATTGGCTAGCATTCGCTGAGGTTTTCTAATTCGAGCGTCGGGCGTCCCGCCCTTCGCACCGAAGGGAGCGCACCATGGGTTTCTTCATCATCCTCATCCTCGTCGTCATCCTCGTCCTCTCGACAGGCTATGTCGTCAAGCAGCAGCACGTCGCCATCGTCGAGCGACTGGGCAAGTTCAATCACATCGCGCCCGAGGGCTTCCACGTGAAGATCCCGTTCCTGGACATCACGCATGACATCGACCTCATGACCGAGGACCAGCACATGACCTTCGACGCCAAGACGTCGGACAACGTCACCATCGAGCTCGACGTCTCGATCCAGTACCACGTGGACTCCACCAACATGGCGTCGGGCTCCGACTCGGGCGTCTGGAAGAGCTACTACACCCTCAAGGACTCCGTCGCCCAGATGAAGGACTACCTCGCGGACGCCCTCCGCTCGCAGATCCCCAACCGCACCCTCGACGAGGTCTTCTCCGAGAAGGACGCCATCGCGCAGTCCATCGACCAGGTCGTCGCGGCCAAGATGCTCGGCTACGGCTACGTGCTCGTGACCACGCTCATCACCTCCATCCGCCTGCCCAAGGAGGTTCAGGAGTCGATGAACCACATCATCGCCTCGAAGAACAACTTCGCCTCCGCGCAGAACGACGCCAACGCCGCGCGCGCCAAGACCGTCATCGCCGCCCAGGCCAAGGCCGAGGCCATGGCTGCCGAGGGCAAGGGCATCGCCGACCAGCGCATCGCCATCGCCAAGGGCATCAAGGAGTCCATCGACACGATCAAGGGTGCCGAGATGGACGCAGGCGAGGCGAACCGCCTCTTCGAGTTCACGCAGTGGATCGACATGATGGGCCAGTTCGCGACCAAGGGCTCGAGCACCGTCGTCCTCCCCGAGGACTTTGAGGCGACGAGCGGCATGTTCGACCAGATGGTCGCTGCGAAGAGCTCTCCCAAGCCCGAGGGCACGACGCAGGCGTAGGGAATCCGAGCCAGGTGGGAGGCCTCGTCATGGATGCGGTGCCGATACTTCTGCACGCCTGCTGCGGCCCCTGCTCGATCGAGCCGGTGAAGCTGCTCCGCGAGGAGGGCTTCGAGCCGGTCATCTGTTGGTCCAACCCGAACATCCAGCCGGTGGCCGAGCATGACCACCGGCTGCGCACCCTCGAGAGTTGGGCGCGCGACGTCGCCCACGTCGAGGTCGTCGTTGCGGGAGACGACCGCGACGCCTGGGAGCGGCTCGTGGCGCCCCATGGCTTCGATCGCGAGACCCGCTGTCGCGCCTGCTATGCGCTGCGGCTCTCGGAGGCCTGCCGCGTGGCGCGCGAGCGGGGCATCGACCACGTCTCGACCACGCTGGCCGTCTCTCCCTACCAGCTCTTCGACGCCTGTGGGAGGGTGTTGGGCGGGCTCTGCCGCGCGAACGGCCTCGTGCCCGTCTGGCGGGACTTCCGCCCCTTCTATCCCGAGGCCACGCGCGTGTCGCGGGAGCTGGGTATGTATCGCCAGAACTACTGCGGATGCCGCTTCTCGGCGGCAGAGGCGGCCGTCGAGCGCCATGCTGCCCGCGACGCTTGCAAGGCGGCGAAGCGCGAGCTCGCGTAGCGGTTGCGTGCGGTTCTCGCCCGTCCCGTCCCCGCCGCGCTATCATTGGCGGCTGTGAAACCAGACGAGGAGGCACCATGCGCACCGACGACTTTGACTACCAGCTCCCCAGCGAGCTCATCGCCCAGGCTCCCGCCGAGCCCCGCGACTCCTGCAGGCTCCTCGTCCTCAATCGGGACGACGGCTCCGTCGAGCATCGCATCTTCAGGGACATCGTGGACTACCTCGATCCAGGTGACCTTCTCGTGGCCAACAGGACCCGCGTGATGCCCGCGCGGCTCGTCGGGCGCAAGCGCGGCACGGGTGGCGTCGCCGAGACGCTCCTCCTGCGGCGACGCGAGGACCTGGACCCCCTGGGACACGTGTGGGAGTGCCTGGTCAACCCCGGCAAGCGACTCAAGCAGGGCGCTCTCGTCGAGTACCGCGCCGGTGGGGCGCATGCGCCCGAGTCCGCCCCCGTCGTGCTCACGGGCGAGGTCCTCGACTTCGTGGACGACAGCCGCGGCGGTCGTCTCGTCCGCTTCACCCCGATGGGGGAGCGCACGCTCGACGAGGCGATGCACGAGGCGGGACATGTACCCCTGCCGCCCTACATCACGGACTACGAGGGAGACCCCGAGAAGTACCAGACGGTCTACGCCATGCACGAGGAGCATTCCGCCGCGGCCCCCACCGCCGGCCTCCACTTCACGCCCGAGCTCATCGAGCGCATCAAGGACAGGGGCGTCAGGTGGGCGACGGTCGAGCTCGAGGTGGGCATCGACACGTTTCGCCTGGTGAGCGAGGACGATCCCACGAAGCACGTCATGCACACGGAGCGCTATCACGTGCCGCAGGCGGTCGTGGACGCCGTTCACGAGACCAAGGCGGCTGGCCATCGCGTGGTCGCCGTGGGGACGACCTCGGTCCGCTCGCTCGAGAGCGCCTTCGACAAGGACGCTCCCGCCTCACGGCAGCCGGTCACGGCGAGGCGCTTCGAGGACGCGGACGACTCCGCCGAGGTCCTCGGTCGCGGCGACATCGTGGAGCGCCTTGACGCGACGACGAACCTCTACCTCATGCCGGGGTCGACGTACCACGTGGTGGACGCCATGATCACGAACTTCCACGTGCCGCGTTCGACCCTCATGATGCTCGTCTCGGCCTTTGCCACGCGCGAGGAGATCATGGCCGCGTACCAGGCGGCCATCGACGAGCGCTACCGCTTCTTCTCGTTCGGTGACGCCATGCTCATCCGCTAAGGCGGCCTGCCCTCGCTATCCCTTGAACAGCACGAGCCAGACGATGAGGGCGATTATCAGGACGACGACGGCGATGATCGCCACGAACACGAGACGCTGCGACCGCGTGCTCTCGCGGATGGACTTCTCCGACTGGGCGAGGTCCTCGATCTCGGCGCGCAACCCGGCAATGGCCTTGTCCTGCTCCTCCACCGAGCGCCTGAGCTCCTCGGTCTTCTCGGGAGTGTCATGGATGTCGTTGGCCTCGTCGAGTAGGGCCTGCGCCGCGTCGAACCTTCCTGCGGCATCGTCGTAGTCGGACTTGAGGTCGTCGATCGACTTCGAGCGAACGGCGATGGCGTCAGCGAGCTCCTTCTCTTGGGCGTTTGCCTCGGAGAGGAGCTGGTCGTACTCCGCCTTGCGGTCGGCCGCCTCCTGGCGCGCGGCGTCGGACTCGCGCTGTGCCGACTCGAGCGACTGCTTCTGCGTCCAGAGATGGGTCTGCGCGTTGTCCACGAGCGACTGCGACTCGCTGGTCGCGGTGGCGACCTCTTTCCTCGCCACCTCGACGTGGGCCAGCTCGGCTGCGATCTCGCCTTGCATCTGAGCGATGGCGTTGGGCTTGGAGTTCGGGTCGGACTGGAGTCGCGTGAGCTCGTCCTGGACCTTGCGAAGGCGTTCCTGGGAGCTGTCGAGCGTCCTCGTGGCGGAGGCGACGTTCTGCTCGCGGCGGGTGGCGGCATCCTTGACCTGTCCCTCGGCAGTCCGAATGGCTCGCTTTGCCTCGGCGACCGTGAGCGCGGCGTCGTCCGAGCGGCCCTTGGTGGACTCCGCGAGCTTCTTGTACGGTCTGAGGGACTGCTCGTGCTCCGACTTCATCTGCTCGAGCTGCGCTCGGAGGTCGTCACGTTCCGCCTGGAGCTGGTCGATTCGCGTCTGGGACTCGCCCATCTCCTTCTGCGCCGTCTCGACGATCGCGGTCTGCGCCTCGACGATGCCGTCATATCCGGCCGCGATCTCGTCGCGGTGATCGAGCGTGTCCCGGTCTGCGTCGACGGCGTCCTGCATGGCCTTCAGGCGCGTGCGCGCCGTCGAGTGCTGGCGTGACGCGTTATGGACGTTCCTCATGGCCGAGAAGCCGTCGGCGAACGTCTTTCCCGCTCCCCGAGCGGCGCCCAGGGCGGCATCGGCAGCACTCGGGCGCTCCTCCTGGGAATCCTCTCCCTCTTCTGCGGCCTGTTCCGTCCCCGCCTCAGGACCCCTCTGCTCCTGGGTTCCCTCGTCGGACTCTTCCTCGTACGCCTCTTCCGAGTCGCGGTGTTCGTCTGTCATGGTCTGCTTCCTTCCGTGGTTGCGCGGGGAGCGTCGTCGTTAGCTTCGATGATGGTTCTCGAGGTGGTTGCTCTGAACAATTGTGCACCGACTTTCGTACCGTCTGCGCTCAAATGCTGTCCTTCAAGGAGAGTTTGTACCCCCTGGGACAAGCTTGGGTACCATTAATCCCGACTTTTGGTAGGATAGCCAAAGAGTTTCGGGGAAAACCTCCCCGAGTGAAAGATTCCGAAAGGGGAGTCCAAGCATGGTTTCCAAGCAGACTACGATCATTAACGCAACTGGTCTTCACGCTCGTCCTGCTTCTGTCTTCGTTACTGAGGCCAAGAAGTATCAGAGCAACGTCACGATCAAGAACGTCGACAAGGACTCTGCTCCCGTCAACGCCAAGTCGATCATGATGATTCTCGCCGCCGGCCTCGGCACCGGCACCAAGATCGAGGTCGCCTGCGACGGCGCTGACGAGCAGGCCGCCCTTGACGCCCTCGTCGCCCTCGTGGACAGCGGCTTCGGCGAGTAGCTACCGATTCCATCTCAGCGGAGAGACGGCCAGACGCCTGAGCGCCCGGCCGTCTCTTTCATTTCTCCACATTTCGTCCTTCTCGCCTGACGACCGTCTGCAGGCGAGAAGGACGGTCGGGACTTCGCCCGAGTTCGAGTGTGAAGTCCGTACGCGCTGCCGGCCGTCGTGTACCATGGATTGGTTCCGAGGCGACCAGAGGAGACGACCATGTGCGAGCAGGACGGATGCCACGTCGAGAAGGACGACCGCTGGTTCTCCTATGACGTCGTCGCAGAGGATTCGTCCACCCATGCTCGCGCGGGTGTCCTCCACACCCCCCACGGCGACGTGCCCACGCCGATCTTCATGCCCGTGGGCACGAAGGGGACGGTCAAGGGCATCCTCCCCCAGACGCTCGAGCAGGTGGGAGCACACATCGTGCTCGCCAACACCTATCATCTCGCCATGCGCCCCGGCGTCGACGTCGTCAGCGAGCTCGGTGGGCTCCACGAGTTCATGCAGTGGCACGGGCCCATCCTCACCGACTCCGGCGGATTCCAGGTCTTCAGCCACGAGGAGTTCGTGAAGCTCTCGGAGGACGGCATCAAGTTTCGTGCGGTCGACTATGACGGCCGCTGGTTCACCTGGACTCCCGAGACGAACATGGACATCGCCCAGAGGCTCGGGGCGGACGTCGTCATGCAACTCGACCAGTGCGTGGGGTATCCCGCGCCTCGTGCGAAGGTCGAGCGGGCGGTCGATCTCTCGAGTCGCTGGGCAGAGCGGTGCCGTGCTGCTCACACGAGGCCCGACCAGGCGCTCTTCGGAATCGTGCAGGGCGGGATGGACCTTGACCTCCGACTGAGGTCGCTCAGGCACCTCGAGGAGATGGGCGGCTTTCCCGGCTACGGCATCGGGGGATACTCGGTGGGGGAGGACCACGAGACCATGTTCGAGAGTCTCGAGCCGCTCGTCGCGGAGCACATGCCGCGCGACAGGCCCCGCTACCTCATGGGAGTGGGAAGTCCCTCCGCGCTCGTGCGGGGTGTTGCCTGCGGCATTGACATGTTCGACTGCGTGCTGCCCACGCGTACGGGTCGCACGGGGACCGCCTTCTCGAGCGAGGGACGTCTCAACTTCAGGCACGCCCGCTTCACGCACGACGCCGGACCGCTCGACCCCGCGTGCGGATGCCCCGTGTGCCGCGGCGGCTACTCGCGCGCGTATCTTCACCACCTCATCCGCCAGGGAGAGATGCTTGGGTCGATTCTCGTGTCGACTCATAACATCTACTACCTTCTCGACCTCATGCGCCGGGCGCGCGTGGCCATCATCGAGGGCCGCTACGGGTCCTTCGTCTCCGATTGGAACGATTCGGAGGCTTCGAGGGACTGGTAGCGCCGATGCTCACCATGCATCTGAAACATCTGAAACAGTTTGCATAACATCCTCGATGTCACGTCGGACGTGCCGACGAACACCTATAATTGAAGGCTGTTATATGCATGGGACGCTGCCGCGTTCCTTTGCCAGGGGTTTGACCTCGGCAAACGAGACAGAAGGTTCGTAGCTATGGGTCGTAATTCAAAGAGTGAAGAAGCACGCACGGGTGTCGACAGGTGGAACGCCACCGAGGCCCCGAAGGCCAAGAAACCGAGAAAGACGTCCAGAAAGCCGCGGCTTCGCGGTGACGCCCGCAAGTATGTGGGCACGCTCATCGCCATGGCCGTTCTCTGCGTCGTGTGCATCATAGGCTTCACGCCTCTCTCCCAGCGCATCACGCAGGGCCTCGACATCCAGGGCGGCGTGTCCGTGATCCTCACGGCGAGCAAGTCCGACGGCTCCACGGTGTCCTCGTCCGACATGGACACCGCCAAGAGCATCGTCGAGAAGCGCGTGAACGCCCTCGGCTCCTCCGAGGCCACGGTGCAGCTGCAGGGTTCGAACTCCATCCTCGTCCAGATTCCCGGTGCCACCGACGCCGACGCGACGGTCCAGACCATCGGCCAGACCGGTCACCTCGAGTTCGTGAGGCTTGACGACATCGGCGACGCGGAGGCTCTCGCGAAGATCGCCGCGGGCACCGAGAACGTCGAGCTCCAGGATGGCACCTACACGGCCTTCATGGATGGCTCCTACATCGTGTCCTCTACGGTCGAGTCCTCCACCACGGACGTGGGCACCTACGCCGTGAACGTCACGTTCAACTCCGACGGCGCCCAGATCTTCTCCGACGTCACCTCCGAGCTCGCTCCGACCAAGGGCCAGATCGCCATCGTGCTCGACGGCGTCGTCTACTCGGCCCCGTCGGTCCAGGCGGTCATCTCCGACGGCAAGGTCTCCATCACCGGCAACTTCACGCTCGACAAGGCCAAGGAGCTCAAGACCGTCCTCGACTCCGGCTCGCTGCCCGTCTCGCTCTCGTACTCCGAGAGCCGCGTCGTTGGCCCGACCCTCGGTCAGGACTCCCTCTCCCAGGGCATCATCGCGCTCGCCGCGGGCATCGCCATCGTGATCGTCTACCTGTTCTTCTTCTATCGCGGCCTCGGCCTGCTCACGCTCGGCTCGCTCGCGGTCTTCGCGGTCCTCGACCTCGGACTTCTCGCCCTGCTCTCGCACTACGGGCTCTTCGCGCTCTCGCTGCCCGGCCTTGCGGGCATGGTCCTGACGACCACGTCGGCCGCCGACTCGTCGATCCTCGTCCTCGAGCGCTTTCGCGAGGAGATTCGCATGGGGCGCACCATCAAGAACGCTTCCATCTCCGGCGCCCGCCATGGCATCCAGACTTCGCTCGACGCTGACATCGTGACCCTCGTGACCGCCCTCGCGCTCTTCTTCGTGGGCACGGGCACCGTCAAGGGCTTCGGTCTCACGCTCGCCCTCGGCGTCCTCTGCGACATCGTGACCATGTTCTGCTTCAAGGCTCCGGCACTTCGTCTCCTCGCGCTTGGCACCATCCAGAAGAACCCCACGTTCTGGGGCATCAACCAGGACATCGCCGAGGCGAAGGGTTCCACTTCCGTTCCCACCGCCGTCACGAAGGGAGGTGAGGTCCGTGCGTAGCCACTTCTCCCACGAGATTCCCTTCATCTCCAACCGCAAGGTCTTTCTCACCGTCTCGGCCGTGCTCGTGATCGTCTCGCTCGTCGGTCTCGTCGCTCGAGGCCTCGTCTTTGGCATCGAGTTCCTCGGTGGCACCGAGATGGACTTCCGCGATACGGGCAGCATCACCCTCGAGCAGATGAGAGGTGCTCTGACCGACGCAGGCGAGACCAACGCAACCGTCCAGACGACTACGACCGAGGGCGAGCCCGGCTTCCTCGTGCGCTCCGACACCACCGACCCGACCACGGCGAACGCCCACTCCCAGCAGGTTGCCCAGGCGCTCGGCCTCACCACCGACAACTACACGGTCACGACGATCGGCCCCGACTGGGGTGCCGACACCGTGCGCTCGTCGGTCCTTGCCTTCTGCGTGGCCATCGCGGTCATCATCGCGTACGTCTCGATTCGCTACGAGTTCAAGATGTCCATCACGGCCGTCATCGCTCTTCTCCACGACCTCGTTATCACGCTCGGCGTCTATGCCTGGTTCCAGATCACGATCTCGCCGAACGTCATCGCCGCGCTCCTCACGATCATGGGTTACTCGCTCTATGACACCGTCGTCGAGTTCAACCGCATGAACGAGAACGCGAAGCAGCTCCGCGACGGCGTGCACCACACGTACTTCCAGATCTGCAACTTCTCGATCAACGAGGTCATCGTCCGCACGATCAACACCACCATCGTGACGCTCGTCCCCGTCATCGCGATGCTGCTCATCGGCGGGTCGACGCTCAAGGACTTCGCCTTTGCCATCCTCATCGGTGAGCTTCTCGGAACCTATTCGAGCTTCGCCGTCGCCAGCCCGCTCCTTGCCATCTGGAAGACGCGTGAGCCCAAGTGGAAGAAGCTCGAGGACCGCTACGGGGAGCATGCGGGCGCTCCTGCGCCCGTTCCTGACGGCGAGTAGGGCATGCCCGGACTCGCGAACAGCAGGCGCTGGTCGCTCCTTCCAGAAGACCAACGAGCCGAGCTCGAGCTTTCCGCTCGGCTCGGCCTTTCGCGTCTGGTCGCCCGCGTGCTCGTCGCGCGCGGGTTCGCCGACGAGGCTGCCGCCCGCGAGTTCCTCACGCCGTCGCTCGAACGCGACTGGCTCGACCCGCTCGTCATCCCCGGCATGTCCGGTGCCGCCGATCGCGTCGAGCGGGCAGTGCGGGACCACGAGACCGTCGCCGTCTTCGGCGACTTCGATGTCGACGGCATGAGCTCGACCTGTCTGCTCACGCTCGCCCTGCGCGAGCTCGGCGTCACGGTCTGTCCCTTCATCCCGCACCGCTTCGGGGAGGGCTACGGCCTCTCCCGCGAGGCGCTCGACCGCGTGATGGGCTCGTGTCGCCCGGACCTCGTCGTCACGGTCGACAACGGCATCGCCTCAGCCAAGGAGGTCGAGTGGCTCCTCTCGCAGGGGGTGGACGTGGTGGTGACCGACCACCAC
>DCZG01000131.1:4354-5252 GCA_002331575.1 Atopobium sp. UBA2090 | reverse complement strand
CGACCCCAAGCTCGAGGCCGACAACCCGTCGCGTGACCTGGCCGGAGCCGGCGTCGCCCTCAAGCTCGTCTGCGAGCTGGGTCGTCGGCTGGGCAGGCCGGACCTCTGGCGGAGCTACGTGGACGTCGCCACCCTCGGCACCCTCTCCGACATGATGCTGCTCAACGGGGAGAACCGCGCGCTCGTCACCGAGGGAATCCGACGCATGCGAGAGGCCCCCCGGCCCGGCATCGCCGCGCTCGCCGCCGTCGCGGGTCAGGACGTGTCGGACATCCGCTCGGACTCGCTTCCCTTCACGATCATTCCCCGCCTCAATGCAGCGGGGCGCATGGGCACGACGGACGTGGCCTTCGACCTGCTGCTCTCCAACGACCCCGCCGAGGCGGCCATCCTCGCTGGCAAGCTCGAGGAGATCAACAACGAGCGCCGCGAGATCGAGGCGTCGCTCTCGGAGGAGGCCATGGCCCTCGCCGAGGCGTCCTTCGAGGGGGGTCGCGTCATCGTCGTGGGCGGGGAGGGCTGGCACGAGGGCGTCAAGGGCATCGTGGCGTCTCGTCTCGTCAGCCGCTTCCACGTGCCAGCGATCCTCTTCACGATTTCCGACGGCGTCGCCCGCGGCTCGGGTCGCTCCGTCGGGTCCGTGGACCTCTTCCATGCCGTCGAGCAGTGCTCCGACGTGCTCGTCCGCTTTGGCGGGCATGCGGGTGCGGTCGGCGTCACCTGCGACGTCGCCAACCTCGACGCGTTCAGGACCCGGCTCGGCGAGGTGCTCGAGACGCTGCCTGCGGAGCAGTTCGAGTCCACGGGCGAGGTCGCCGCCGACGTGACCCTCGACGAGCTCACGGTCTCGTCCATCGACGACCTCGAGCGGCTCCAGCCCTTCGGGCAGGGGAACAAG
>DCZG01000131.1:3420-4334 GCA_002331575.1 Atopobium sp. UBA2090 | reverse complement strand
CAACAGGTCTCGCGTCGGTTCTGATGGGCTGCACCTGCGCTTCGTTGCCACGGACGGAGTCTCGTGCCTCCCGGCCATCATGTTCCGCACTCCCGACGTCGAGTCCGCCTGCGACTACGAGGGGGCCGTTGACCTCGTCTTCGAGGCGGTCAACGAGACCTGGCAGGGCAGGACGAAGCCCAAGCTCATGGTCAAGGACATCCTCTATCGGGACACGCCCAAGCCTGACTCCTCGACGCTCACCGACGAGCTCTTCTCGCGAGCCGACGAGATCCTGTCCCGTGACGAGTACGCCGGCATCGCCGAGGCGACCTCGTTCGCCACCAAGGCCGTTGGTGTCACCTTCGAGGGGCGCCAGTCGATCGTGGAGACGCTCGCCAAGGGAGACGAGCTTCTCGTCGAGCATGACGCGAGCAACCCCGTCGACCCCAACGCCGTGAGGCTCATGACGTTCGCCGGCGAGCAGGTCGGCTTCCTGAGAAGGCAGATCGCGGCCGCCATCGCGCCGATCATGGACGAGGGCGTGGAGTACCGTGCCACGGTCATCCAGGTGACCGGCGGCGAGGACGGACGCTCGCTCGGCGTGAACGTGCAGGTCTCTCGGTGCGATGCGTCTGCCGAGGCGAGCGACGCGGCTCGCGCCGCCGCGAGGTCGACCCGCGAGGGGCTGACCGGCATGTCGATATGGGTGACGTTGGTAAAGCCGCCGCGGTGCAGCGCGTCGATCACCGCGTTGACCACGGCCGGCNNCATCGCATGATCGGCGAGCACGACCTGCTGCCCGCTCAGAAGGCCGCGCTCGACCGTCTCGCCGCCGGCAGGTCGACGCTCTGCGTCATGGCGACGGGCAGGGGCAAGTCCCTCATCTTCCACATCCATGCCGCCCGGGAGGCCATCGCGAACGGGCGGGCGAG
>DCZG01000131.1:0-3405 GCA_002331575.1 Atopobium sp. UBA2090 | reverse complement strand
TACCTCTCCGAGGAGTTCGCCACCATCGGCGTCGGCGTGAGCGTCCTCACGGGCGAGACGCCCTTGGACGAGCGGGATCGGGTCTTCTCCGCGCTTGCCTCCGGCGAGACGGACGTCGTCCTCACCACCCCCGAGTACCTGGCCATCCACGCTCAGCAGTTCGCCGACGTGCACCGCATCGGCTTCGTGGTCATCGACGAGGCCCACCATGCGGGGCTCTCCAAGTCGGGCGACCGCAGCGCATACGCGAGTCTTCCCGAGGTCAGGGACCTGCTCGGGGGTCCGACGATGGTCGCCGTGACCGCGACTGCCGCCACCCCGGTCGCCGCCGAGATCTGCCGTCTCTGCGGCATCAGCTCCGAGGACGTGGTCGTCGACCGTTCGATTCGCTCCAACCTCTCGATGCGCGACTGCCGCGAGATGCACGACCGCGAGGCGGCACTCGTTTCCGTGGTCGCAACCGGCGAGAAGAGCATCGTCTACGTCAACTCCCGCGAGCAGTCCGTCTCGCTCGCGCGCATGCTCAGGCATAGGGTTCCCGAGATGGGTCATCGCGTCGCCTTCTACAACGCCGGTCTGTCGCGAGCCGACCGGACGCGCGTCGAGGAGGCCTTCCGCTCGGGCGAGCTCTCGTGCATCGTCTCGACGAGTGCCTTCGGCGAGGGCGTCAACCTGCCCGACATCAGGAACGTCATGCTCTACCACATGCCCTTCGGCCAGGTGGAGTTCAATCAGATGAGCGGTCGCGCGGGCAGGGACGGCAAGTCAGCCGTCGTCCACATGCTCTTCGGCTCGCGTGACACGAGGATCAACGAGAGGATCATCTCCTCGAGCGCCCCGTCTCGGGACGACCTCGCGGCGCTCTATCGCACGCTCACGTCGCTCTCACGTCGGTCGCTCCAGGAGGAGGGGTCCGAGAGCTTCCAGTCGACCAACGCCGACCTCGCCCAGGCCGCCCTCGACGCCAACCCGCGCACCCACCTCGACGAGCGTTCCGTCTCATGCGGCATCGGCGTCTTCCGCGAGCTCGGCTTCCTCGAGACCTCGGGCTACGGCACGGCGCGCCGGATCGCCATGGTGAGTTCACCTCGGCACATGGAGCTCAACCGGTCCATCCGCTACCTCGAGGGGATGCGCGCCCGCGAGGAGTTTTCAAACTTCTCGGAATGGGTACTCTCCTCTTCGGCGGATGATATGCTCGCCTGTATCAACAGGCCGATTACGCCCAGCTTTGGGTTCATCGTCGGCGAGGAGGGAGGCAACGATGGCAGATGAGACGACTCCGGCCCCTGCGCCGCGAAAGAGCTCTGGCGTGCCCGACGCTGCCAACCACCGCCTTCTCGAGGAGGCCTGCGCTGCCTACCTCGGCAAGGAGGAGTGCGCAAAGGTAGCGAAGGCCTATCGATTCGCAGCCGAGTTCCACCGCGACCAGCGGCGCCGCTCCGGCGAGCCCTACATCAACCACCCCGTCGAGGTGGCGCTCATCCTCGCCAATGACCTTCACATGGACGAGGACACCATCTGCGCCGCGCTCCTCCACGACACGGTCGAGGACACGCCAGCCACGCTCGACCAAGTGGCCGAGCTCTTCGGTCCCACGGTGGCCGAGCTCGTCGACGGCGTCACCAAGCTCACCTCCATCGAGGTCACCTCGATGGACGAGAAGCAGGCCCTCAACCTCCGCAAGATGTTCCTCGCCATGTCGAAGGACATCCGCGTGGTCATCATCAAGCTCGCCGACCGTCTCCACAACATGCGGACGCTCGCGGCGCTCCCGCCCGATCGCCGCATCTTCAAGGCCCGCGAGACCATGGACGTGTATGCGCCCCTCGCCGACCGGCTCGGCATGTCGAGCGTCAAGTGGGAGCTCGAGGACCTCGCCTTCTTCTGGCTCGAGCCCGAGGAGTACCAGCGCATCGCCCGCATGGTGCAGGACTCGCGCGCTCAGCGCGAGGACGACACCGAGGCGGCCATCAAGGTCCTCGATGACGAGCTCAGGAGCGTCGGTCTCTCCGGATACCAGATCACGGGCCGCCCCAAGCACCTCTGGTCCATCTACCAGAAGATGGTCCGCAAGGGCAGGGAGTTCTCGGACATCTACGACCTCATCGCCCTCCGCGTGATCACGCAGACCGTGCCCGACTGCTACTCGGCGCTCGGTGCCGTCCACTCGCTCTGGCACCCCCTTCCGGGACGCTTCAAGGACTACATCGCCACGCCCAAGGCCAACCTCTACCAGTCGCTGCACACCACGGTGATCGGTCCCGACGGTCGGCCCATCGAGATCCAGATTCGCACCGTCGAGATGCACGAGGCCTCCGAGCACGGCATCGCCGCGCACTGGCTCTACAAGAAGGAGGGCAACTCGCGGGGCAAGATGTCGTCGGACGACAAGTCGATCGACTCCACCATCAACTGGATTCGCAGGAGCCTCGACTGGGCGGTCGAGGATGACATCGACGATCCCCACGAATTTCTCGACAGCCTCCGCGTCGACCTCTTCGAGCACGAGATCTTCGTGTTCACGCCCAAGGGCGAGGTCATGAGCCTGCGGCGCGACTCCACCCCGCTCGACTTCGCGTATGCCGTGCATACCCAGGTGGGCAACCACTGCGTGGGCGCGAGGGTCAACGGCGCGGTGGTCCCGCTCACCTACAAGCTCGCGATGGGCGACCGCGTCGAGATTCTCACCAACAAGAACGCCAAGCCGTCACGCGACTGGATGAGCATCGTCGCGACGCCGTCCGCTCGCGCCAAGATCCGAAAGTACTTCTCGGCGGAGACGAAGACGGGAGATGCCGAGCAGGGGCGGGCCGAGCTCGCCCGGGAGCTGCGCAAGCGCGGCTATGGCATCTCGACGCAGCGCACATCGAAGGCTCTCGCGAAGGTGTGCGAGGGCCTCGACTACCTCACCGTCGACAACCTCTTCGCAGGGATCGGCTCGGGCAAGGTCACGGCCAAGCTCGTGGCCAACCGCGTCGAGGAGATTCTCGAGGCCGGCTCTCCCGAGCAGGTTGCCGCCCAGCAGCGCACCGTCGACCGACAGGTCGCGCAGCAGGAGGCGATGGAGCAGAACAAGCCCCTCATGAAGTCGTACGCCATCACGCGGACGACGGAGGGGCGCAAGAAGAAGAGCAACTGCGGCGTCGTGGTCAAGGGCGACGCCGACCTTCTCGTCCATCTCGCCCACTGCTGCAACCCGGTGGCAGGTGACGAGATCGTCGGCTTCATCACCCGCGGCAGGGGAGTGTCGGTGCACCGGGCGTCCTGCCCCAACGTGAAGGAGCTCAAGAGCCACCCCGAGCGGATGATCGACGTGGCCTGGGACACGAGCGGCGCCACCGAGTTCCGGGTGGAGATCGTCGTCGAGGCCACCGACCGCATGGGACTGCTCAAGGACGTGAC
>DCZG01000128.1:11173-12104 GCA_002331575.1 Atopobium sp. UBA2090 | reverse complement strand
TCCGCGACCGGCAGCTACGACTCCGTCGCCGATGCCGAGCTCGACTGCGGCGAGTCGGGGTCGACGCTCCGCTTTCTCCTGCCCGTCGCCTGCGCTCTCGGCACCGGAGCCAGCCTCGTCGGTCACGGCAGGCTCGCGCAGCGGCCGCTCTCCCCTCTCTACGAGGAGCTCGAGCGGCACGGCGCCGTCCTCTCGGACCAGGGGAGCTTCCCGCTCTCGGTCTCGGGCAAGCTCGGGCGTGGCAGCTTCGCGCTTCCCGGAGACGTCTCGTCCCAGTACGCGAGCGGGCTTCTCATGGCAGCCCCCATCCTCGGCGGCGACGTGTCAATCGTGGTCGCCGAACCCGTCGAGTCCCTTCCCTACATCACTCTGACCTGCAATGTGCTCGGACGCTTCGGCGTCGACGTTGTGACGGATCACGTCGCGGTCGGCGGCGGCCGCGCGACGAGGTACCTCGTCCCCGGCGGCTCCTCCTACGTCTCGCCCCGGACGCTCACTGTGGGCGGGGACTGGTCCAACGCTGCCTTCTGGCTCTGTGCCGGTGCCCTTGACGGCAAGGGACTGACGGTGACCGGGCTCGACCTCGCGAGCGTGCAGGGGGACCGGGCCGTCCTCGGCGCCCTGGCCCTCTTCGGCGCGCGCGTCTCCCGTTCGCGAGACTCCGTAACAATCCTTCCCGACCGTCTTCGCGCCTGCACCATCGACGTCTCGACCTGCCCCGACCTCGTTCCTCCCCTCGCGGCGGTCGCCGCCCGCGCCGAGGGCACGACGCACATCGTGGGAGCTGAGCGCCTGCGCCTCAAGGAGTCCGACCGCCTCGAGACCATCTCGACCGCGATTCGCGCGCTCGGCGGCACTGCGAGGGTCACGTCCGGCGGCATCGACATCGAGGGGGTCCCGACCCTCGCGGGCGGTGTCGTTGACGCCGCCA
>DCZG01000128.1:8382-11152 GCA_002331575.1 Atopobium sp. UBA2090 | reverse complement strand
GGCACCATCGTCGGCGCCGAATGCGTCTCCAAATCGTATCCCACGTTCTTCGATGACCTCGCGCGCCTCGGCGGCGCGTTCTCAGAGGAGGCATGATGTCCTCGACCTTCGGTACCAGGCTCTCGGTCACACTCTTCGGCCAGTCGCATTCGGCTGGGGTCGGCTGCGTCGTCGAGGGGCTGCCCTCGGGCTTCCCGGTCGACCTCGACGCACTCGAGTCGTTTGTCTCCAGGCGCGCGCCGGGAAAGACGCCCTGGGACACCCCGCGCAAGGAGCAGGACTCCCTCCGCATCCTCTCCGGCCTCAATCCCGACGGCGTCACCTGCGGCGCACCTCTCGCAGCCGTCATCGAGAACACCAACACGCGCTCGCGCGACTACTCCAACATGCTCACCGTGCCCCGCCCCGGACACGCCGACTTCACGGCGTGGGCCAAGTGGCACGGCGCCCAGGACGTACCTGGCGGAGGTCACTTCTCCGCGAGGCTCACGGGTCCCCTCTGCGCTGCCGGCGGGATCGCGCTTCAGGTGCTCGAGGCGCGGGGCATCCGCGTGGCAGCCCACATCCTCGAGGCGGGCGGCGTGGGCGACGAGCCCTTCTGCCTTCTCGACAACTCCCCCGACGCCCAGACGAGACTCTCCGCCCAGATGGACGCCCTCGGCGATGGTCGCAGCCTCCCCGTGATCGACGAGGAGCGCGGGGAGGCGATCGCCGAGGCCATCATGGCCGCCCGGCGCGACAAGGACACCGTGGGCGGGGTCGTTGAGTGCGTGGCCACGGGCATTCCTGCCGGCGTGGGGTCGCCCATGTTCGACGGCATGGAGAGCAGCATCGCCCGCGCCGTCTTCGGCATCCCCGCCGTCAAGGGCATCGACTTCGGACTCGGCTTCGAGGCGGCGCGTGCCCGTGGTAGCCGGAACAACGATCCCTACGAGGTGCGAGACGGACGCTGCGTTCCCCGGACGAACAACGCGGGAGGCATCCTCGGCGGCATCACCACGGGCGCGCCCCTCTTCTTCAGGGTGGGCTTCAAGCCCATATCGAGCATCTACCTCGAGCAGGACTCGGTTGACCTCACGACGATGACACCCGCAAAGCTCACCGTGAAGGGTCGCCACGACACCTGCCCCTCCGTGCGCGGGACGCCCGTCGTCGAGGCGGTCTGTGCCCTCGTCGTCCTTGACTCCATCCTCTCCTGGCCGCCGGACCCCGAGACATCCGCAACGCACGAGAACCTGTCGGAGTGAGGAACCCCATGGAAGACATGACCGAGCTGAGACGACGGATCGACGACATCGACGACAGGATCTTCGAGCTCTTCGTCGAGCGAACCGACACAGCCGAGGAGATCGGCAGATACAAGAAGGCCAACGGGCTGCGCGTGTACGACCGCACTCGCGAGCGCGCAAAGGTCGCCGACGTCACGAGCAAGGTGCCCGACGACCTCAAGACCTACTCGCAGGTGCTCATGGAGCTCCTCATGGAGGCCTCGCGCATGCGTCAGACCTCCCTCGTCGGCACTCCGGGCACCGAGCTCGAGAGGATTCGCAAGGCAATCGCAACCACGCCCGACCGCTTCCCGCAGGACAGCTTCGTCGCCTGTCAGGGAGTCGAGGGCGCCTATTCGCAGATTGCCACGGAGCGCATCTTCAAGCACCCCACGATCAGCTACTTCGACGCCTTCGAGGGCGTCTTCCGCGCCGTCGAGCAGGGCTTCTGCGAGTTCGGCGTCCTGCCCGTCGAGAACTCGACGGCAGGCTCGGTCAACAAGGTCTACGACCTAATGATGGAGCACGACTTCCACGTGATCCGCACGACGCGCCTCAAGATCGACCACAACCTCCTCGCGCGCCATGGCGCCTCCATAGAGGGCATCCGTGACATCTACTCACACGAGCAGGCCATCAGCCAGTGCGCCGGCTTCCTCGACTCGCTCGACGGCGTACGCGTCCACGTGTGCGAGAACACGGCCGTCGCAGCCCAGCGCGTCGCCGACTCCGACCGCGACGACGTCGCGGCGCTCTCGTCGCGCGCCTGCGCCGACCTCTACGACCTCGACGTCCTCGCCCACAACGTCCAGGACCGCGACGACAACTACACGCGCTTCGCCTGCATATCCCGCGACCTCAGGATCTACCCCGGCTCCGACCGCGCCTCGCTCATGATCGTCGTCGACCACCGCCCCGGCGCCCTCTACAAGGTGCTCGCGAAGTTCTACGCGCTCGACATCAACATCTCGAAGCTCGAGAGCCGCCCCATCCCCGGTCGCGACTTCGAGTTCATGTTCTACTTCGACATCGACAGTCCTGCCGCCTCACCCGAGTTCGAGACGCTCATGTCCACCCTGCCCGGCCTCTGCGAGGAGTGTCGCTACCTCGGCAGCTACACGGAGGTGGTCTAGGTGACGAGGCCCGACGGGAACGTCGAGAAGGACGCCGCCCCATTCGGGCTCGTCGGTCATCCGCTCGGGCACAGCTGGTCTCCGAAGATCCACGGCATGCTCGGCAGCGTGCCCTACGACCTCCACGACCTCGAGCCCGACCAGGTGGAGGACTTCGTTCGCAACGGATCGTGGCGAGGTCTCAACGTCACCATCCCCTACAAGGCGCTCGCGGCGAGCCTCGCCGACTCCCGCTCGGACCGCGTGCTCGAGTTCGGCGTCGCCAACACCCTCGTGCGTCGCCCGGACGGCAGCATCTTCGCCGACAACACCGACGTCCTCGGCTTCTCGCGGATGCTCGAGCGCTTCTGCCGGCGCGAGCTCGGAACG
>DCZG01000128.1:0-8350 GCA_002331575.1 Atopobium sp. UBA2090 | reverse complement strand
CTGCGTGCTCGGCAACGGAGGGGCGAGCGCAGCCGTCCAGGCTGCTCTGAGAAAGGTCGGAGCGAGCCTCTCGGTCATCTCGCGCTCCTCGGATGATGACTACGATCACTTCCTCGAACGTCACGCTGACGTCGAGCTGCTCGTCAACACGACGCCCGTGGGCATGTACCCCGCCTGCCCGGCTTCGGTGCTCTCGCTCGACGTGATGGGGCGTCTCACCTGTCTTCGCGGCGTGCTTGACGTGGTGTACAACCCCACGCGAACGGGAATCTGCCTCAATGCCGAGAAGCTTGGCATCCCCGCGGAGTCCGGCCTCACGATGCTCGTCTCGCAGGCGCTCTGCTCCTCCGAGCTCTTCCAGGACGTCAGGCTTGACGATGGGGACGTCGAGAGGATTCGTCAGTCCATCCTCGATGCCACCGAGAACGTCGTGTTCATCGGCATGCCCGGAAGTGGCAAGACGACCACGGGCAAGAGGCTCGCACGCATGCTCGGCAGGCCATTCGTCGACGTCGATGACGCCATCGAGCAGGAGGAGGGCCGTGGCCCCGCGCAGATCATCGGCGAGGACGGCGAGGACGCGTTCCGCGGGGTCGAGACGAGGGTCACGGGAGAGTACGGCGCACGATCGGGCCTGGTCATCGCCTGCGGTGGGGGCGTGGTGACCCGCCCGGAGAACTACGATCTTCTCCACCAGAACGGCAGGATCATCCTCGTGGACAGACCCCTCGATCAGCTGAGCACCGCAGGCAGACCCATGTCCCAGGCACAGGGCGTCGAGCGCCTCGCCCGCGAGCGCATGGACGCCTATCGCTCCTGGGCGGACGTGACGCTCCGGTGCACGGGCTCTCCCGCGGGAGATGCGCAGCTCGCGCGAACGCTGCTCGATCTGTGACGCCACTCAGCCCGAGCCTTGCAACGCTGGCCCAGTCGGGCAGCTCACACGCTACGCTTGCCAGAAACGGATGGTCCTGCCTGTGCGTGCAACATATACTGGCATCTCGACGGCAGCGCAATCCATCCTTGGGAGCGTGGCCAGATGAGCGGCTGCGCCGTGATTGAGGAGAGGGGATGCACATGGACAAGACGGGGATAGCCCTCGAGGTCCTTGACGCCGTGGGTGGCAAGGACAACGTTACCGCGAGCGACATCTGCATGACGCGCCTGCGCATCCTGACCGAGCATCCCTCCCTCGTCGACACCGAGAAGCTGAGCTCCACGCGAGGAGTGCTCGGCATCGTTCGACGCGGAAAGAGGGGCATCGAGGTCGTCTTCTCCCCAGGCAAGGCAGAGGACGTCTACGGCGAGATCGTGCGTCTCACGGGCATCGAGCCTGACGAGGGCGTCTTCGATGGCATAGCCGCCGACGGAAGCGCGCTCCAGGTGCAGATCAACTCGTCGCACGAGGCAAAGGCACAGCCGGAACCGGATGACGCGGACGACTCTCCCTCAGAGTTCGTCGAGAAGCCCGACGCCGACGACATGCGCGGACTCNNGCGACCTCCTCTCCGAGGGCGACTCCGATGAGGATGTCGAGGACGAGGACGACGAAGACGATGACATGGACGATGACGGCGCGCGCGTCCTCGTGCTCAACGGCCCCAACATCAACATGCTCGGGATTCGCGAGCCCTCTATCTACGGCCGCCAGGACTACCAGGCGCTGCTCTCGCTCTGTCACGACGCGGCGGACGAGGCGGGCTTCTCGGACTGCACCTGCCTGCAGTCGAACCACGAGGGAGACCTCGTGGACTACATTCAGGACGCACTCGGCAGCTATGACGGCATCGTGATCAACCCCGGTGCCTACACCCATACCTCTGTGGCCATCCTCGACGCGGTCAAGGCGGTCAGTCTCCCCTGCGTCGAGATTCACATCTCGAACGTCGACGAGCGCGAGGACTTCCGCAAGGTGTCCTACATCCGTCAGGCCTGCTTCGAGACCGTGACGGGCATGGGTATCGAGGGCTACCGCAAGGCCATTCTCGACCTCGCGGAACATCTCGGCATTCACGCGTAGCCATAGCCCTATCGGCAGGTCCAGACGCAGGTCTCCGTCACGATGACGTCCACGGGCACGTCATGGTCCTCATGAGGCAGCGGGTTGCTGCTCAGCTGCGTCGTGCGGGCGAGCCCGAGCTTGTCGCCAGGATAGAACGACAGGAAGCGGTCATAGTAACCGCCACCGTATCCGATCCGATGACCATCGGCGTCATAGACGAGCGCGGGGACGAGGCAGACGGAACCGACCATGTCCTTGGCACGGAGAAGCCTCTCGGAATCATCGACGGGTTCGAGGATGCCCTTGAAGCCCGGCTCGAGGTCGTCAAGGGAGTCGATTCGGTAGAACCGCAGCATCCTGTCTGCGTGCACGCACTTGGGCACGGCGACCGACTTGCCTGCGGCCCAGGCGGAGGCCATGATCTGGCGGGTGTCGACCTCATTGTCATAGCTCACGTAGGTGAGCACGAGCGGAGCGTCCCGGTAGAGGGCAAACGACTCGAGCTGCAGCTGAATCCGAGCGTCGGACGACAGCTTGGCCCGGGCGGGTATGGTCGTCCTCGTGGCCATGTACTCGCCACGAAGGGCTGTCTTGCCTGCGTCCGTGCCACACGAGCTGCTCATCAGAGCCCCTTTCAACGTATAGAATCACTCTACAGCATGAGTGGGCCATCTGGATGGAATGGTAACAATCACCCGAAGAGGAGCAGATGGGATGTCGAATGCTAGCCCACAGCCCGTCCGCGTCCTGACGGTCCATGGTCTCAAGGTCGAGGTCACCTGGAAGAGTGTGAAACGCCTCTCGCTCACGGTGACATCCTCCTCTCGGATTCGCGTCTCATGTCCCTCTCGCACAAGAGAAGGGGAGGTCATCGCCTTCGTGACGAGTCGAGAGGGATGGATTCAGGCGGCTCTGGAAAGGCAGTCGTCTCGCTCCGCAGACACGCGCTCGCTCCTGGCGAACGGGGACACGCAGAGGATTTGGGGCGTCTCCACTCCCCTCGTCCTCGAGCCCGGAACCTCCACGAGGGCTCGTCTCGCCGGAAACACGCTCGTCATCTACGTGACCTCTTCGACCTACGGAAACGACGAAACCGCCGTCCAGGCGAGACGGGCCGCCCTGCGCGCGCTTCTCGCCGAGGAGCTCCGGTCCGCGCTCCCCGATGTCGTCGAGAAGTGCGAGGCGGTCGTCGGGAGACACGCGTCCCTGTGGCGCGTGCGCTACATGACGAGCAGATGGGGCAGCTGCAACACGCGCACGGGCGCCATCACCATCAACTCGGCCCTCGCGACGGAGAGTCCGCGGTGCCTCGAGGGGGTCGTCACGCACGAGCTCTGCCATCTCTGGGACCGGAGGCACGACGCCCGCTTCCACTCCCTCATGGACGACTTCTTTCCCGACTGGCGAGAGGCACGAGCGGAGCTCAGGGCAAACCCACCTCTCCTGCGCTAGGCGGAACGGGCCCCTGTTGCCGTAAGATAGACGGCGGTGTGCGGCGCCACGGATGACGCCCACCACGTCTCACGGATAGATCAGGAGCTACACATGCCTAACGAGGGAAGCTACGAGGCCGCGCTCAAGCGCAGCTCAGAAATCCAGGCCGACCTGCCAGAACACCCCGAGAAGTACACCATGCTCACGGGCGACCGCCCTACGGGCAGGCTCCACCTCGGCCACTACTTCGGCACGCTCGTCGAGAGGGTGCGCCTTCAGGAGCTCGGCGTTCACACCAACGTCATCATCGCCGATTACCAGGTCATCACCGATCGCGACACCACTGACAACATCAGGGACAACGTCCTCAACATGGTGATCGACTACCTGGCATGCGGCATCGACCCCGAGAAGACCATGATCTTCACGCACTCCGCTGTGCCGGCGGAGAACCAGCTCATGCTGCCGTTCCTCTCCCTCGTGACCGAGGCCGAGCTCCTTCGCAACCCCACCGTCAAGGCGGAGCAGGAAGCCTCCGGCCACGCGCTCACCGGCCTCCTTCTCACCTATCCAGTGCACCAGGCCTGCGACATCCTCTTCTGCAAGGGCAACATCGTGCCCGTCGGGCGCGACCAGCTCCCCCACATCGAGATCACGAGCAAGATCGCCCACAGGTTCAACGAACGCTATGCGCCGGTCTTCCCCGAGACTGCCGGCCTCCTCACGTCCACGCCGCTCCTCCCAGGCCTCGACGGCCGCAAGATGAGCAAGNNAATCACCCGCACCATCGCACGCCGCTTCAACGAGCGCTACGCGAAGAAGAACCCGGTGTTCCCGGAGCCGAGCGCCATCCTGTCCGAAGCGCCGGAGATCCCGGGTCTTGACGGCCGCAAGATGAGCAAGTCGTACGGGAACGCCATCTCCATCTCGATGAGCGCAGAGGAGACCGCGAAGCTCATCAAGAAGTCCAAGACCGACCCGGAGCGGATGATCACCTACGACCCGGAGAACCGCCCTGGCGTGTCCGCCCTGCTCACCACTGCCGGCATCTGCACGGGACGCGACCCCAAGGAGATCGCCGAGGAGATCGGCATGGGAGGGTCAGGCCAGCTCAAGAAGTACGCGACCGAAGCCGTCAACACGTACTTCGCCCCCATCCGCGAGCGCAGGCACGCCTACGAGAAGGACCTCGGCTACGTGCATGACGTTCTTGCCGAGGGCAACCGCCGGGCGAACGTGATCGCCGACCAGACGCTCGGAGAAGTGCGCGAAGCCATGGGCATGGTGTATTAGGATACATAACAAGTACCCAGTGGCTTACGGAGCCATCGGCGAATTCCGAATCGGCAAAAGGAGCAAACATGTTCTGTCCACACTGCGGGCAAGAGGTCCCCGAGGGGTCGACGTTCTGCCCCAACTGCGGCCTCAAGCTCTCGAGCGTCTCAGCCGAGTCCGTCGACGCCAGCGATCCCGACGCATCCCCGGTCGAGATTCCTGCGCCCATCAACATCACGCCGATCGAGGTGAACGCCGACGGATCGCTCGCGCACGAGAAGAGCGCTGAGCCGACGGCAGCGATGCCGGCAGCAGCACCCGACTTCGTCCCTGGAGCCGCACCGACTGCGGCGGCGCCGGCATCTCCCGAGACAGCGCCACGCCCAATCGACTACACGCAGTCGGCACCGATGCCCACCGGCTATGCCCAGCAGCCGCAGGGAGCTGGCTACACGCAGGCTCCTCCCGCACCGTCAGCGTACGTGCAGACCCAGCCCGGCTATGCGAGCACGCAGACCGCCTACACCGGCACGCCAAGCAAGTCGAATAAGGGCCTCGTCATCGGCATCATCGCGGCGGCCGCCGTCGTCATCGCGGCCGTCATCTTCTTCGTCCTTCCGAGGTTCTCGACCTCCACAACGACCACGAGCAAGACGACGCCCACCACGACGCAGAACACCACCACGAACAACAACGGAACCTCGACGAACCACCCGCTCACGACCCAGAACAACAGCACGAGCGACAAGGGCACCACGACGAACCAGCCGCTCACGAACAAGAACGACACCACGACGACCACGCCGACCACGCCGACGGACGCATCGGCCGCGGGGACGTACTACGCCATCTGGCAGTACGACGGTGACACCTGGGTCTACACCTTCATCCTCAACCCCGACGGCACCGGAACCTTCAAGCTCTACTGGGGAACGAGCAGCGACGTGACCCAGGAGGAGGTCGACGCCGACACCTACAACGAGTCGATCGTCTGGACTCAGAGCGGCAGCGAGGTGACCGTCGACAACCCCGACAGTGACACCGACACGCTCCCCGACGCCCCGAACACGTACACGCTCTCGACCTCGGGGGACAAGCGCGTCCTCACGCCCGAAGGCTCGGAGTACAAGTACCCGTCCGAGACGCTCTACGAGGACTGGAGCACCGCCTATACCAACATGGACGACTAACCATCTCGTGACGGCAGCAAGCCCCCTGCGGGAACCGTTTCCGCAGGGGGCTTTTTCATGGCTCGAAGCCGTGTCCGATCTCGTCGTGGGAGTATCCGCAAATGTCTGATGAAGCCGTCACCACTAAGCCAGAAGGATCCTTTTCGGCTATTGGTACGACCCGCAAGCAATCTGCCTGCAAGTACCGATAAGGTCCTTTTGTCTCGGCGACGTTTGCCCAGTTGGAAGGGTGCCAATAACAGCATAGGATCCTGACCGATTTTTGACACGGGCTCGTCGGAGGGTGTCCCTTTGGCTGCCAAAGGGCGTTGGCACCTTTGGCAGCCAAAGGGACACCCGATGCAGGGAGACCGAGAGTTCCGCACGAAAATGAGGGAGGTCTCCCCCTGGGTGACCTCCCTCATTCAATCTCACGTTGAGGTGTTACCTACTTGAGCGTAGCGTACATGACTGCCTTGATCGTATGCATGCGGTTCTCCGCCTCGTCGAAGACGCGGGACTGGGGACCCTCGAAGACCTCGTTCGTGACCTCCATCTCGGGCAGGGCGAACTTCTTGGCGATGTCGGCGCCGATGGTGGTGTGCGTGTCGTGGAAGCTCGGCAGGCAGTGCATGAAGATGGCGTCGGGCTCGGCCTGCGCCATGACCTCGGCGCTCACCTGGTAGGGCGAGAGGAGCTTGATGCGCCGCTCCCAGAGGTCATCGGGCTCTCCCATGGAAACCCAGATGTCGGTGTAGATGGCGGACGCCCCGCGTGCGCCCTCCGAGACGTCGCTCGTGAGGGTGATCGTCGAACCCGTCTCGGAGGCGACCGCACGACAGGTGTCCACGAGTTCGTCGGCGGGCATGTTCTCCACGGGACCGCAGGCGCAGAAGTCGATCCCCAGCTTCGCACAGACCACCATGAGCGAGTTGCCCACGTTGTTGCGGGCGTCACCCATGAAGGTCAGCTTGCGGCCGCGAAGGTCCCCTCCAAACTCCTCCTGCATGGTGAGGATGTCGGCGAGCATCTGCGTGGGGTGGAACTCCGTCGTGAGGCCGTTCCACACGGGCACGCCAGAGAATGCTGCAAGCGTCTCGACCTTGGACTGCTCGTAGCCGCGATACTCGATGCCATCGTACATGCGACCGAGAACGCGAGCCGTGTCCTCGATGGACTCCTTCTTGCCCATCTGGGAGCTGCCGGGCTCGAGATAGGTGACGCCCATGCCAAGGTCCATGCCCCCGACCTCGAACGAGCACCGCGTGCGCGTCGACGTCTTCTCGAAGAGCAGGACGATGTTCTTGCCCTCGAGGTAGCGGTGGGGCTCGTGGGCGTGCTTCTTGGCCTTGAGGTCAGCGGAGAGCTCCAGGAGGTAGCGAATCTCGTCGGGGGTGAAGTCGAGGAGCTTGAGGAAGCTCCTGCCCGAGAGGCTGATGTCTGACATGCGCAAATCCTTTCTTAGGGGTCGCCGAGGGCGATCCGCAGGTTCGGTGGGAGCCATTTTACCCTGAGCTGGGACGATGGCGGGCTAGCAGACGTCATCTCTCCAGAACGCCATGCTCATGCAGTGCGGGCCGCCACGACCGCGCGACAGCTCTGCCGAGGGTATCTCGAGGAGCTCCAGCCCGGCCTTCTCGAGAATGCCGTTGGTCACGGCGTTGCGCTGATACACGAAGACGCGCCCGGGACGGACCGCGAGGGTGTTCGAACCGTCGTTCCACTGCTCGCGAGCCGAGGCGATCGGGTCGTCTCCGCCGCACTTGATGAGACGCACCGCAGGAAGGCCGAGCGCCTTGGCGAGAATGACGTCGAGCGCACCGTCCATCTGCTTGATCGACACCTCGCCCTCGCGTCTCCCCCTCGTGAGCTCGAAGACCCGAAGCGTCCCGAGGATGCCGGGGTGAACCGTGAACGTGTCGACGTCCACCTGGGTGAAGACCGTGTCGAGGTGCATGAAGGAACGCTTGTGGGGAATCGAGAAGGCGAACACGCGCTCCACGCCCGAGCGGCGCTCGCTCCAGAGGAGCTGCCGTGCGATGCAGTCTATGGCAGCCGGCTGGGTCCGCTCAGAGATGCCGATGCCCACGACGGTCGGCCCGAGGACGAGGATGTCGCCGCCCTCGATATGATACGGGAGGCCTCGGTCGTACCAGAGAGGCGCGTCGGCGTACTCGGGGTGGTAGCGGAAGAGGTAGGTGCCGAGAAGGGACTCGCGTCGTCGCGTCGCGAAGCGCATGTGGTTGACGCTCACTCCACCGCCGATCACCGAGAAGGTGTCACGGGTGAAGTAGACGTTGGGGATGGGGTCGACGAGAATCTCGCTGTCGGTGTTCTTCCCCGTGAGCATCACGTCGGCGAGCGACATGGACTTCGACGCCCTGAGCTTCACCTCGTCGGCGCGAACACCTTCGATGACCTTGTCGACGAAGGCGACGGTGTCATCGATGCCGTCGAGACACTCCCTCAC
>DCZG01000078.1 GCA_002331575.1 Atopobium sp. UBA2090 | reverse complement strand
CCAGGCCCACCCAAGAGGATATCAGGGCGATGCACGCGAGGGGCGACTCCGGGAGGGACATCTCGAGGCTGCTCGGAATCAGCAGGAACACCGTGGCGAGGTACGTCTCGATGGAGGACATGAGCCCCAGGCCGCCGACGAGGAGGGACGCCGCGCACCCGGCGACCGACGCGTACGAGGCGCTGGTCGCCGGCTGGATCGAGGAGGACGCCAGGCTGCCGAGGAAGCAGAGGAGGACCGCGAGGAGGGTGTTCGACGTGCTGGTCCGAGAGCACGGATATCCCGGCTCCCTCTCGTCGGTGGAGAGGCTGGCGGGGAGGCTCCGCGAGGACGCCCCCGCGGGAGACGGGTACCTGGAGCTCGTCTGGCCGGCCGGGGTGGCGCAAGCGGGCATCGGCCACGCGGTCGCCGTCCTCGACGGGGAGCGCGTCGAGCTCCACGTGCTGGTGATGGCCTTCCCGCAGTCGAACGCCCGCTTCTGCGTGGCCCCCGTGTCCGAGGCCGCGGAGTGTCTCTGCGCGGGCCTCCGGGCGCTGTTCGAGCATGTCGGAGGCGTGCCCTCCGAGCTCGTCCTGGACAACGCCACCGAGGCGGGCAGGCGCCTGTGCGGGGTCGTGCGCGAGCCGTCGCCGTTCTCGCAGTCCGGGGCGCACTACGGCCGCAGGTCGACCTGCCGCGACCCCTACGCGGGGCACGAGAAGGGCTCCGTGGAGAATGCCGTTGGGTTCCCGGGGCGCAACCTCATGTCACCGCCGCCAGCGGCACCGTCGCTCGCCGTGCTCGCCTCATCTCTGTTTGCTGGATGCGACAGACTGCTTGGCGAGGAGCATTACCGCGCCCACGTCGTGATCTCCGAGGTCTTCGCGGAGGACCGTCATGCGTTGTCGGCACTCCCCGGCGTCGGCTTCGACGCCGTGCGCTGGGAGCGCAGGAGAGCCGACAAGCAGGGGTGCGTCACGGTTGGCAGCGTCCGCTACTGCGCAGGTCCCTACTGGCACGACAGGTGGATGCTCGTGGGTATGCGCGCCGACGGCGTCGAGATCCTCGACGAGCACGGACGGCATGCCGCGACGCTTCCCAGGGCCTGGTCGGACGCCGGTGGCACGGTACGTGACCCCGCCTCGCTCATCCCGGCGCTCACAGCACGCCCGCGGGCCTGGTCGGAGTCACCGTTGAGGGCCGATGTGCCGCCAGTGCTACGCGACGTGCTGGACAGGGCCGACGTGGCGGCAAGGCGGCAGGTCCTGCGTGCCGTGTCGGCCACCAGCGACTCCTTCGGGTTCGACGTCGCCGTCGGAGCCGCAGCCGAGGTCTGTGTGCGCGGCGCCCTCCCCGATGCCGCGTCCGTCGACATGGTGGCCAGGAGGATGGCGGCGGGTCGCTCGGACGCGGGCGTCACCGACCTCACCGTCTACGACGGGTTCCTGAGGGAGGTCGATGCATCGTGACAGACGTCGTCGGGCGCGCCCTCGTCGCGGGGTCGCGCTGCTCACTCACCAGGTCGGTGCTCGCCGAATGGGCGGCGGGTGGCACGCCGCGACAGCGCGAGTACCTGCTGGGCTACCTCGAGGCCGAGGCCGCATCGAGGGATGCTTCCAAGAGAAGGCAGCTCCTTCGCCGCTGTGCCGCCCCCTATGCCAAGACGCTCGAGGGCTACGACTGGACGTCGGTGTCGTTCCCCGAGGGGTTCGGTCGCGCCGACCTGGAGTCCCTCTCTTTCGTCGGCGCGCACGAGGACCTCGTGCTCATGGGGGCCTCCGGTACGGGCAAGACCCACCTTGCCTGTGCGCTGTGCGCACTCGCCTGCGCATCCCTCGTCGAAGCCAGGTTCCTCACCGCCTCGTCGCTCGTCATGCGCCTGCGCCGTGCCAAGGGGGAGGCCCGGCTGGACCGCGAGCTCTCGCAGCTGGGTCGCGCGAGGCTTCTCGTGATAGACGAGCTGGGGTTCCTGCCGCTCGACCTGGACGGGGCGAGGCTGCTGTTCCAGGTCATCTCGGACGCCTACGAGAGGCAGTCGCTCGTGATCACCACCAACCTCGAGTTCTCGAGGTGGGGAACCGTCTTCGGTGACGACCAGATGGCTGCCGCGGTGATCGACCGCATCGTGCACCACGGTAGGCTCGTGCAGTTCCACGGCGAGTCCTGGCGCATGCGACATGCGCTCATGCAACAGGATAAGAAGGCGGCGCAGATGCCGTGACGCCGTGGCTCAGAAAAAGATGACGTCGGTGGCTCAGTTTTGGTTGACGCAACACACGCCGACGAGCAGCTCCCTGTCGTGCCACGCCGGCCCGGCGCAGTAGAGCCTCCCGTCGAGGGTCACGTAGCCGCCTCGGGGGCTCGCGGCCTGCCGTGGCCGGTCGACCGCGACACGTCCGGGAGCTCGCAGGCGCGCCTGCGCGTCAGCCCCTCCGGCCGCTCGGCGGAGGCCGCCTCCCTGCGGAGGGACGCCGAGGCCGTGGTCGTCGCAAAACCGACGGGGGAAGTCGCGCTCGAGCGTGAGCCGGCCTATCGTGGCCTTCGCCCTCTCATGCTCCTCACGCGTGGCTTCCTCCCGCCTCCTCCTCTCCCGCTCCGGCCCGGTCCTTCCGTAGACCGCGTCGGCCGAGTCGAGGAGCTGGTCGCGCCGCTCGCAGGCCAGCGACGGCGACACGCCATGGGCGGCGGCCACCTCGCTCAACGTCTTGTCGCCCCTCAGGACGTCGGTCGCGACCGCCATCTTGAACTTGGGGGTGTAGGTCTTCCTGGTCGTCTTGGACATGCTTCCCTCGCAATCCGTGCCCTCTCGGGCACATTGTCGGGGGATTCGTTTGCCTA
>DCZG01000071.1:8582-8731 GCA_002331575.1 Atopobium sp. UBA2090 | reverse complement strand
CTCGTCCATGAGCGCGTCGAAGTCGGCGTCGGGGTCCGACATCTCGTTGCCGATCTCGTTGAAGCGCTCGACCTTGGCCATGATGTCACCGAAGGCGAGACGGACGTTCTCGATGACGGTCTTGTCCTCCTCGAGCGGCGGCTCCTGCT
>DCZG01000071.1:6380-8506 GCA_002331575.1 Atopobium sp. UBA2090 | reverse complement strand
CCGCGCCGTTGGGGCCGACGACGCCGATCTTGGCGCCGGGATACACGCCGACGGTCACGTCATCGAGGATGACCTTGTCGCCATGCGCCTTGCGGGCCTTGTAGAACTGATACACGAATTCGGCCATTGTCACTCCTCGGAGATCACGTCGGTTGTCACGGACATTCTACGGGAGAAGCGCACCGCGTGACCACAGCGCGATGACTCACACCCGAAACACCGTTTGCACGACATCTTCAAGTTCGTCCTGAAAATGCGCCGCTCGCGCCACCTATTCGTTTGCCTCGCCCGACGGCGGAGGCATACGCGGCGCCAGCGTGCCACAATCCTTATACGAGTGGTCAAAAAACGTGTCGTCGTGAACGTCCCGGCGACGAAAGGCGAGAAGGGGCTCAGCATGCCAGAGGCAATCCGCAAGGTCAACGTCATCGGACACCTTCACCCAGACACGGACAGCATCTGCTCCGCCATCGCCTACGCCTACCTCAAGAACCAGATCGACGAGCCCATCTACGAGGCCCGCCGTGCCGGCACCATCAACCGCGAGACGGCCTTCGTGCTCAAGCACTTCGGGTTCTCGGAGCCGCCCCTCATCACCACGGTGACGCCGCAGATCAAGGACATCGAGGTCCAGCACCAGCCAGGCATCGACAAGGAGATGAGCCTCTTCGCCGCATGGAACCTCATGCAGCAGATTCGGCTCGACACCCTCTGCGTCACCAACGGCAAGAAGGACCTCGTCGGCCTCATCGCCGTCAAGGACATCGCCAACGCGAACATGGACATCTTCGACACCGGCGCCCTGGCGGAGTCCAAGACCAAGTACTCCAACATCATCCAGACCCTAAACGGCGAGATGGTCATCGGCGACCCCAACGGCCGCATCAAGGAGGGCCACATCCGGGTCGGCACCACGCCCGAGATGATGGAGGACTCCGTCCTCCCCGGCGACATCGTCCTCGTGACCAACCGCTACGAGACCCAGCAGTTCGCCGTCGAGTGCGACGCCGGCTGCGTCATCATCTGCTGCGGCGCCGAGGTCTCCAAGCGCGTGATCGCCTCCGCCGAGCGTCACGGCTGCGCCATCATCGTCACGCCGTACGACACCTACGCCGCGGCACGTCTCATCAGCATGTCCATCCCCGTGCGCGCCAAGATGCTCGAGGGCAACATCCTCAAGTTCAGCCTCAACACCTCGGTCGACGACGCCCAGAAGATCATGGCCAAGTCGCGCCACCGCTTCTTCCCCGTCATCGACGAGGAGGGCAACTACGTCGGTCTCGTGAGCTCGCCCAACATGCTGAACGTCCAGAAGAAGCACGTCATCCTCGTTGACCACAACGAGCGCTCCCAGGCGATAGACGGCCTCGAGCAGGCCGAGATCATGGAGATCATCGACCACCACCGCATCGGCGGCCTCGAGACGAGCGGCCCCGTGTGGTTCCGGCTCGTGCCCGTGGGATGCACCTGCACCATCATCTATGGCATCTACCAGGAGACGGGCGTCGAGATTCCCGAGAACATCGCCGGGCTCATGCTCTCGGCCATCCTCTCCGACACGCTCATGTTCCGCTCCCCCACCTGCACGCCGAAGGACAAGGCCGCGGCCGAGGCGCTGGCGGAGATCGCCAAGGTGGACATCCCCACGTACGCCGACTCCATGTTCGAGGCGGGCGCCGACCTCACCGGCCGCACGGCCGAGGAGGTCTTCCACCAGGACTTCAAGGTCTTCTCGCGCGGCAACGTCAAGTTCGGCGTCGGCCAGGGNNCAGGGCTCGTACATGACCGACAACAGCCGCAGGGCAGCCGAGCAGCTCGTGGGTCCCTGGCTCCCCGAGGCCGCCAAGGACGAAGAGCTCCCGATGGTCTTCTACATGTTCACCGACGTGAAGACCAAGACGACCGACCTCCTCTACTACGGCAACGGCACCGACGAGATCGTCGAGCGCGCCTTCGAGGTCGAGCCCAAGGACGGGATGGCCATCCTCCCGGGCGTGGTGAGCCGAAAGAAGCAGATCATCCCGCCGCTCATGGCCACGCTCCAGAACATCCTGGACGAGGACGAGTAGAACGGTCTGACAACCTGAGGCACCCCCGGAACCGCCAGAGAGCTAGGATTCCGGGGG
>DCZG01000071.1:0-6356 GCA_002331575.1 Atopobium sp. UBA2090 | reverse complement strand
AGCTGAAAAACGCTACACGAACGGCTGAAAAACAGCGTTATGCACCTGAAATCCTTCCTTCGTATAGCGTTTTTCAGCTAGCGTTCCGCGTCATCGCCGCTGTGAAGAGGGTCTGGCTGCAAAGCTCAGGCTCTCGCAGAGACAAACCGGCGAGACGCTCTATGCGCCCGTCGCCGACGAGACGAGGGACGAAATCGACGAGGTCGCCTGAGACACCGCCTCGAGCTGCGACGAGTACTCCCCGAGCGTGGTGTCGGTGGACGTGAGGCCCGAGGTCATCTCCTCGCGGGCGGACTCCAGCTGCGGAATCTGGGACGCGGGAAGCGCGGAGACGGTCTCCTGGCACGCGCTCACGATCGACTCGGCGCTCGAGATCGAAGAGAGCATCGAGGTCGTGTCCACGGGGTTCGAGAGCAGGCCCGAGACGCTGACCTCGCCGGCGGAGTCGATGGCGCCGTCGTTCTGCAGCGTTGACATGTCCTCGACCACGGGCGAGATCGCGTCGTTGACGAGGGTGCTCGCCGTCGACGCGAGCGTGCGGGCCGTGGACACCTCGGTTCCGAGCACGGGCAGCTTCCCGGCGATCGCCCAGAGCGGCGAGTCGAGCTCGCTGACGATCCCTTGGACGCTTGCCTTGAGCTCCGACGTCGTCGTCTTCGCCCCGTCCACGTCGCCGCTCGAGATCTCCTGGGAGAGCGTGGCGTACTGCGTGCGCGCCTCGAGGGACTGGGTGTAGACGTGAGCGGCACCCACGCCGAGCACTGCCGCGCACACGACGACCGCGAGCACGACGATGAGAATCACATTGCGAACGATATGGTGTCTCCTGCGGGCCATGTGCGCCTCCAACATAGGAAGTCGAATCCGTAGGGATGATACTCCCCGACCTCGCGGAAGAGGCGCAAAGGCGCCAGCTCCCATGTTTGAAGCACAAGGACAAAGTCGGCATCCTGAAGAAATACTGGGTTCTACCTGGGACTGTTCGACATTTCTGACCTGACATCGCTTGGAATCCTGAACGTTCCACGCGAGAAACAGCAGCAGGCGCCCCAGCGGATAGAATAGGAGGCCCCAGACCGTCGGCGACCTCTTGGGAGGAGGAGACGTGCACATACCGGAGAACTATCTCAGCCCCTCGACCTGCGGCGTGCTTGGCCTCGCCATGGTTCCCGTCTGGGCCCATGCGGTGCGGCGGGTTCGCGAGACCGTCCCCGCCGAGAAGATGCCCCTCCTGGGCATCGCCGCCGCCTTCTCGTTTCTCTCCATGATGTTCAACATCCCCATGCCGGGCGGGACCACCGGCCACGCCGTCTGCGGAACCCTCGTCGCCATCCTCTTCGGCCCGTGGGCGGCCGTGCTCTCGGTGAGCATCGCCCTCGCCATCCAGGCCGTGTTCTTCGGTGACGGCGGCGTGCTCGCCCTCGGAGCCAACTGCTTCAACATGGCCTTCGTGCTGCCGCTCGTCGGCTACGGCGTATACCGCTTCGTCCGAGGCCACAGGGCTGGCGAGAAGAACGAGCTCGTCGCCGCCGCGGTCGGGTCGTACGTGGGCATCAACTGCGCCGCACTGGTCGCGTCAATTGAGCTCGGCCTCCAGCCCCTGCTCTTCTCCGATGCCGCAGGCAACGCCCTCTTCTGCCCGTATCCACTCTGGGTCTCCGTGCCAGCCATGATGCTCGGGCACCTCACCCTGTGGGGCATGGCCGAGGCGGCGTTCACCGTCGGCATCCTCGCCTTCGTGCGACGTTCCGCGCCGACGTTCTGCCTCGAGCGCGGGGGCGACGAGCCCAGCGGCATCGTCGCCCTGAGGCCCGTCCTCGTCCTCGTCGCTGCCCTCGTCGCCGCAACCCCGCTCGGGCTTCTCGCCGCGGGCGATGCCTGGGGCGAGTGGGGCACCGAGGACCTCACCGCGCTCGTCGGCTACACGCCCTCCGGCATGGCGGGCGGATGGGAGTGGAGCGCCCTTCTCCCCGACTACTCAGCGGGCTCGCTACCCGACTGGGTGGGTTACGTGCTCTCGGCCGTCATCGGGGTATCGCTCCTCGTGATCGTCTTCCGCCTGCTCGCGGGAGCCGCGAGGAGGGACGTCGACTTTGGCTAGCGAGAAGGACAGGGCGTCCGGGACCCTGCCGTCGTGGCTTGCCGCGTCGGAGGACTACCGCCCCGGCAGCGACCGCGACGGCTTTCTCGCGCGCAGTCTGCTCTCGATGACGGCGCTCCTGTCGCGGCTGCGACTCGATGCCGGGCGCGCCACGCCCCTCTCGCCGTCCGCGCCGCTCAAGCTCGTGATGGGTCTCGCCTGCATCCTGCTCACGTCGCTCTCCTCGAACTACCTCTTTGTCATCGTCATGCTCGCCGTCGTGCTCGTCCGCACCTGCCTGCTGCCCGCCGACGGGCTCGGCAGGGTCGTGCCCGTCTCGGCGGGGGCGGCCGTGCTCACCGTCGTCCTCATGCTGCCCGCCACGCTCCTCGGCCAGTCGCACTCGGCCGTGCTCGTGGGGACGAAGGTGCTCGTCTCGGTGGGCGTCGCCATGATCGTCGCCGTGACCACGCCCGTCGGCGAGCTCACGGGGTCGCTGCGCTCCTTCCACGTCCCGAGCGTGGTCGTCCTCACCTTCGACCTCGCCCTGCGCGGCATCTACGACCTGGGCACGGTTGCCGTGGACATGCTCACGGCGCTGCGGCTGCGCAGCGTGGGAAGAAACGACGACAAGGCCGGCTCGCTCGGCGGGGTGGGCGGCATGCTCTTCCTGCGAGCCAACGACTCAGCCGAGACCACCTACGAGGCGATGCGCTGCCGAGGCTTCGACGGCGAGTACGTCCTCCCCGCCGGCCACGCCTGGCGCACCTCCGACGTCGCCTGGATCGTCGCCCTCGGGCTTCTCGTCGCCATCTTCGCCTACCTTCAGGGGCTGATGTAACATGACCCACCATCCCGACCACGCCGCGACGCTCCACGCGCCCCACCATGAGTCGACCCATGCGCTCATGAGCTTCTCGGACTTCTGCTACGCCTATGACGACCGCCCCACGCTGCGCCACATCGACCTCGAGATCGACGCGGGCGACTCGGTCGTGCTCATGGGGGACAACGGATCGGGCAAGTCCACGCTGCTCAGGGCCATGAGCGGGCTCGTGCTGGCACAGCGCGGAAGCTATCGCTTTGACGGCGAGCCCGTCACCGAGCGGAGCATGCGCGACGCTGCCTTCGCAAAGCGCCTCCACCAGCGCGTGGGCTTCATCTTCCAGGACTCCGGGGCGCAGCTCTTCTGCCCGAGCGTGGCGGACGAGATCGCCTTCGGCCCGCGCCAGATGCGCCTGGGCGGCGACGAGGTCGCACGGCGCGTGGACGACGTCTGCACGCTCGTGGGCATCGACGACCTGCGCGAGCGCGCCCCCTACGCGCTCTCGGGCGGCGAGCAGAAGAAGGTCGCCATCGCCTGCATCCTCTCGATGAACCCCGACGTCTACTGTTTCGACGAGCCGCTCAACGGGCTCGACGCCAAGACGAGGAAGTGGCTTCTCGGCTTCCTCGACGAGCTCAAGGCCGCCGGAAAGACCCTCGTCATCGCCACGCACGACCAGTCGCTCGCGGACTCCCTCGCCGACTACTTCGTCTACATGGGCGGCGACCACGAGTACACCGACAAGCCGCACGTGCACATCAACGAGTAGCCCGAGCCCCCCGAATGGGCTACGATTGTCCGTCGAATGACCCGCCGACGCAGGAGGCGACCCATGTCAGACCAATCCACCTTCTTCGCGCTCCTCTCGAGGATGAAGTACATCGAGCGCTGGGCGCTCATGAGGAGCTCCCGCCCCGAGAACCTCTCGGAGCACTCGCTCGAGGTCGCCGCGATCGCCCACTGCCTCGCCACGATCGGCAACGTGCGCTACGGTCGCGGCCTCGACGCCGAGCGGGCCGCGCTCATGGGCATCTACCACGACATGTCCGAGATCGTGACGGGTGACATGCCGACGCCGGTGAAGTACGCGAACGGCTCGATCCACGATGCCTACAAGGACGTGGAGGCGAGCGCCGAGGAGACGATCCTCTCGACGCTCCCCGAGGACCTCCGCCCCACCTACGAGGCCATCTTCCGCGGCACGGGCGACGAGTCGGACGCCTACCTCCGCCGCCTGGTCAAGGCCGCTGACAAGATTTCCGCCCTCATCAAGTGCATCGACGAGTCCCAGGCGGGAAACGCCGAGTTCAGGACCGCCGAGAAGACCACGCGGGAGAAGGTCGGCGAGATGGCGGCGCAGTTGCCCGAGGTCGCGGACTTCGTGCGGGAGTTTCTCCCCTCGTACGGCTCCACGCTCGACCAGCTGCTCTAGGGAAGCGACATGCACGGCATCCACGCACGCGTCTCGAAGAACTTCGTGCTCGAGGACCGACTCGAGCGCTATGCCGATGCCATCGAACCCGATCCCTACGCCTGGGCGGGACGGTGGGCGGAGGCATGTCATCAGCTCACGCGGGAGGGGCTCGCTCGCTTCTCGGAGGTTCGTCTCGACCTCGGCTGCGGCAAGGGGTCGTTCGTGGCCGCGATGGCGAAGGAGAATCCCGACGTGCTCTTCGTGGGCATGGACACGGAGCCGCTCTGCATCGTCTACGCCGCGCAGCTCATCTGCGAGAGCGGCCTTGACAACGTGGTCATCGTCCCCGGCTCGGGCATGCGCGTGACCGAGATGTTCGCGCCAGGCGAGCTCTCGCGCATCTACCTCAACTTCCCCACGCCGTTCCCCCGCACCCGCGAGGCGCGCAGGCGCCTCACCGACATCGACCGTCTCGCCGACTATCGCAGGGTGCTCGCGCCAGGCGGCGTCATACGACTCAAGACCGACAGCCAGCCGCTCAGGGACTACACGCTCGTGGAGCTCGGAATCGCCGGCTACGACCTCCTCTGGAGCACCGATGACGCGCGCGAGGCTGGCGTCGAGGGGCCGTCGAGCGAGTACGAGGACCGGCTCACCGCGAAGGGGGCGTCGGTCTTCGCGTTGGAGGCGACCCCGGGCGAGAAGCCAGCCCGCATGGAGCAGACCGACCGGCTGGGCCTTGTCGCCTACCTGCCCTCAGACGTCAACGCGATCGGCTACGTGCCTCGCGGCATGGAGAGCACCGTCGAGAACCTGCGCAACCGTGACCTCAAGCGGCGCATGGGCCACCATCACCGCCGGAACTTCGGAAAGTGACCCCGGGCTAGCGGATGGTCGAGGCGCTGTCGGGGACGAAGCCCTCGAAGATCGCCGGGGCACCCTCGGCCTCCGACTTGAGCAGGTCCGCCTTGGTGTGCACCGTCCAGGTGACCAGCCGGGCGCCCAGGCGTCCGCAGGCGAGACGGACCGCGCCGACCTCGTTGCGGTCCTCGAAGCGAAAGGCCACGAAGTCCGGTCGGCCGATGACGTTGCCCATGAGCAGCGTGGCACCGAGCGCCACGGGGAACGCGAGGGTGCTTCGTCCGTCGCGCAGGAAGTTCTCGGAGAGCTGACCCCTGACCACGTCCGGCCTGTTCGTGCGCAGCCACGAGAGCACGCGCGGGTCGAAGCTCTCGACGCAGTAGGTCACGCCGTGGGCATCGAGCGCCGCGAGCGCCTTCAGGGTGAGCAGCTCCTCGTCGTCGCAGTAGCTCTTGACCTCGACGATGAGCGGGGCGGGCGCGTCCTCGCCCTCGCGGGGCTCGAACACGGCGAGCACCTCGTCGAGCGTCGGGATCTGCTCGCCGGTTCCCGCAAGGCGAAGCTCGCGCACCTGGTCGAGCCTCATCTCCTCGACGGTGCCGGGCACGCCGCACATGCGGCTCGTATCGGAGTCGTGGATGACGACGACCTGGTCGTCAGCCGTGAGGTGCACGTCAAGCTCCGCGCCGAAGCCGTACTGGCGGGCTCGGCGGAAGGCGGGAAGCGAGTTCTCGGGAACGCCGATCGTGAGGTCGTGAAGGCCGCGGTGCGCGTAGCGATGACGGCGGATGACCTCCCAGCGCACGTCGACGGCGGTGTCTCCCCGACGTGGCGCGACGATGAAGCAGGCGGTCCCGGCGGCGAGGGCGGTGGCGCCCGCGACGATGCCCGCACCCTTGAGCAGCTTGGAATCCATGGTGTCTCCCCTCACGCGCTAGTCGGCGTCAAAGGACTCCAGCCCGCGCTTCTCGATGTTCGTGGTGTCGCCATGATGCACAGACTGCATGGTAACGAAACTCGCGAAGACAAACACGGTCGCGTATACAAATAGTGATCGATAGCTTACATTCGCCATCAGCCATCCGGCCACGATGGGGGTCACGGTCTGGGCCGCCATCGAGAACGTGTAGTAGTAGCCCGTGAACTTGCCGATGTCGGAGCCCTTGCACATCTCG
>DCZG01000098.1 GCA_002331575.1 Atopobium sp. UBA2090 | reverse complement strand
CGGCTACAAGATCCGCGAGGCCAGGAGCATTGACCGCGTGCCGTACATGCTCATCCTCGGCGAGAAGGAGGCGGCCGCCGGCACCATCTCGGTCCGTGACCGCTCTAACGAGACCGTCGAACGCGAGATTGCTGACTTTGTCGCCGACGTCACGAAGGAGATAGCCGACCGCACGATGTAGGGCTGGCGGAGATGCCGAAGCGGCGTCGTCATGCACGATCACCCGAGGGCCGCCGTGTGGCGGCCCTCGTTCGTAGGACTTGTCGGCAGCGAACGGGGGAGGGGCTCATGGGGGAGGTCGACGACCGACTTCGGACGCTCGCGAGGGGACTGGGTGCCGCGCGCGTCCTTGTGGTGCCCTGCGACGCCGTCGTCGGGCTTCTCGACAGCTCGAGGGGCCTGCTGTCCGCTTCGCCCGTCACTTGTCTCGACATCAGGACTGCGGCGAGAGAAGCGCATGACGCTGGCCGCTCCCTTTGCGTCGACGTGAGCGCATGCGGCCCGCTCGGATGTCCGGCCGTCCGACTCGGCGCGGACGTCGCGGTCTCACTTCTCGACGACATCGCTGCCGTCGGCGTCGCACGCGGCGTTGACGACGAGCTCGTCGCATCTCTTGCGGCCGAGGCGGCTGAGTCATGCGACGATGCCGAGAAGGCACCCTCGCTTGCCCGTGCCCGTCTCGACGGGTGGCATCGGTCGAGCGATGCGGCGCAGGTGGTCGCTGCCTATCTGAGCTGCCACCCGCGCGTCGAAAAGGTCTCCTACCCCGGTCTCGTCACGAGCGCCGACCATCGCGTCGCGGCGTCGACGCTCGTGAGCGGCTTCGGGCTCTACGTTGACTACGTCGACGTCTCGGGGTTCTTCCTGTTCCCGCTGGCAGTGGGCCTGGCNNGGACGGTCGCTGGCAGCGCGTCGACGCACGTGGCTGGGACGGAATCACCCTCGTCGAGCAGCTCGAGAACCAGCTCGCGCGCTGTCACCCGAAGGCACGGTGAGCGGTCTCGGGGACGGTGGCCTCGGCTCGCGCACCGATAACGGCGAAGGATCCTTCGGGCTTATTGGCACGAGCCGCGAGTCCGCTACCTGCTGGTACCGAAAACGCCTCTTTGTCTCAACGACGTTTGCCCAGTTGGCCTGTCCGCAATAACGTCAAAGGATCCTTCGGGCTTGTTGGCACGGGCCGTGAGCCCGCCGGCTGGGCGAGTCGATGAGTCGCCGTTACTCTCGCTGACGTTCGTCGGGTCGTGAGACGCTCGACAGAACCGTTCCGCTCGCTATTCCGCGGCCTTCGCCAGACGGTAGGTCCTGAAGGAGAAGGCGATGCCCTTCTCCGTGGTTCCGCCCTCCTCCTCGGACTCGAGGACCCAGTCCGGGTTCTCGTCGAGGTCGGGGAAGAAGGTGTCTGCGGGGACGCTCATGTCGTTCATCGTGACGTAGACGCGCGTGCAGGCGGGGAGCAGGGCGTTATACACTGACGCTCCGCCGATGAGCCAGACCGAGTCGGGTTCTTCCGCCGAGACGAGCGAAAGGGCCTCTTCGGGGCTTGCCACGCGCTCGACACCCTCTCGACGGTATCCGTCGTCGCGGGTCATCACGATGTTCCTGCGCCCCTTGAGCGGGCCCCCCGGGAAGGTCTCGAAGGTCTTGCGCCCCATGACGACGGTTCCACCCATCGTGAGGCGCACGAAGCGGCGCATGTCCGCCCTGTTGCGAACGGGGAGATGTCCGTCTCGCCCGATGCCCCACTCCCTTGTCACCGATACGATCGCGTTCACGACTGCCTCCTAGACGGCGATGGGGATATTCGTCACCTGAGGACCGTGCTCGTATCCCTCGACCAGGAGGTCGGACGTGGTGAAGTCGTAGAAGTCGGAGACCTCTGGGTTGAGGGTGACCTTCGGTGCAGGGTGGGTGGGCCTTGAGATGAGCTCGCGCACGATGTCGACGTGACGGTCGTAGATGTGCGCGTCGGCGATCGTGTGCACGAGCCTGCCCGCGTTCATGCCGCTCACCTGCGCGACCATCATGAGGAGAATCGCGTACTGGCAGACGTTCCAGTTGTTGGCTGCGAGCACGTCCTGGCTTCGCTGGACGAGCAGCATGTTGAGCGTGGGGCGACTGTCCCCCCGTTCGAGCGTCACGTTGTAGATGGCGTTGTAGGCGCAGGGGTAGAGGTTCATCTCCGAGAGGTCGGAGAACGTGTAGAGGTTGGTCATGATGCGTCGCGAGTAGGGATTCTCGGCGAGGTCCTTGAGGACGCGGTCCATCTGGTCGTAGTCGCCGTCGGCGTAGTGGCTCACCTGGCCGACCTGGTAGCCATAGGCCTTGCCGATCGACCCCATCTCGTCGGCCCACTCGTCCCAGATGTGCGGCTTGAGGTCATGGACGTTGTTCGACTTGCGCTGGTAGATCCAGAGGATCTCGTCCATGGCGCTCTTGAGGCCAGTCTGTCGCAGCGTGAGCGCGGGGAACTCCACGCGCAGGTCGTAGCGGTTGCACACGCCGAACTGCTTGATGGTGTACGCGGGCGACCCATCCTCCCAGTGCGGTCTGACCCGCTGACCCTCGGTTGTGGTGCCGTTCTCGATGATGTCGGTGCACATGCCGATGAAGACGTCGTCTGCCTTGCTCATGGCCAGCCTCTCGAATGTTCGCTACTCGCTTGCCGATGTCTTGAGCGCCTGGGTGAGACTGGATCCCGCCGCCTCTGTCTGGGTCCAGACCTCAGCGTCGAAGCTCGAGAGATCGTTGTAGGAGATGTCATCGCCAGAGGCGAGAAGCGTCAGCTCCTCCTTGATGTATGTCCAGCGCTGCTCGGAGTCCGAGATGCCCTCGTCGAGCGAAGTCCGCACCGACGAGCTGGCCGAGGCGGGGACGGTGATGGCCTGAAGGTCGGATATCGCCTGGTCGCAGGTGGAGATGGCAGAATCGATGTGCTCGGAAGCGGTGGAGTCATCCCGTGCGGCGGCATTGAGGTCCCGTGCCACCGAGGTGGCGGAGCCCTTGTCGGCGTTGATGACGTCGCGGACGCATTGGGAGACGGCGGAATCCGCCCCGGAGTAGTCGGAGGCGGAGACCTCGTCGTCGACGAGCGAGGTGTAGGGCGCGAGGCTCAAGTCGAGCGCCTCGGACAGGGTGAGCGTCTGCGACGAGGAGGTCTGCCCGGTCAGGCTATTGGTGTCCTGGGTGGACGTCGGGGTGCTGTAGGGCGTCGAGTAGCCCGTGCCCGTATTCGAGCTGGTGCCGTTGACGCTGCTGCCGATCTCCTGCATCACGTAGGGCATGATCGCAGCGAGGAACCCGAGCACGGTGGAGAGCAGCAGGGCGAGGACGGCGATGCCGACGATGAAGATGACGTACGAGGCCGGGCCGGAGTTCGAGTTGTCGGGCGAGGTCGTTCCGCTCGCGCTCTCGATGACGTGCTGTGTCGAAAGCCCCCCTTGCTGGGCTGGTTGACTGTCTTGGTAGTCGGACATGGTGCCTCCCGTTTGCGTCATGGTGTCACAATAGTACCCAATACCGAGGACGCGGTGGCGCGGCGACCGCAGGTCCTAGAGGTGCTCCGGCTGGAAGAGCTGGTCCCACAGGGTCCCGACCATGCGAACGAGCTTCTCGTCCGCGGGAAGCCAGCGAAGGTCGAGAAGGTCGCCGGGGGAGAGCCAGCGGAGCTCGGAGTGAACGGTCGCGTGCGGGACGTCGCCCTCCTCGAGAGAGCAGACGTAGCAGTCCATGCTCAGGTGGAAGTCGGGATAGTCGTACTCGACGGTGTCGAGGTACCAGGCCAGCTGGATGCCGACGTCGAGCTCCTCCCTGATCTCCCGGCGCAGCGCCTCCTCGGGCGTCTCGCCCAGCTCGACCTTGCCGCCGGGAAACTCCCAGAAGCCGCTGAGGTCACCGTCGGCGCGCTCGCCGGCGAGAAGCCCCTCGGGTCCATGGATGAGCGCTGCGACGACGTGCTTGGTCTCCATGCGTCGATCCTCCTCGTGCTTCCTGCTAGCGATTCTCCATGCGCACGACGGCATAGGCGGTGCCGTCCTGCGACAGGAGCTCGATGTCGCTTCCGTACTCGCGCGGGTGGACGCGCGGACGGATGACGTCACCGAGAAGCGCCATCGAGCGGTATTGCACCGCGAGCGTCCTGGGATTGGCAGCGAGCCCCAGCTTAGAGAGGGCGTCCATCGCCATGAGCACGTACTGGGCGTTGTTCACGTGACGGTTCGTGTCGAGGTGCTGCTCGGAGACCGTGACGGGAGAGGCGTCCTCGAAGGGACCCTCGACCGCCAGGCGCCGCGGCATGGCGGGAAGGTCGCAGCGCGGCTCGTCGGAGAGATAGACCATCTGAGATTCGGGGATTCTCATCATGCGACGCTCCTGCAGGTCAAAGAGGACCCACCGCGAGTCGGCCGTCACGAGGCGCTCCCCGTCCTCAGCGTCCATCGCGAAGCAGCGCAGGGCCTGGAATCCGTGGATGCCATAGGACCAGGTCTTCGTGCGTATGGTGTCACAGAAGTGGGGGAGACGATCGATCTTGATCTCCCATTCCGTGAGGACCCAGCCCATGTGGTGGTCGTTGAGGTAGTCGAGGCCGACACCAAGCGACTCGGAATGGAAGGTGGAGCAGTCCTGTAGATAGTTCATCATCGCGACGAGGGAGAGGTCCTCGTTCTCATCGCACTCGCTGTATCTGACCCTGTCATCGAAGTAATACATGAAGTCTCGCCACCTGCCGTCGGATAACACAATGATTGCAGGGTAGCAGCATTCTTGACTTCGAGACGAAAAAGCACGATGACTACGTGATGTTGCGAATCCGCCTCGCCACGTCGAGGACGCGCTCCCTCGCCCGAGCGTCGAGCGAGAGCGTGGTGGCGACGATGTCCGTGGCATAGCAGATCACGAGGAAGCTCGCCGCATCGATCAGCGTCGCCTCTGTGAGCATCTCGAGGCCGCCGAAGATGAGAGGCTGGAGGAAGAGCACGATGAGGAGGGAGAAGAAGCCGAAGACGAGCGAGGCGGCGAGGCAGATGCGACCGCGGTAGTTGAATCGGAACATCGAGTAGTCCCACCAGCTGCGATGGAAGCGGTGGACGAGAAAGGTGCCCGTGGCGTACTCGATGCTGGTGGCGAGGATCGCGCCAGCGACGAACACGCCGACGGGGCTCTCGATCCAACCGAGACAGAGCCAGACGCAGGTGGCACCGACGCCATAGATGGGGCAACACGGACCATAGAGGACGCCGCGGCGGACGAGGCGGCGCTCCATGACCAAGCAGAGCAGGGTTTCGTAGACCCAACCGCCCACGGAGATGACCGTGAAGAAGATGATGGTCTCGGCGACGATGACCGCCGACGAGCCCGGAGCGAGCGATGCCACGTCCATGAGCGGGGAAATGTAGGGCAGATCTGGTGTCATCGTCACCTCGCGAAAGCCGCGTTCCGTCGATTGGCCGAGTACTCCCACCGCCCCGTCGCGCCTGTGGGTCGGTGTCATTGCGAAACATAGTACCATGCCTTCAGTGAGGGGGTTCCTAACCCCTCTCCGCGATACGCAGGCGACGGGGGAGAAGACATGGATGACGTGAGGTTTGCGACCATCGGCAGGAGCGGCATCACCGAGCGGTTCCTCGAGGCGCTCGCGGAGGCGGAGGGTGCCACGTACGTGGCAGCCTACTCCCGTGACGTGGAGTCTGCCCGCGACTTCGGCTCCCGCTACGGCGCACGTCTCTTCTTCGATGACCTCGACGCGCTCGCCTCATCCGACGAGGTCGACGCCGTCTACGTCGCCACGCCCAACGGGCTTCACGCGAAGCAGGCCCAGGCCCTCATCCGCGGCGGAAAGCACGTCCTCGTCGAGAAGTCCTTCGCAGCGTGCGAGCGCGAAGCCGCAGCGACCTTCTCCGCGGCTCACGAGCGTGGTGTCGTCGCTATGGAGGCCATGAGGAACCTCCACGTGCCGTCCTTCGACCGCATCCGCGAGACCATCCCGCGCCTGGGCTCCGTTCGTCTCGCCACGTTCAGGTTTGCCAAGGTCACGTCCCGCATTTCTCGACTTCGCAAAGGCGAGCGCCTCAACGTCTTCGACCCCCGCTTTGCCGAGGGCGCGCTCATGGACATCGGCGTCTACTGCGTGGAGCCTGCCGTCGCGCTCTTCGGCCGTCCGTCGCGCGTGCTCTCGGCGTCGGTGACCGCTCCGGTGCCCGGCTGTCCTGACGGCGACCCCTACGGAACCATCGATCTCGCCGGCGAGGCGCTCCTCGACTACGGCGACAAGGTCGTGAACCTCTCGTACGGGAAGATGTCCGACGACATGATCTCGTCGCAGATCGAGGGCGAGGAGGCGACGCTCGTGTGGGATCAGACCTCCTGCCCCGTCAACCTGAGAGTCTTCGTTCACGAGGACAAGGGGATGGTCTACCGCATGGGCACGGGAACCAGCGAGCCCATCCCGGCCGACGTGCCCGAGAGGGACATGGTCTGCGAGATCGCCACGTTCGTCTCGGCCATCCGCGGCGGCGAGGGAGCGGTCGAGCGCGTCGCGGAGCTCGAGCGGACGACCCTCGACTCGCTCGGCGTGATGGACGAGATCCGTGCGCAGGCGGGCGTGAGGTTCCCCGCGGACGACGAGGCATAGCAGGTGTCATTTTTGTTGCAAGCATTCCCACGCCGGCGCCCAGGCGCTCGATCAGAGTAAAGTGTCGGGCACTGTGCCTACGAAGGAGGACATACTCTCGGCGTTTCGCGCCGCCCTGCCCGTGATGCTCGGCTACCTCGCCATCGGCCTGCCGTGCGGCATCATGGAGAGCAAGGTGGGCTTCTCGCCGCTCATGTCTTTCGTGCTCTCGATGACGTTCTACTCGGGCGCCGGTCAGTTCATGATTCCCTCGATGTGGCTGGCGGGCTCGCCGCTCTACTCGGTCATCGCGAGCGTCTCCTTCGTCAACACCCGCCAGATGCTCTACTCGGCGGCCTTCTCGCCGTACTTCTCCGACGTGAGCAGGCCGCTGGCCTTCTTCTTCTCGGCCACCGTGACCGACGAGAGCTTTGGCGTGAGTCTCGAGAAGTTCGTGACCGACGAGGCGTGGACGCCGAGAAGGGCGCTCCTCGTCAACCTGATGAGCATGACCTCGTGGGGAGTCGCCAACACCGTCGGGACCGCCGTGGGACCGGTGCTCAACCTCCCGCTGGCGGTGACCTCCTTCGCGATGACGTCGATCTTCGTCTGTCTTCTCGTGGGACAGCCCCTCAACCGCACGACGGCAGTCGTGGTCGGCGTCGCGTTCGCGGGCGTCCTCGTCTGCAAGCTCGTGGGGCTTGCGGGTCCCGCCATCCTGTTCGGCGCCCTCGCGGGCGTCGTCGCCGGCATGGTGTTCGAGGTGGCGAGAGGACGATGACGCTCTCGGACTTCGCCATCCTCTACGTGTCGGTCCTGGCGACCATGCTCGCCTGCCGCTGCATCCCGCTCTTCGTCCTCAAGGGCCGCGAGCTCTCGCCCCGGCTCACGCAGGCGCTCGGACTCATCCCGGCGGCTGCCTTCGCCGCCCTCGTGGCAAACGACATCGTGAGCCCCTCGGCCTTCGCGACGAACCCCGTCCAGGCCATGGTGCCCTTCGCGGCGTCAGCCGTCGTGGTGGTCGTCGCCCGGAAGACGGGCTCGCTCATCTGGTGCGCGATCGTGGGCATGGCCGCCTACGCGCTGCTCACGATGGTGATCTAGGGTCGAGGCGCCAGGGCTGGCCGCTAGAACTTGGGGTAGGGGATGTCGTCGACGGGGAAGCGCGGCGTGGGCTCGAAGCCCTTCCTGTGGTAGCGGCTCATGGCGTCGACGATGACGTCGACCGCCTGGGGAATCACGTGCGCGTCGTAGCCTCCGACACCGGGGCTGCACGAATCGCCGTCAATCTCGAGAGGGATGACCTTCGAGGTCCTTACTGAGACCTCCTGGCCGCGGAAGCACTCGATGTGCGGCCTTCCGAGCGACTTGCCGGTCTTGTCGACGAGTCCGACGAGGAGGGGGTGCAGGACCTGGACCACGTCCGAGGTCTCGATGACGATGACCTCGATCTCGCCGTCGTCCATGCGACTGTCGGGCACGACCTCGATGTCTCCCTGGATCATGGCGTTGTCGGCGACGAGGCAGCTGATGCCGTCGCGCTCGTAGCGCTCCCCGTCGACGTTGATCACGTAGTGGATCGTCTCCGGGCGGGGGTTGGCGAGCGCCGCCGCGAAGTAGGCGGCCTCGCCCATGGTGGCCTTGTTGGGGNNCCCGCCATGAGCGCGAAGCCGCGCGTGCTGCGCAGCCCACGCTCGTCGAACCAGGATATCTCGCCGAGGTCGATGGGAGTCGTCTCGCCGATTCTGCAGGCGCGTGCGAGCGAGGCGGGCTCGGGGGCGTTGCCGAGGTTTGCATAGAGGAGGTTGGCGGTGCCCGAGGGGAAGATGCACGTGGGCACACCGGTGCCCCTGAGCGCGTAGAGCAGGCTCGCCACGGTGCCGTCGCCGCCCGAGACGACGACGAGGTCGTAGTCGACCGCGCCAGAGACCACCTCGGACGCCGAGAAGTCCTCGTCGGTCATGAGAAAGTCGCACTTGTCCCCAGGACTCAGAAGGGCACGCTCGAACTCGAAGATGGCGTCGGAGCCAAACCCGGACTTTGGATTGTGAATGATAAGGGTGCGCATATGCTGCCTCCCCGTGGGGCCGAGGATGGTTTGAGGGTAGTATCATGAACGATCGTAGACATGCCCTCCAGCGTGCCTACGAGTTTGATGGTACCCAATCTGAGCGCGAGCTGCGGAAGCACGGAGCATTTGTGTACATATCCACCAACGAGGAACTCTCGTCGTTCTGCGATCGCATCTCGAAGGAGCACGTTGTCGCCGTCGACACCGAGTTCCTGAGGGAGAAGACCTACTTCCCCAAGCTCTGCCTCATCCAGGTGGGCACGGCGAATGAGGTCGCCGCCGTCGATCCGATCCTCGTCGAGGATCTCTCCCCACTGGTCGCCATCCTTTCGGATGCACGCACGACCAAGGTCTTCCATGCCTGCACGCAAGACCTCGAGGTGATCCTCGAGGGGATGGGCTGTGCCTGCTCGCCGGTCTTCGACACCCAGGTGGGAGCTGCCTTCCTGGGAATGCGCCAGCAGGCGAGCTACGGTGCTCTCGTCGAGCAGTACGAGGGGGTTCACCTGGCCAAGACCGAGGCGCTCACCGACTGGTCGATGCGTCCGCTCGACCCCGAGCAGCTCTCCTACGCGGAGGATGACGTCCGCTACCTCCCCGCCATCTACGAGCGCATGATCACGGATCTCGTCGAGAAGGACCGTCTCTCGTGGGTCATGCCCGAGATGGACGCGGTCTCGGATCCTGATAAGGTGCGCAGGGACCCGCGGGACGCCTATCTCAAGCTCAAGCGCTCGAGCTCCCTCACGAGGAGACAGCTCTCCGTGGCACGTGAGGTCTGCGCCTGGAGGGAGGAGTCCGCGGCGAGACGTGACCTGCCGCGCAAATGGGTCGTCCCCGACGAGGTCGTCGTCGAGATCTGCAAGCGGACGCCCGTCTCGGTGGACCGCCTGCACAGGATCCGCGGGACCGAGCAGCTCTCTGAGCGTGACGCCGCCCAGGTCGTCCATGCCGTCGAGCGCGGTATGGCCGTACCGCCGGAGAAGTTCCCCAAGGTGGAGCACCACTCACGTCCTTCCGCCGAGGTCGAGGGGATACTCGACCTCATGTATGCTATGACCCGGGTCGTCTCCGAGAAGTCGGGGATCGCGGCACAGCTCATCGCGACCCGTGAAGACCTCGCGGACTTCGTCTCCGATCGCGAGGGCTCCCGTCTCTCGACGGGCTGGCGACACGACCTCGTGGGCGCCAAGCTCGAACGACTGCTTGCGGGTGAGATTGGCCTCACCGTCAAGGAAGGCCACATCGAGGTTCTCTAGGTCCGGACGTGCCCGCGGCGAGACGATCCGTTTCGTTTATGTCCACTGTGTCGCGTAGAATCTACGAAAAGGCCCATCTCCCCTTTGGGTACAAACCCGTCACGGCAACCTTTCCGATTGGAGAGCACGATGTACTACGGCACTGGCTATGGGGTCGACACCATGTACATCATCGTGATCGTCGTCTCCCTGCTTCTCGGCCTCATCACCCAGAACTACATCAAGCGAACCTATGCCAAGTGGTCCAAGGTGGACGCCTCGTTCAGGGGCACGGGTGCTGACGTCGCTCGCAGGATGCTCGACGAGGGCGGAGCGAGCTCGGTGGGCATCACACGCGTCGCTGGCACCCTCACCGACTACTACGACCCTCGGGACAATGACCTCCACCTCTCCGACGAGAACTACGCACGGGGCTCCGTCGCCTCGGTGGCGGTCGCCTGCCACGAGGCGGGGCACGCGGTGCAGACCGCACGCGGCTTCGCCCCCATCAAGATCAGGACGGCGCTCGTGCCCGTGGTCAACTTCGCGTCCAACGCCTGGTTCATCATCCTCATCATCGGCACGTCGATGAGCTACATGGGACTCGTTCGTTTCGCGATCATCCTCTACGCCGCGACGGTCATCTTCCAGCTGGTTACCCTTCCCGTCGAGATTGACGCCTCGCGCCGCGCCGTCGCCTTCCTCGGCGCCCAGGGCTCCGCCATCGACCAGGAGGGTGCCAAGCAGGTGCTCACCGCGGCCGCGCTCACCTACGTGGCCGCCGCGCTCGCTTCGCTGCTCCAGCTCGTGTACCTGCTCATGCGCACCGAGCGGGACTAGCCCATGGCGCAGACCGAGAAAGACGAGGTCCTGTCGGTATCCGAGGCTCTGTCGCTCGTGAGCGGCGTGGTCAAGCGGCTTCCGTGCATGGTCGTCGAGGGAGAGGTCTCGGGCTCCAAGCCGCCCAAGGGACCTCGCGGTCACCTCTACTTCGACGTGAAGGATGTCTCGGCGTCCATGTCCGTCACCATCTGGGGCGGACGAGACAAGCTCGACTTCCAGCTGCGAGACGGCATGAAGGTGCGTCTCATCGGGCGTTTCGAGGTCTACGAGCCGTGGGGGAGACTCTCGTTCATCGCCGAGTCAGCCGAACCCGCCGGCGAGGGGCTGCTTCGCGCGCAGGTGGCAGCCCTCGCGCGCAAGCTCCAGCGAGAGGGCCTCATGGACGACGCGCGCAAGCGCCCCGTCCCGCGGTTCTGCTCGCGCGTGGCGGTCGTCACGTCGCTCTCCGGCAGCGTCATCGAGGACGTGAAGCGCACGCTCGCGAGGAGAAACCCCCTCGTCGAGCTCGATGTCGTCGGTTGCAGCGTCCAGGGCGCGGGAGCCCCCGCCACCATCATCCGCGCCCTGCGAATCGCGGCGTCGTACCGACCGGACGCCATTCTCCTCGTACGTGGCGGAGGCTCGTTCGAGGACCTCATGTGCTTCAACGACGAGGCGCTCGCGCGTGCGGTCGCGGCGAGTCCCGTGCCCGTGGTTACGGGCATCGGGCACGAGCCTGACACGAGCATCTGCGACATGGTCGCCGACAAGCGCTGCTCCACTCCCACGGGTGCCGCCGAGTCGGTCGCACCGACGATGGGCGAGATCGAGGGCATGATGAACCAGCGCGAGGCCCGTCTCGCCGGCTCGCTCTCCGCCCTGCTCGCCACCGCGGGCAAGGAGCTTGACGTGCTCGCGGGAAGCGCCGACCGGGCGGTTGGCGTCGAGCTCTCTCGTGCGTCGTACCTCGTCGAATCACTCGGGCAGAGGCGCTGCCTCGTCGAGCCGAGAGGAATGCTCGCCGATCGCGCTAACGTGCTCAATGCGACTGAGGCTCGTCTCTTCGAGGCTATCCCCGCGACCGTTCGTCGTCAGCATGCGGACGTCGACTCACTCGCGCGCTCGCTCTCGACCTCGGCCGCTCGCATCGTTCCCCAGCGGCAGATCCTCGTCGAGGGCGTCGGTGGGCGGCTCGGCAAGGCCGAGACCCACATGATCACAAGCTTCGCGTCGGGCACCGCCGCCTTCGCGGCAGGCCTTGACGCACTCTCTCCGCTCAAGGTGCTCGGTCGTGGGTATGCCATCGCGTGGAATGCGGACGGGCACGTGATCAAGGACGCCGCGCAGGTTGAGGTCGGGAGCGACGTGCGCATCCGACTCGGAAGGGGAGAGCTCAGCGCTAAGGTGAGTGCCGTTTCCAAGGAAAGCTAGGCAGACGAGCGGCTGTTCAAGCCGATGGGAGGAAGCATCATGGCAGAGACGAAGTATCGCGACATCGAGTGCATGACCTTCAAGGAGGCCTCCGTGGAGCTCGAGCAGATCGTGCGATCGCTCGAGAGCGGTAACCTCGAGCTCGAGGACTCGCTCGATCAGTATGCGCGCGGCGTCGAGATTCTGAAGAGCCTGCGCACGCGTCTGGCCGACGCCGAGCAGAAGGTGCGCGTGCTCGAGCAGGAGGCGGGACCCCAGGACGTTACCGACACCACCGCGGCACCCTCGACCGCATTCATCGACGAGTAGCGCGTCTCGTCACGTGCCCTGGTGCTGCTGCGAGCGGGATTCTCCCGCGCGTTCGAACGAAAGGGGGAGGGAAATGGAGTCTAGAGTACAGGCTGCCGCCGACCGTCACAGTCGCGGCCACAACTGTGCGCAGGCCGTCGCTTGCACCTACGCCGACCTAGCGGGTGTCACCGAGGAGGACATGTTCCGGCTCACGTCAGGACTCGGGCTGGGCATGGGCTGCATGGAGGGCACCTGCGGGGCGCTCTCGGGCGCCTGCCTTCTCTCGAGCTTGCTCACGCATGGCGAGGGAGGCAAGGCGGCCGCCTATGCCGCATCCCGCAAGCTCGTGGAGCGTTTTCGGAGTGAGGTCGGGGCCACGAGATGTCGGGACATCAAGGGCATCGACACCGGCACCGTGCTCTGTTCCTGCCAGGAGTGCGTGATTCGTGCCGCCGGTATCGTCGAGGACGTCCTTCTCACCGAGAAGAACGTGTGACGTTTTTTGACTCACGCATCTGATGCCCCCACGCTGGTGACGGGGGTATCATGGGTTCGAAGCACCGTTCCCACGAGAGGAGTCCAATGAACGTCCTGGTCATCAATGCTGGCAGTTCTTCGCTCAAGTATCAGCTGCTCGACACCGCCACGAACAAGGTCTATGCGAAGGGCAACTGCGAGCGCATCGGCATCGACGGCTCGTTCGTCGGCCATGAGGAGAACGGTGGCCCCAAGCAGAAGCTCGAGGTCGCTCTTCCCGATCACAAGACCGCCATCAAGCACGTCTTCGAGATTCTCGACGAGGCGGGCTTCGACACGGGCAAGATTCAGGGAATCGGTCATCGCGTCGTTCAGGGCGGCTGGTACTTCCCCGAGTCCAAGATCGTCACCGACGAGACGCTCGGCTGGGTCCGCGAGGTCGCTCCGCTCGCTCCGCTCCACAACTACGCCGAGGCCGACGTCATCGAGATCTGCCGTGACATGTTCCCGTCCATCGGCAATGTCATCGTCGCGGACACCTCCTTCCACTACGGCATCCCCGAGAAGGCCTATCGCTACGCCCTTCCCCGCGACGTTGTCGACAGGCTGCACATCCGCAAGTATGGTGCGCACGGCACCTCTCACCGCTTCATCTGGCGCGCGACGGCTAAGTTCACCGACGGTCAGACCCACAAGCTCGTGAGCTGTCACCTCGGTTCCGGCGCCTCGCTCGCTGCGATCCAGGACGGCAAGGACTTGGACACCACCATGGGCCTCACGCCGCTCGACGGTCTCATCATGGGCACCCGCTGCGGAACCATCGACCCCGCCACGGTCTGCTATCTGCAGCGCGTTGGCGGCTATTCCGTCGACGAGGTTGACGCCATGATGAACAAGCAGTCCGGCTTGCTCGCGCTCTCGGGCGTCTCCTCCGACTCCCGTGACATCGAGCTCGGCGCTGACGATGGCGATAGGAACTGTCGCATGGCCCTCGACATGTTCTACTACCGCACCTCGCAGCTCGCCATGGAGATGGCGCAGGCGATGCATGGCTTCGACACCATGGCCTTCTCCGCGGGCATCGGCGAGAACTCCTCCACGATGCGTGCCGGCGTTGTCAAGGAGCTCGAGTGGATGGGCGTCAAGATCGACGACAAGAAGAACGAGGTCCGTTCGAGCGAGGTTCGCGACATCTCCGCCCCCGACTCGAAGGTCCGCGTGCTCGTCGTCCCGACCAACGAGGAGCTCATGATTGCCCTCGACGTCGAGGCGCTGCTCAGCTAGACCGTCTTCACGATTTGAATCCGTTCTGTTCTCGCAGGCCCTCCGGTACGCACCGGAGGGCCTGCTGCGCTAGCATGGCTCGCAGACCCATCGGTGTGACGGCGGGGCAAGCCCTGCTCGCCACTACGCACTCTCACGAAGGACACGATACGATGCGCTACTCGCATGTGGTGTTTGACATCGACGGCACGCTCATCGACTCCACCTCGGCCATTCTCGACGGTCTTCAGGACCACGCGCGCGGCATCCTGGGCCGCGAGCTCGGGCCAGACGAACTGGCACGGGGAGCTGGCCTGCCTGCCGCGCAGGCACTCGCCGCCATGGGTCTCGACAGCGGCGACGAGGCAGCCGAGAGCTGGATCTCGCAGATGCTCTCCCACTGGGATGACGTGTGCGTGTTCCCGGGCGTCGAAAACCTCCTCGGCGAACTCGCAGAAAGCGGCATAACGCTCGGCGCGGTGACCGCCGAGACACGTTCGGAGATGGAACGAGGCTTCGCGACGATGGGCTTGGCGGACCGTCTCGAGCGCGTGGTCTGCGCCGACGACGTCTCGGCTCACAAGCCCGACCCCGCGCCGCTCCTCGCCTACCTCGAGGCCGAGGGGTGCGAACGCGACGAGGTCATCTACGTTGGTGACCAGGTCTGTGACGCGACCTGCGCCGCAGCGGCCGGGGTCGACTTCGCCCTCGCCTGCTGGAAGGGAATTCCCGAGCGTGCCAACGTTCCCGCCGTGGGCAGGTTCTGCTCGCCGTGGCAGCTGCTCGAGTGGCTTGAGAGGGAGCCTCCCGTGGAGGAGCGCGAGCCATGGCTCGCCTGGGCTCGAGAACTGCAGGCCATCGCTCAGGCAGGTCTCTACTACACGAAGGACGTCTTCGATCGCGAACGGTTCGAACAGATTCGTGACATGGCGTGCTCGTGCATGGAGATTCTCAGCGGCGAGGAGCCCTCGCGTGTCCGAGACGTCTTCGCCAACGAGGACGGGTATCAGACGCCGAAGATGGACTCGCGCGCCGTGCTCTTCGACGAGGAAGGCAGGATCTGCCTCGTGAGGGAGAGCGACGGCAGGTGGGCGCTCCCCGGCGGTTGGGTCGACACCGGCCAGACTGTCTTCTCGAACGTCGTCAAGGAGGCTCATGAGGAGGCCGGTCTCGACGTGGTCCCCGAGCAGCTCATCGCCCTCGAGGAGCATAACCTCCACAACCCGCGGCCCTTTGCCTGGGGCATCGCAAAATCCTTCGTCATCTGCCGCGCACTTGGCGGCGAGTTCGAGCGGAACAGCGAGACCACGGAGCGCGGGTTCTTCTCGCGAGACCGCCTTCCCGAACTCTACGTCGAGAAGAACACCAAGGAGCAGCTTCATATGTGCTTCGAGGCCCACGATGAGCTCTCGGCAGGCCGTCCCTGGGTTCCCGTCGTCGACTGACCTGGAAAAGGGGACAGGTGACCTGGAAAAGGGGACAGGTTGTTTTGTCATGTCCCACTTTCCGGGATTTCGGTAGGTGGCATGCTGGTGGAGACGGACGTGTCGTGGGCAGAGCTACTGCGGAGTCTCGTCCCATGCGGTTGGCTCATGCGACGCGTCTGAGAATATCCAACGTATGAGCGAATCGTCCGGATGAATCTATCGTACGTGCAGTATTCGCGGGCACAGCCTTCGGACGAGCGGATAGAGAAGAATTGCTCCACTCAATCACGTTGAATGGGGGGGCTCAAAATGCGTTTGTATGTGCGGCTGTGCTCTCCAGCAACAAATGTGTGCCGCTGAAGCTCGACGGTCGTGCCGCATGCGCATTGACTTTGTCAGCTTACCGAAATCTCGGAAAGCGGGACATGGCAAAACAACCTGTCCCCTTTTCCAGGTTAGAAGGGACGGATGGTGAAGGAGTAGGTTCCCGTCTCGCCCGGAAGGAGCGTCGTCGTGCCGCGCTTCTCCTCGAAGACGTCGGACTCGTTGACATCGGTCGCGCATCCGCGCCACGGCTCGATGGCGAGGAAGGGGGCGTCGGTCGCGGCGGTCCAGATGCCGAGGTAGTCGAATCCTTCGAAGTCGAGCTCGACGCCATGGCCGGAACGAGGTCCGACGAGCGTGATCGTGCGGTCGGGAATGTCGACGAGCGTGATCGTGAGCACGCGGTCGATGAGCGCATGGGAGAGCGAGAGCACGTCGGAGTCATGTATGAGCGGTGTCCTCGTGCCGAAGTCGGCGATGCCCTCGTCGCTGATGGCGGGCGTGGAGGCCGTCCAGGGACGAGCGAACCTGAGCTCGTAGTCGTCGAACGCCTCGTCGCTTCCCGGTACCGGCACGTTGAAGGCGGGGTGGCCGCCGAGCGTGAACGGCAGCGGAACCGATCCGGTGTCGGTCACCGAGAAGGTCTGCGTGAGCCCGTGCTCGCCGAGCGCATAGGTCATCTCGAGCCTGAAGTCATAGGGGAAGGCGGCACGCGTCTCGTCGGTCGAGTCGAGGCGGAAGGTGACGGCGGTCGGGGTCGTCGAGACGACTTCGTGGTCGTACAGGCGGGCGATGCCATGCCGCTTGAGGTGAACGTCCCCCTGCGCAGAGGTGGCCAAGTCGTTTCTGAGGCAACCCACGATCGGGAAGAGCACGGGGGCGCGGCGCGGCCACCAGCGCTTGTCGCCCTGCCAGAGGTACTCGCCGCCATCAAGGCGAAGACTCATGAGCTGAGCGCCCACGGAGTCGATGGTTGCCTCGTATCCCGCGCTTCCGATGGTCGTCAGGCTCATTGTCTCTCCTCGTCCGAGTGTCTCTCGTTGCGGTCACAAGGCACCGTCGTTGTGAACTAACGCTAGGGCCAATCCATTATTCTGTTCCCCCCTCCGCCATTTGTGTGAACAAGATCCGCCAGATTGTTAACTTTTTAGGTGAACGACGTTATCTGGCCAAGAATGAGGGTAATAGAGAATAGTCGCATGTGAATCAAGTGGCGCTCGATTACCCCAGGAGGTACTTCATGATCATCGAGGAGCTTGCTAAGTACGGAATCGCCCACACCGACGAGAAGACCACGGTCGACGGCTCGCCCGCCAAGCTCGTCGAGATGGCGCTCGACCATAATGAGGGTATCCTTACCAGCACCGGCTGCCTCGCCGTGACCACGGGGGCCTACACCGGCCGCTCGCCTCACGACCGCTTCATTGTGGACACGCCGGACGTGCATGACAAGATCGCCTGGGGGTCCGTCAACGTCCCGTTCACCGAGGAGGGCTATCAGCGCATCAAGGACGAGGTCATCTCGTACCTCTCCGAGCGCAGGCTCTACGTGGTCCATGGCATCGCCGGCGCCGACCGTCACTTCTCGCGCAAGGTCCTCGCAATCTGCGAGATGGCGAGCCAGGCGCTCTTCGTCCGCCAGATGCTCGTGCGTCCCACCGAGAAGGAGCTCAGGGACTTCGGCACTGCGGACTTCGTGGTGATGGCGGCACCCAAGCTCAAGCTCGACCCGAAGATTCACGGCACGCACTCCGAGGCCGCTGTCCTCATCAACTTCAAGGAGCGCGTCATTCTCGTCGTCGGCACCCAGTATTCGGGCGAGATCAAGAAGTCCATCTTCTCCGTGATGAACTACCTTCTCCCCGTCGAGGATGATGTTCTCACGATGCACTGCTCCTGCAACATGAACCCCCGTTCGCACGGCACCACGGTCTTCTTCGGCCTCTCCGGCACCGGAAAGACGACGCTCTCCGCCGCTGAGGACCGCATGCTCATCGGCGACGACGAGCACGGCTGGTCGCAGAAGTCGGTCTTCAACATCGAGGGCGGCTGCTACGCCAAGACCATCAACATCAAGCGCGAGACCGAGCCGCAGATTTGGGACGCCATTCGCTTTGGCTCGATCTGCGAGAACGTCGCCATCGACCCCGACTCCCGCATCGCCGACTACGACGACGTCAGCCTCACCGAGAACGGCCGCGTCGCCTACCCCGTCGAGTACATCGACAACGCCGTGCTCAAGGGTCGCGCCAAGCGCGTCCCCGACGTGGTCATCTTCCTCACGGCCGATGCCTTCGGCGTCCTGCCCCCGATCTCGAAGCTCGACGAGAGCTCCGCGATGTACCACTTCATGACCGGTTTTACCTCCAAGGTCGCCGGCACCGAGCGCGGCATCAAGGAACCCCAGCCCACGTTCTCGTCCCTCTTCGGCGAGCCGTTCATGAGGCTCGACCCGATGGTCTACGCGAAGATGCTCGGCGACCGCATCCGCTCCGGCGGCACCCGCGTCTACCTCGTCAACACTGGCTGGACCGGTGGCCCCTATGGCACGGGCACGCGTATCAAGCTCTCCTATACGCGCAAGATGGTTGAGGCCGCTCAGTCCGGCATCATCGATGACAGCGAGTTCGTGCGCGACGTCCGGTTTAACCTCGAGGTTCCCACGAGCTGCCCCGGCGTTCCCTCCGAGCTGCTCAACGCTCGCAACACCTGGGAGAACCGTGACGAGTACGATGCCACCGCGGAGAAGCTCGCCAAGATGTTCGAGGAGAACGCCGAGAAGCGCCTCCAGTCGATGACGAAGGAAGTCCGCTCCGCTGGTCCCCATCCCCTGGGGTAGGGCGGTGAGCGGGACAGCGAGAAGTTCTTGGCACGAATGAAGCACAGACGCGGGGCCGTCTCTCACCAACGGGTGGCGTGAGACGGCCCCGGTTTCGTGACCTGTGCGTATGTGGAAGAGCGAACGGCTGTCTGGATGGCTACTCCACCGGCATGGTGCGCTCGACGTCGATCGCCGCCACCTTGTCGCGGCGACGCGTGTACTTCTCGGCCGTGAGCGGTTCTGTCGCCATCCAGGTCTTGACGATTGCCATGGCGAGCACGGGACCGATGATCTTACCTCCGATGCAGAGCACGTTGGCGTCGTTGTGTTGGCGGGCGAGCTCGGCGCAGACCGGGTCTTGGCACACGCAGGCGAAGACGCCGCGGCACTTATTGGCAATCATCGCGGAGCCGTAGCCGACGCCGTCGACGAAGATGCCACGGTCGCACTCTCCTCGTGCCACGGCCAGAGAAGCGGGGAGTACGAAGTCGGAGAGGTCACACGACTCCTCGTCGTAGGTGCCGAAGTCGACGACCTCGTGCCCCTCCGAGACGAGCCACGCCTTGATCTCGTTCTTGAGCTTCGTGCCCGCGTGGTCGTTTGCCATTGCGATTTTCATCCATGCCCCTCTCGTCGACGCTTCCTGGGCCGACTGTACGCCACGTGGCCGTCGAACGCGGTGAGAAGAAGGCCTGTGGCCAACGTCCGCTCCCGAGCGAACGGAACGGCGTCCGGCTTGTCGAGCGACCAGTCTCGTCGCGGTGAGGGGAAAAGGCCCCCCGGAGCAACTCCGGGGGGCCAAGGAATCTATGCAAATGAAGCTACTTCTCAGCAGCCATCTGCGCCTGGACGGCAGTGATCGCGACGACGCCCACGATGTCCTCGGCGGAGCAGCCACGAGAGAGGTCGTTGACGGGCTTGGCGATGCCCTGGAGAATCGGGCCATAGGCTTCGGCGCCAGCAAAGCGCTGGACGAGCTTGTAGCCGATGTTGCCTGCCTCGAGGTCGGGGAAGATGAGGATGTTGGCCATGCCGGCAACCTTGGAGCCGGGTGCCTTGAGCTTCGCGACGGAGTCGACGAGCGCGGCATCGAGCTGAAGGTCGCCATCGAGTGCGAGCTCGGGCTCCTTCTCGTTGGCGAGCTTCGTGGCCTCTTGGACCTTGGTTGGCACGTCGCCCTTGGCGGAGCCCATGGTGGAGAAGGAGAGCATGGCGACCTTGGGGTCGTCGCTCATGAGCGACTTCCAGGTGTTGGCCGAGGCGATGGCGATCTCGGAGAGCTCGTCGGCGGTGGGGTCGATGTTGAGGCCGCAGTCGGCAAAGAGGAGGGTGCCGTTCTCGCCGTACTCGGTCTTGTCGGTGCACATGACGAAGAAGGCGGAGACGAGCTTGGTGCCGGGGGCGGTCTTCAGGATCTGGAGCGCCGGGCGAAGGGTGTTGGCGGTCGAGTGGCAGGCGCCCGAGACGAGTCCGTCAGCATCACCCATCTTGACCATCATGGTGCCGAAGTAGGTGTTGTCGTCCATCTGCTCGCGAGCCTGCTCGATCGTGACGCCTTTCTTGGCGCGCAGCTCGGCGAACTTCTGGGCGTAGGCCTCGTGCTTGTCGGAGGTCTTGGGGTCGATGACGGCGACTCCCGGGAGGTCGATGGTTGCGGGGTCTCCCAGGACGACGAGGTTTGCGAGACCCTCGTCGACGATCTTCCTCGCGGCGGCGATGGTGCGCGGATCCTCGCCCTCGGGCAGAACGACGGTCTTCTTGTCTGCCTTGGCAGCGTTCTTCATGCGGTCCAGAAAGTCACTCATTGAAAAGCTCCTCAATCCTCATGTTACGTCAGATCTGCGCTGAGATCCCATTTGTGCCTGTTGGCTGGGCATCCTCGTGCTCGAACACCCATTATAGGGGCGCGTGCTAGAATCTTTCGGGAAATAGTGCGTGCAGTTTCTCGCGCGCTCATTTTTTCGTGGCCGGGCAGCAGGTCCTGCGAGCCTTCCGCCACACGGGTCGAAGGGAATTCCATGAGCATCGAGAACGGACTGCCCGCGGGCTTCAATCCCGACTGTTACGACGCGGTCGTCGTCGGGGCAGGGGATGCCGGCGG
>DCZG01000120.1:15118-18766 GCA_002331575.1 Atopobium sp. UBA2090 | reverse complement strand
TCATCGCGAGAATCCGCCGGGTCGACGCTCGACGTCGTTATCGTACATTTTGCCGCAGGATTTCGCGTTTCCCCAGTTGGCGACCGCGCCGCCAGGCAAAATGTGCGTTATCAATTGTTGCGGGTCGACGCCCGACGTCGTTATCGTACATTTTGCCGCAGGATTTCGCGTTTCCCCAGTTGGCGCCCGCGCCGCCAGGCAAAATGTGCGTTATCAAAAGTGGACGCGCCAGCCATCCTCGGCAACACCGCCGCGCGCCGCGCCCCAGCAACGGCAAAGGGGCCGAGACCTTCGTCTCGACCCCTCCGAGTCGGTACCTGAAGCGATGACCTAGAAGTCGATGGCCTCGTCGTAGTAGCAGGCCTTGAGCAGCTTCTCCATCTCCTCCTGGGAGACCTTGCGCGGGTTGGCGCCGGTGCAGGCGTCGAGAAGCGCGTTGGCGGCGACGTTGGGGAGCTTCTCGAGGAACTCCTTCTCGTCGATGATGGAGGCGTCAGCCTTGACGCCGCCCTTGCCGTAGTACCTGATGCCCTGCGGGATGTTCAGCTTGTCGTTCATGTCGCGGATGAACTGGACGGTGTTGTCGACGAGCTGCTCGTCGGTCTCGCCGGGCAGGTGGAGGATCTCGCGGGCGACGTAGGCGTAGCGCTCGGCGGCGCGGGCGTCCTTGGAGTTGAACTTGATGACGCGGCCGAGGTACATGGCGTTGGCGCAACCGTGGATGATATGGTCGCCGGTGAACGCGGCACCGGTCTTGTGGGCCATCGAGTGGACGATGCCGAGAAGGCCCGAGGAGAAGGCGATGCCGGCGATGCACTGCGCCTCGTGCATGTGCTGGCGCGCGACCTTGTCGCCCTTGTAGGAGAGGGGCAGCCAGCCGGTGATCTCACGGATGCCGTGGAGCGCGTTGGCGTCGGTGAACATGGAGGCAGCAGTCGAGACGTACGCCTCGTAGCAGTGGGTCAGCGCGTCCATGCCGGTATGCGCGCAGAGCTTGGCGGGCATGGAGTAGGTGAGCTCGGGGTCGACGATTGCGACGTCGGGCGTGATCTCGAAGTCGGCGATCGGGTACTTGATGCCCTTCTGGTAGTCCGTGATGATCGAGAAGGCCGTGACCTCGGTCGCGGTGCCGGACGTCGACGAGATGGCGCAGAAGTGCGCCTTCTTGCGCAGCTCGGGGAGGCCGAAGACCTTGCACATGTCCTCGAAGGTGCACTCGGGATACTCGTACTTGATCCACATGGCCTTAGCGGCGTCGATGGGCGAGCCGCCGCCGATGGCGATGATCCAGTCAGGGCCGAACTCGCTCATGAACTGAGCGCCCTTCATGACGGTCTCGATGGAGGGGTCGGACTCGACGCCCTCGTAGAGCCTGACCTCCATGCCGGCGGACTCGAGGTCGGCCTGGACGTCCTGCAGGAAGCCGCCGCGGCGCATGGAGCTGCCGCCGGAGACGATGACTGCCTTGTGACCCTTAAAGTTCTTCACCTCGTGACGGGCACCCTCACCAAAGTACAGGTCGCGCGGATTGGTAAAACGTCCCATAAGCCACTCTCCTTCTCGTTGGCCGCCACCGATGGCGGCATCGTCAGAGGGGATATCCCCCTCGTGAAACCAGGAACGCTAACAAGAACGCCCATGCGGGAAGATGACCAGGTGTTTCTCGCTTCCCAGGCTCGACTCGATACGTTAGCAGAAACAATTTGGTAATAATTCGCTAATCGCATTAGCTAATCACGACCAGCTCATTGTCCCCGCGCGTGCAGAGAAAGCCACAGGTCAGCGGCTCGCCGGCGCTGACTCTCCCCGACCCTTCGTCACGTCGTGTGCATAGTGCCAAACTCGGTTTCAAGACGACTGATGGCACGCCAAGCGGGCCGCGCGTACGCTACCATAGGCACGAGAGAGGAGTGGCCATGGCATTCGATCCCAAACGCGAGGACTACCAGCGGCTGGCGCTGCGCTTTGCGCACGAGCTCGACGCTGGCGACCCCATGATCGCCGCGCGTTCGTTCGCCAGCTTCGGCAGGCGCTTCGCGCAGGACCGCGACTCGCTGCCGCAGTCCGACTCCGACCGCGCGTTCCATCTCGTGACGCTGGCCACCGACCTGATCGACTATCAGCTTCCCTTCGCGAGCGACGAGCAGGCCGCGTCGATCGTGACGCGCGGCCGCGAGCTTCTCGAGGAGGCGGTCGCGCTCGACCCCGACTGCCACGATGCCGTGCGCATGCTCTTCTCGCCCAGCGAGGCGGCGTTCGACTCGCGCTACCTGTTCCTCCGAGAGCACGAGGGGGAGGTCCAGGCCTCCTGCGAGGCGGAGGCCAAGAGCGCGGCCGACGAGGCGGGCTCCGAGCGCGCCGAGCTTGCCGCCACGCTCGCCACCCGTCCCTACCTGCGCTGGATTGCCTCCATGGCCGAGCTGGCGCTCATCTGCGGCCGCAACCTCGAGACCGTCCGCCTCTGCGAGAAGCTCCTCGCGATCGACCCGCATGACACGGCCGACGCGCGCTACACGCTCGCGCTCGCCTACGCCAAGCTCGAGGACGACCAGGGCTACGACGCCCTCATGGCTCGCTACCCGCAGCTCTCCCCCTCCCGTCCGCCCGACGACGGCTGGGCGCTGCTCGCCAGGCTCGCCCTTGCCCACAAGCGCAACGACCTCGACGAGGCGCGGCGGATCCTCGCCCTCATCGTGAAGATCTACCCCGGGTGCGAGTACGCCCTCGTGCGCCAGAGCGAGCTGCCCGACGGCGCCTTCGCGCGCATCCTCGTGACGCCCTACAGCGAGGACGAGATGATCGTTGCCATCTCGGAGTCGACCGTCCTCCTCCAGGAGGGCAACGACTTCGAGGGCCGGGGCGTTTTGGGCAGCTGGGTCTCCCGCGAGGCCACGAAGCTCGACCCCGAGGCGGCCGAGGAGGCCGTCCGCGACATGAAGGCAGCGAGGGAGGGCGGATACTAGTGGACGTCCGCGAGGAACTCGTTCAGAGGTGCGCCGCTCGCAGGCGCGAGAAGATCGGGGGGCTCTCGGACGAGGGCTTCGCCGAGCTCGTGCTCGCCGTGCGAGACAACCCCTCGGCATTCGTCGACTCCCCCGCCGACGAGGCCTTCTCCGCCTTCGCCACGGCGCTCACCGCGTACGAGCAGAACATCGACGGAGACGAACTGCTCGACGACAGCGAGTACACCTCCACGCGCAAGCGTCGGCTGGCCTCGCTCTCCCAGGCCTGCGACAGGGCGGCGGCCATCGACCCTGGCTGCACGGACGCACGTCTCGTCTCCGTCCAGGCGCACGAGCCCGGGCCGGACGACCTTCTCGCCAGGCTCCTCGAGCTCCGCGCCGCGACGGACCGGCCCGACGTCACCGGCGACGCCTGGGACGACGTGTTCGCGCGGCCGTCCCTGCGACTCGACGCCGCCCTCGAGCGCACCTGCCTCGATGGCGCCCGGTTCAAGATGACGATCGGCTACGCGGAGGGGCTCATGGCCGCGGCGCCGACCGACGTCCTCGGCGCCCGCTACACGGCCTCGCTCGCATACGCCCGCCTCGAGGACGAGGCCGGCTTCGACGCGCTCGACGCGCGCTTCGGACGCAGGGGAAACACCTGGTCAAACCTCGCGCGCACAATCATGCTCTACAAGCTCGG
>DCZG01000120.1:14814-15098 GCA_002331575.1 Atopobium sp. UBA2090 | reverse complement strand
GCGCGTACGCCCTGCTCAAGCCGGAGTTCGTCGACGTGTTCCTCCCCGACCGGCCCTACGCGGCCCCGTCGAGCTTCGACGAGGCGGTGCTCGCCGTGCACGAGTCGGAGCCGATCATCGCCGACGTCCCCGACTTCATCGCCTGGGCGCAGTCGCAGCCGTGGCTCGAGACGGCGGCCTCACAGTTCGCCGACAAGAACGACCTCGATTGGTAGGCAGGTCGGCCGAGCTCCGCATCTTTGCTATACTCACCTTCGCGTCCCCATCGTCTAACGGTTAGGACA
>DCZG01000120.1:0-14802 GCA_002331575.1 Atopobium sp. UBA2090 | reverse complement strand
ACGGGTTCGAATCCCGTTGGGGGCACCCAAGCATGATTTCACGAACCGCCGTCTACCTGCAGCTTCAGGTCGGCGGGGGTTCGTGCTGTCGAGACGAGAAGGGGGACGCGCGAGGCGTCCCCCAACCCAATTGGGCGGCAGTCCCCTGCCGAGAAACGGCTATCCGATGTAGCGCTCGAATGCCGCGACCATGCCCTCTCCCGTGGTCTGGGAGAGGATGTCGGCCACCGCGGCCTCGTCCATGAAGATGCCCATCATGCTCTGGAGGACGGCGACCTGGTCCTCGTCATGGGCGACAAGGCCGAGGTTGACGATGAGCTGCGTCTGGACGGGATGGTCGACCATGCCTGCCATCGGCTCGAAGGGAATCGGCCCCTTCGGCCTGACGATCGCGATGTAGGGCCTGGCGATGTTCTCCGGCTCGACGTGCGGGATGGCGACCGAGATCTTCTCGAACTCGAGGCCGGTGGGATAGGCGGTCTCGCGCCGGACGATCGCGTCGTACCAGCTGTCGTTGAGGTATCCCTGCGGCGCGAGCTTCTCGCCGAGCTTCTTGAAGAAGTCGCGGAAATCGGTCGCCTCGAAGTCGAAGAAGACGAGCTCGGGCTTGAGCAGGGACGTATCGACCTGTGGCATGTTCTCCCCTTCCCTAGGCGAGCGGCCCGGAGCCGTTCGCGAAGACCTTGATGACGGAGGTGAAGTCGGCGAGCAGGCGCTCGTACGCGGTGGTGGTCATGTCGTGCCAGTAGACCACGGCGTCCGGCGACGCGGCCTCCCTCTCGGCGACCATGGCGCGCACGGCCTCGCCCGCGAACTTGACCCCGTAGGTGTAATAGTTGATCTTGCGGATGCCGGCGTCGATGGCCTTTCGGTAGTCGTCGTCAGAGACGCCTGAGCCCCCGTGCATGACGAGGGGGACGTTCACGCGGCTGCGGATCTGCGTGAGGACGTCGAAGTTGAGGTGCGGCTCGCCCTTGTAGATGCCGTGGACGGTTCCGAAGGAGCAGGCGAGAAGGTCGAGGCCCGTCTCGTTGACGAAGTCCCTGGCCTGGTCGGGATCGGTGTAGGTCGCACCGGACTCCTCGGCGGTGCCGCCCTCGTCGCGGGCGCCCGCCTCGCGGGAGCCCATCGACCCGAGCTCGCACTCGAGGCCGGCGCCGAAGCCCGCGCACATGTCGGCGGCGCGCCACGAGTTGGCGACGTTCTCCTCGTAGGGAAGGAGGGACCCGTCGAACATGGCGCCCGTGAAGCCCAGCTCGAGGGCACGGCGCATGTAGGAGAGGTGCTCGCAGTGGTCGAGATGCACGCAGACCAGAGCGCTCGAGCGCTCGGCGAGCCTGACGAGCGTGGGCCCCAGGTAGTCGAGAGGCGCGAACGGGTCGTGGCCCTCGGCGTGCGAGAGGATCACGGGCAGGCCGGTCTCCTCGGCGGCGTCGAGCGCCGCCCGCGCGGCCTCGAGGCTCGGCGTGTTGAACGATGCGATCGCCATGTTGTTCTGCTCGGCGATGGCGCAGATGTCAGATAGGTTGACGAGCATGTCTCCTCCTCGGAAGTCGTGGGTCTACTCGGCCGACGCGGCGGCGGCAGCCGCCTCGGCGTCCTGCTCGTCAAGCGTGTGCTGGCCGTAGCGATGGAACACGGCGACGGCCTCCGCCACCTCGGCGTCGGTCATCTCGGCCATGGGCAGACCTGTGGAGAGGGCCACGCTCACGGTCTTGGCTGCCTCCTCGAGATACACGCACGAGAAGAGCGCCTGGCGCATGTCGCGGCCGACGGCGATGACCCCGTGGTGCTTGAGGACGACCGCCAGCTGGTCGCCGATGGCCTCGACCGCCTGGACGCCCATGGAGAGCGAGCCGGGGTCGCCGTAGTCGGCGACTCGGCAGGGTCCCTCGACGGCGTTGGCCATCGTCGAGAGGTTGCAGGGTATCTCGTCCATGACGAGGCCGAGCCCCGTGGCATATGGCTGGTGCGTGTGGATGACGGCGTTGACCTTCGGCATCTTCCTGAGGATGTAGAGGAGCGCCTCCGTGTCGACCGAGGGCTTCCGCTCGCCCTCGACGACGCTGCCGTCCATGTCGACCACGAGCACGTCGTCGGCCACCATGTCGTCGTAGATCATGCCCGAGGGAGTGACGAGCACGAGCCCGTCCTCCATCCGCGCGCTCACGTTACCGCCCGACAGCGCGACGAGACCGTAGCGATCGAGCTTGAGCGCCGTGTCCAGAACCTGCTGCTTTTCCTTCTCGTACATGTGATGCCTCACTCCCCCGTATCTTCAGGACCCCCCACGGCAGCGTCCGTCTCGTGCCCGCGACGCCGCCGACGTCTCTTCTGCTTCTTCTCCGCTCGCTCTCGCTCCTGGACGGCTTTGATCTTGTCCGCGTTGTCGATGTACTCCTGGTTGACGTTGCGGGCGCGCGCCTTTATCGAGTCGGGATGCACCCGGTACTCGAGGTCGCACAGGTAGTCAAAGAGCTCGCGGCTGTCGTTGAACATCTTGGTGGGCACCCAGTAGCGTCCCCTCACGAGCGAGTGGTCGTNNACGCGCACGTAGGTCTTTCCGGAGCTCGGGAACGGCCGCACGAGAAAGGTCGTGAGCTCCGAGATGACGTAGGTGTCGCTTCGGCCGTAGCCCGAGAAGGTGATGGTGCCGGCGTCATCGTCGACGATGACCTTCTCGGGGTTCGACAGCGAGACGAACGTGTTCCACACCTGGTAGAAGCAGACGATGCCCACGACGACGGCGAGCTCCGTGCCCAGGCCGGCGCCCGTGACCGCCATCCAGACGCAGGCGGCGAGAAGCACCGCGCAGACCACGCCGACGGCCGTGACCTCGATGTGATAGAACGGCGGCTCGTACACGAAGGTCCTCTTCATTGCCCTCCTCGAAAAAGCTGGGGCCCGCACGGTTGGTGCCAGGCCCCAGTGCGTTGCGAATGACCGCGGAATAGCTGGTTGGTCGAGCTCTACGCCTCGGCGTTCTCGGCGGTGTGGAGGTCGGAGGCCTCCTTGAGGATGCGCTTGCGGTTCCACACTGCCAGGACGATGGCCAGGGCGGCGATGGCGATCATGCCGATGCCGTTGCCGATGGTGCCGACGCGGGTGATGAGCCAGGTCAGCGGGTTGGCGCCGTCGCAGATCGAGGAGATGGCGGTTGCGCTGCCCATGTCGAACTGGACGTTCTGCGCCGCGGTGGTGATGAGCGGGCTGAGGTCGGTCGCGATGTAGAGGCCGATGGTCAGGACGATGATGCCGATGATGATGCCGCGGAAGCCGTTGTTGTGAACGACCGGGGTGATGAGGACGAACATCCAGGGGATGACGGCGAGGTCAGCGAAGGGCAGGACCTTGTTGCCAGGCAGGATGACGGCCAGGAAGATGCAGAGCGGGACGAGCACGAACGAGATCGCCAGGGTGACGGGGTGGCCGACGCCGACGGCGGAGTCGAGGCCGATGTAGATCTTGCCGCGGTTGGCGAAGTGCTTCTCGACGAAGCCGGAGGCGGCATCGGAGATGGGGAGCAGACCCTCCATCAGCAGGGCTGCCATCTTGGGGATGAGGACCAGGACGGCGCCGAGGGAGACGGCGAGCTTCAGGACGTTGGTGACCGACGTGGCGACGTCGGCGGGGTCCCAGTAGGCGAGGCAGCCGATGACGAGGCCGATCACGGTGCCGACGAGCATGGGCTCGCCGAAGACGCCGAACTTCTTCTGGAGCGTCTCGGTGTTGACGTCGATGTCACGGAAGCCGGGGATCTTGTCGAAGATCCAGTTGAACAGCATGGCGATGGGCGCGTACGCGGTGGTGAAGCCGTGAGGCAGCGAGACGCCGGGCATGCTGAGCGACTCCTCGACCAGCGGGGCGGTGTAGTCGCCGAGGACCATGATGATGACCATGTTCAGGATTGCGGCGATGATGCCCCACATGAGGCTGTCGGTGACGATGGCGACGAGGGCGCCGGTGAAGGCGAAGTGCCAGTAGTCCCAGATGTCGACGTCAACGGTCTGGGTCGTGTTGGTGAGCAGCATGACGATGTTCACGGCGAGGCCCAGTGGGATGATGATCGTGCCGACGACCGAACCCATGGCGATGGCGGCGGCGGCAGGCCAGCCGACGTCGACGACGGTGAGGGAGAGGCCGAAGCGGTCGACCATCACCTGGACTGCGGGCGAGAGCGTGGTTCCGAGCAGGGAGTTGATGACGAGGTTCAGGCCGATGAAGCCGACGCCGACCGTGAGACCAGCGCGCAGCGACTTTCCGAAGCCGGCCCCGAAGCAGCAGCCGAGGATCGTGAGGACGATAGGCATCATGACCGAGACGCCTAGGCCAGAGATGAATGAGAAGAAGCCGAGAAAGGCATTCATTCCCTCTTCCTTTCTTTCGGGTACGTGTCAGGACTTGGGTGGTGCTTTTCGTGCATCCCGACGCTACATGCGGGCGCTCCGCGGTTTGCGCCCGCCATCACGCCGGGAAAGGTACCGGAGTGAGAGCTACTCCTCCTCCATGAGCTTGAGGATCTGCTCGTTGGGGACGTCGACGCCGCGGCCCATGAGGTAGGGCACGCCGTTGACGTAGGGGCAGTGGAGCTCGGTCGGTGCGATGGAGGTTGCGACGATGAAGTCGTAGTTGCGCGACTTCTCAGGAGCCGAGGCCAGGGGAACCTGCGTGATCTCGTACTTGCCCTTGTAGCCATGAGAGTCGAGAAGTTCCTCGACCTTCTTCCGGGCAATGGTGGAAGTCACGATTCCCGACCCACAGGAGAGCAGGATGTGCTTGATCTTTCCGGCCATGACATGCCTACCTTTCTCGCACGACCATTCGTGCGCCCAATTGGTGTGAGTACAGTCTACTCGCCAATCACGACGACGCGGACCTTGCGTGTGCGCTCGCGGGTGCGATCGTAATCAACGAAGAAAATACTCGCGAGCCCGTTCATCTGGAGGTCGCCATTCTCGACCTCGAGGGTCACGCTCCCTCCGATGAGCGTCGAGCGCAGGTGGGCATCGCCGTTCCAGAGCGCACGGCGGTCGCCGCCGGGAAGGTAGGACGCGACGTCGGGCCACGCCTCGACCTCCTCGAAGTGGCGCTCGCCGGGATAGTTGTAGGTGGTCCAGTCGTGCTGTTCCGGGAAGACCTTCTGGAGGCCGTTGTTGAGGTCGGTCTGGAGGAAGGTGTCGCCGTTGGGGTTGTGGTCGTGGTCGAACTCCTCGGTGAAGACCGCGCACGTGGTGTGCTGGGAGATGACCGCGACGATGCCCTCCTTGATGCCGCTCTCGCGGACGACGTCGCGCACCTGCGAGGTGACGTCGATGTAGGTGGGCTTGCCCTCGAGGGTCTCGACGACGATGCGTCCCTTGTAGACCGCCATGGCCTAGGCCTCCTTCGAGATGTCGGTGCGGACGCGGTCGAGCGCGGCGAACATCTCCTCGAGGGTCGCGAACGGGTCAACGGCCGCGACGATGCCAGAGGTGCCGCCCGTGGCGTCACCGCCGTAGAGGATGGCGTCGTAGACGTCCTGGCCTGAGGAGATTCCCGCGGCCTGAAGGACCATCGTCTCTGGCGAGACGGACTTGACGGCCTCGGTGCTCGTGCGGATGTAGTCCTCCCCGGCGATCTTGCCGGTGCCGATGAGGCTCGTGAGCTCGCAGGTCATGATGTCGGGGTGCAGCTCGGCGATGGCGCGGGCCTCCTCGACCGAGTCGGCGCAGACGCAGGTGAGAATCCCGACCTCGCGGGCGCGCTCGATCGTCCTCGCGAGCTCGCTCACCGTCATGGGGTTCTCGGCATGGTTCAAGAAGGTGGCCTTGACGCCGGCGGCGGCGAGCGCCTCGGGCAGGACGTGGCCCATGCCCCTCCCCGGGCGCAGGCTCTCCATGAACTGGGCGCAGGGGATGAGGTGCGGGCAGTTCTGGATGACCCACGGGAGGTCGATGAGCTGGGCGGTGAACAGCGACTGGAAGTCGTACCTCTCGCAGAGCTCGTCGGTTTTGGCGGCGAGCTTGTGAAGCTCCTCGCCGTACAGGTACGACTTGGGGTTGACGACAAAGAACGGACGCCTGAGGACGATCTTCTCCATCTTGCCTTGCTCCCTTGTAGTTGTCTTGTGACTCGTATACAACCATGTGAAGTGATTGTGGACAAAGATACCACTTGTTCACTGATTGGTGGACAACTTTGTGGAGAGCTGGGGGAGCCAGCGGTATGTTATGAGGGCTGAACGGCGGTGCCCACCACTTCCTGACCCGCCTTGAGCCAGGTGAAGCTCCACTCGATGGGCGTCTCGTCATCCAGGCGAATCACCTGCTCAAGGAGGAGAACGGGGGACGACTCCTCACAGCCGAGATAGTCTCCGTGCTCCTTGCCGGCCACGCGGGCGACGTAGCGCATGTGCGACGACTTGATCTTCCTCCCCGAGCAGCGCTCGACGGCCTCGAAGGCCGCCTCCTTGGTGAAGTCGACGTCAAAGAGGCCGGGACACTCGCGCAGGCTGTTCCAGCCCTCCTGGCACATGATGGGCTCCCCGTCGACGGTGCGGACGCGCCTGAGGTACATGACCTGGTCGCCGGGACGAAGCTCGAGCATCGAGACCACCTCGGGAGGGGCGGCCATGCGCTGCTTGACGAGGACGTGCGTCACGAAGTCCTTGCCCTGCTCGTGGAGCGACTCGGCGAACGAGATCGGCCGCTCCCCCGCAGGGTGCGAGATGCCGGCCTCGGCCACGAAGGTGCCGGATCCGCGAACCTGGGTGAGAAGCCCCTCGTCGACGAGCGACCTTATGGCCCGACGTACGGTGCCGCGGCTCAAGTCGAAGGTGTCCATGAGCTCATGCTCGGAGGGAATCCGCCGCCCGGGAGTCCACTCGCGGGAGTAGATCTTCTCGCGAAGGATGTCCGAGAGCTGCACATGCAGGGGAATCGACTCGGTGCGGGAAAACGAGCTGGTGGAGGGCTTGATGACGGTGCTCCGCGACACCGTGGGCAGCGTGCCGTAGGTATCGATGAGATCGGGGCCTGAGAAGACGCCTGACATTGAGTTCACCTCGGGAGGTTGGGCTGACGGGACGCGTACAACGCACTCACATGTTGTACACCAGTTGTCCTGAACAACTGGTCCTTGTTTCTCGATTCATGGGGACCTCCCGCGAACGAACACGCGAGAGGGGCGAGGGCACGGAACGACACGCCCGACAGAAATGATATGTGCACCGGGCGCGCACGGAACAGCCCGCATTAAGCTCCATGATAGAATGTTTTAGCCAGCGAGTACCCGCACGGGCTCAGCCTCCGTTACGGACTGCCCGTATTCAAGACAGACGGGATTCTAAGATGCCCCAGGAGGCCCCAAGAAAAGCGACGCACGGCACGCCACAGCGGGAGCGTCATCTCTGCGTCCCCTCTCGCCATCGCATCGTGACGACGGTCATCACCAGTGCCGTCCTCGCCGTCTTCTTCGAGGCGGGCACCCTTTTCGGCGCACCCGTGGCGAGCCCCCTGGTCCTCTCGGATTGGCGTCCCAAGAGGATACTGGTGTTCTTCGTCCTCTCGGTCCTTCTCGTCACGTGGTTTACGAACATGGGGGTGGGACCCGCCCTCAGAAGATGGGCGAACGGGCTCAGGGAGGATGGTCACGCGGGGGCGAAGAGGCTCGCCCGCGGCATTCTTGTGCTGTGCGCCGCGACCGTCCTCGGCTGGCTTGCCTGCGCCCTTGTCGCCAGGCTCCTCGGCGCTTCCTGGGACTACCGGTACGGGATGGTCGCCTCGTGCCTCGCGTTCTGCGTCGCCGCGCTCGTCCTTCTGCGAGACACGCTCGCGGAGAGGCCGGAATGGGGCTTCCTTGCCGTCTCGCTCGCGTTCGGGACCCTGCTCTGCGTGCTCATGCCAACGTACTCCGCCATCTCGTTCGACGGCTTCATCCACTTTGACGACAGCCTTGCGATGTCCTATGTGTGTGACGCCGAGTACACGGGCGCCGACGTCGTGATGTCTTCCGAGAACGCGGACCAGTGGGCGGACTTCACCAACTCGCAGAGCAAGACGCACCTCACGCTGGATGACTTCTCGTCCGGCGTCATCTCGTCGATTGACCAGTTCCTCGTTGACTCCAACCAAGGGCAGGAGGTCATCGTCCTCGGCGGGACCGCCTGCCTTCATACCTGGACCTATCTTGGTGTCTCGATGGTCGGCCACATCCCCAATGCCGCGGGACTGTGGCTCGGGAGGCTGCTGCATCTCCCCAGCCTCGCCCAGTTCTTCCTCGGGCGTCTCGTGAGCGTCTTCTTCTACTGCCTCGTCTTCTTCTTTGCGATGCGACGCCTCAAGAGCGGCAAGCTCATCCTCATGGCGATCGCGCTCATCCCGTCGACGCTCATCCTCGCGGCCAACTACTCGTACGACCCGTGGTGCGTCTGCCTCATCGCGTACTCCTTCGCCCGCTTCATCGGCACCGTCCAGCGTGGCACGACGTTCACCAGGGAAGACGTGCTCGCGATCGGCGCGACCTTCGTCCTCGGGGCGTTCGTCAAGGCTATCTACTTCCCCCTCGCCCTCGTGTTCCTCCTCGCCCCACGCGAGCTCGTCGGAGACAGGCGGGCTATCAGGCGCTACCGTCTGGACATCCTGCTGATCGTCGCGATTCTCGTCGCCTCGTTCGTGCTCCCCCTCTTTGTCGGAGGCTCCGGCGGCGGTGACATGCGAGGTGGTGAGGGGGTCAGCTCGTCCCAGCAGATCCTGTTCATCCTTCACGAGCCGCTTGCGTATCTCGTCATCTTCGCCCGCTTCTGCGCGCACTTCTTCAGCCTCGACCACACGACGGGCATGCTCGGCTCGCTCAACTTCGCGCCCTACCTCTTTGACCGGCTCTCGCGTGGCACCGCAAGCCTCTCCGTCCTCGAGTTTGCCGTCATGTGCCTCTTCTCGCTACTCGACCGAGATGCCGTCGACAGGCGCTACGCCGGCTGGAGATGGAAGGTCGTAACGCTTCTCTGCATCGTGGTCTCATTCGGCCTCGTCGCCACCGCGCTGTACGTGTCCTACACGCCGGTCCGCCAGCCCGGCATCAACGGAGTGCAGGAGCGCTACGTCTTCCCCTACCTCGCGCCGCTCTGCCTCGTCTGCCTCAACCTGAACGTCGTAAACGACATGGACCGAAAGCGGTTCAATGCGACGGCGCTTGGAATCGAGGTCGCGCTGCTGATGCTCATGGTCGTCTTCGATTTCGTGCTGTTCATGTAGGCGGTATAGGATGTTGAAACGGTCGCGATTCGCATGAGGGCGGGAAACCCCTGCCCCCTCCCTGCCAGAACGGACGGGATTTGATGATGACCCAGGAAGTCCCACGCGATATGACGGGCGACGCGCCCCGACATGGGCGTCACTTCCGCGCCCCCTCGCGTCGCCATGTCATGGTGACGGTCGTCGCCAGCCTCGTCCTCGCGATCCTCCTCGAGGTGGGCACCCTCGTCGGCGCACCCGTGGCGAGCCCCCTGGTCCTCTCGGACTGGCGGCCGGGAAGGATGGTAGCGTTCTTCGTCATCTCGGTCCTTCTCGTCACGTGGCTCACGAGCACGAGGGTGAGAGGCGCCCTCGGTGAGTGGGTCGAAGGGCTCAGGGAGGACGGCTACGCGGGGGCGAAGAGGCTCGCCCGCGGCATTCTCGTCCTGTGTGCGGCGACCGTCCTCGGCTGGCTTGTCTGCGCCCTTGTCGCCAGGTTTCTCGGTGTCTCCTGGGACGACCGGTACGGGATGGTCGCCTCGTGCCTCGCGTTCTGCGTCGCGGCGCTCGTCCTCCTGCGCGACACGCTCGCGGGGAAGCCGGAATGGGGCTTCCTGGCCGTCTCGCTCGCGTTCGGAACCCTGCTCTGCGTGCTGATGCCCGCGTACTCAGCCATCTCGTTCGACGGCTTCATCCACTACGACAACAGCATCGCGATGTCCTACCTCTGCGACGCAGAGTACACGGGCGCCGACGTCGTGATGTCTACCGAGAACGCGAGCGAGTGGGCAATCTTCACCAACTCGCAGAGCAAGTCGCTCTACACGCTGGACGACCTCTCCACTGACACCTCCGCCCTCATCGGCCAGTTCCTGGTCGACTCGAACCAAGGACGAGCGGTCACCGTCGTGGAAGGTACTTCCTGCCTGCATTATTCGTCGTACCTCAACTTTACGATGGTCGGCCACATCCCCAACGCCGTGGGACTGTGGCTCGGGAGGCTGCTGGGCCTCTCCTGTCTCGGCCAGTTCTTCCTCGGGCGCCTCGCGAGCATCGTCTTCTACTGTCTCGTCTTCTTCTGTGCGATGCGACGCCTCAAGAGCGGCAAGCTCATCCTCATGGCGATCGCGCTCATTCCGTCGGTGCTCATACTCGCGGCCAACTACTCGTACGACCCCTGGTGCGTCTGCCTCATCGCGTACTCCTTCGCCCGCTTCATCGGCACCGTCCAGCGTGGCACGACGTTCACCCGCGAGGACACGCTCGCGATCGGCGCGACCTTCGTCCTCGGGGCTCTCGTCAAGGCGATCTACTTCCCTCTCGCCCTCGTGTTCCTCCTCGCCCCGCGCGAGCTCGTCGGGGACAGGCGCGCTCTCAGGCGCTACCGCCTGGGCGTTCTGGCGATCGTCGCGATTCTCGCCGCCTCGTTCGTGATCCCCTTCCTCGTCGCGGGAACGGGCGGGAACGACACGCGAGGTGGCCAGGGAATCGACTCTGCCCAGCAGGTCATGTTCATCCTTCACGAACCGCTTTCGTACCTCTCTGTCTTCGCGGGCTTCACTGCGCACTTCCTCAGCCTCGATAACACGGAAGGCATGCTCGGCTCGCTCAACTATGCGCCCTACCTCTTCGAGGAGCTCTTCAAAGGAACCGCGACCCTCTCGGTCCTCGAGATCGCCTTCATATTCGTCCTCTCGCTGCTTGACCGGGATGCCATCGACAGGCGCTATGCAGGCTGGAGATGGAAGGTCGTGACGCTTCTCAGCGTGGTGGTCTCGTTCGGCCTTATCGCCACCGCGCTGTACGTGTCCTTCACGCCGCTTCGCAGCCCCACCATCGAGGGAGTTCAGCGGCGCTACCTCTTCCCGTTCCTCGCACCGCTCTGCCTCGTCTGCCTCAACCTGAGCTTCACCAACAACATGGACCGAAGGCGGTTCAACGCGACGGCCCTCGGATTCGAGGTCGCCCTGCTGATGCTCATGATCGTCTTTGATTTCGTGCTGTTCATGTAGGCGGCGAGCAGGACGGCGCTGGCAGGGCGGTTCTCGCTACACGCCGGCCGAGAAGGCCTCGTCAAGGGCGCGGACGGAATCCGCCCACGACCATGACGACTCCACGCGGTTCCTGAGGAGGGCCGACGCCTCCTCACGCTCGGCGCGTGGTGTGGACATGAGGTCGCGGAGGGCACGGACGACGCTGGTGACGCTGCGGTCGGGCAGCACGCAACCCAGGCGGCTGTCGCCCCCGAGCACCTCGTCCACGACGCCCGTCCTCGTGATGATGGGATAGGTTCCCCACGCGCCCGCCTCGAGCAGCGCCATGCAGAAGCCTTCGGAGCGAGTAGGCAGGCAGAACGCATCGGCCTGCGAGAGGAGCGCGGAGACGTCGCTCCTCTCGACATTCCCCAGGAGTCGCACGTAGGAGGGCAGGTCTCGCTCCAGGGAGGAGCGCAGGAAGCCCTCGCCCGCCAAGATGAAGCAGAACGGACCCCGGGGACTCCTCCCAGAGTTGGCGAGCAGCATCCACGAGGATGTCGGCGCCCTTCTCGGGTGTGAGCCTCCCGACGAAGGCGATGAGGAGCGCACCCTCCGGCACGCCGAACTCGGCACGAAAGTCGCGGGCAGACGCGAGCGCACGGTATGCGGGCGCGTCGATGGAGTTGGGGATCACGAGGTCCGTCTCGATGCCAAAGGTACGGAGCCATCCCGCGCTCGCACGTGAGATGCCCGCGTAGGTGGGCGAGAAGTGCAGGCCCTTCTTGGTCGCGTGCTTCTCATAGGCCCTCACCGCGACGTCGGCGACGGGGTTCCCGAGAGTGAGCCACGCGGAGCCGTGGTCGAGCACGACCGCGGGAGCGCCCGCCTCCGCCGCAAAGCGAAGACCCTCGAGGGAGTGTGAGTAGAAGCGCGCGTTGACAAGGACGCGATCGATATCGAGGTCGAGCAGCTCGGAGAAGATCCGTCGGTATTCTGAGGTCCTCGTCGTCAGCGGCAGGCGACCGCCCATGAGGGACAGACACGGGAGACGGAACACGCCGACCCCAGAAGGCTCGACCTCGTGCTCCGGCGAGGCATCGAGGCGGCTTGTCACGACGGTGGCGCGCTGACCCGTCGCGACGAGCTCCGTCGCGAGGTTCTCCGTGAACGTCTCCACGCCCCCGGCGTGCGGGCGGTACTGCGCTGAGAAGATGGCGTAGTGGTGGGCGGCCACGGCTACGCCCCTTTGAGGGGACGGGAAGCAGACGGGGCGCTGGCGCTCGTCGGCATGCCGCATGATGTCGCCGACCGCGACGCACGTGAGCTCAAGGCCTCGTCCCCCTTCTTGGATGACTGGGTTAGCCTTTAAAGACTATCGCACTTGCTTGGGCTTTCCTGAAGAGGGTACGCAAAACGTGATGAAATGTAAAACATGATGCGCAAAGCGTGACAATTGATGCGGAAAGACGACGGCGGAGCCCAATGTGACTTGGGCTCCGCCGTGATGAATGCGGCCGGAGCTACGACTCGGGCCACCAGGACGGCTTGTTGGCGGGGCAGTTGGAGAACATGTCTTCGGCTACGAGGCCTTCAGTCTTTACGAACTTTGGCCCGTAGGTGATGGAGCTGAGAGCAGTGCAGTCATAGAACATCGCATGCATGTTCGTGACCTTCGAGGTGTCCATGTGTGACAGGTCGAGGGAGGTGAGGCCGGAGCAGCCATCGAACATGTTGGTCATGCCAGTGACGCTCGACGTGTCGAGCGGCGTAAGGTCGAGGGACGTCAGGCCGGAGCAACCGGCGAACATGCCGCCACTCCAATAATCGCCCATATCTGTGACGTTGGAGGTCTTCAGCGGCGTCAGGTCGAGGGACTTCAGGCCGGAGCAGTACTCGAACATCCCGCCCATATAAATTACGTTCGACGTATCCAACGGCCTCAGGTCGAGGGACGTCAGACCGGAGCAGCCCCAGAACATGCAGGCCATGTCCGTGACCTTGGTCGTGTCGAGCGGCGTCAGGTCGAGGGAGGTCAGGCCGGAGCAGCCGGAGAACATGCTGTCCATGTCCGTGACCCTCGAGGTGTCGAGGTTCGCCATCCCGTCGATGCCGACGAGCGAGGACATCCCGTCGAAGAGGCATCTGCAGCTCGCCGGTCGGACCCGGTCGACGACCGCGGCGCGCGTGACGTCGCCCCGGCTCCGAAGATCTTGGCTTTCCGACGTACTCATGTCGGACATGTCCACGCCGTCCCCCACCTTGGTGAGGGCCTTCTCCCTCCCGTCGATGGTGGCGGTGGCGAGGGTGCGCCCGTCCCTGGTGATCGCGAGGTACTCGGCGGTCGAGGGCGAGGGGTCGGTCGCCCCTGGGTCGGCCGTGGAGTAGAGCGTGCCCCAGACGGTGTCGGAGGGGCCCTCGATCTCGAACGTCCTCTTGGCGGCGCCCCTGTAGCTCCCGATCCCCCTGACGGTGACGGTGGCGGTGCCGGGCCCCACGTCGTCCTCGTACGTGAGCCGGTAGTCCGTGCCCTCGACGAGCTGGCGGCCGTTGACGACGACCGTGAGGCCGGAGGGCCTCACGGGCCCGCCCGTGTAGCCGAGGCTCGCGGGGAGCCCGCCCACCTCGGCGCCCTCCACGCTCTCGTCGTGCCAGGTGCACTCCTTGACCCGCCTTCCGTCCTCGAAGTGGGCGTGGAGGGGCATGCAGTCGTCCAGGAACTCGACCTCGCAGGTGATCCCGAACTTCTTCATGAGGCTGTGCTCGCCCATGGAGACCTGGAAGTAGGGCCCGGNNGCCTTGAGGTCGTCGCAGACCAGGTCGGACGGGCGCAGGCTCTCCTCTGCGGAGGCCTTGGCGCCGCCTCCCAGAGCGGCGTCGGCCACGGGCTGGGAGAGGACGTCGGCCGACACGTCGAGGTCGACGCCGACCCTGAGCTCCGCCGAGACCTTGCAGCCGTCGAAGTAGAGGTCGGCCCTCCTCGGCGTGCGCCACCGGCCGCCGGCGTACTGGACGCCCGTCGCGACGACGGAGGAGCACTCCACGGAGACCGACCCCTCGGCGGAGGCCACCGCCCAGAGGGTGACGGAGACGGAGAGGCCCGGCACCTTGGTCGGGCACGTCAGGACGCCCAGGCGCACGTCCTTATCGATTTTCTCCTTGCCCACCAGGCTCGCGGTCGTCTCCACCCTCGAGCCGACGTAGACGTTCATGTCCTTCCCGGTGCCGTGGATGCTGTACTCGACCGTCGGCTCGACGGTGAGCTCAAGCTCGCCCCCGCCGCCGAGGCCGACGTGGACCTTGAGCTTCCCGAGGTGGTCCTCGCTCTGGCCGTCGTCGCCCCACGAGCCGCCGCCGGACCCGCCGCGGCCGTCGCCCCACGAGGTCCCGCCCCCCTCGTCCTGCGGCGAGAGGGCGTCGTCCGCCGACGAGGCGCCCTCCACGGTGACGCCGTCCGCGGGCACGAAGGAGGAGACGTCGGAGGTGACCCCCTCGGCGTCGATGGACTCCACGGCGTCGGAGGCGTCGGGCGTCGTGCCCGTGAGCGTGACCGAGCCGCCGTCAGAGGAGACGGACGTCACCCGGAGGAGCCGGCCCGCCTCGCCTGCCGAGCCCTC
>DCZG01000069.1:5383-16100 GCA_002331575.1 Atopobium sp. UBA2090 | reverse complement strand
CTGCGGCTGCGACCACGACGACGCTGACGAGCTCAGCCGCTTTATCGTCGGACCCATCGAGACCAACTGCTACGTCTACGCCTCCAAGGGCGAATGCATGGTCGTCGATCCCGGAGCCGTCGGTGCAGCGATCGCCGATGCCCTCGGTGACCTCCATGTGAGGTACATCGTCGCGACCCATGGTCACGGCGACCACGTGGGCGGCGTCAAGGGCCTGCGCGACGCCACGGGCGCGCCCTATGCGATAAGCGCCGCGGACGCCGAGCAGGCGACGCATGCCGGCGAGCCAAGCGAGCAGGGCCGCAGCTATGACGACGACGCGCCCATGCCCGACATCACGCTCGAGGACGGAGACGTGCTCCACCTCGGCACCGCCACCTTCACCGTCGTGGCAACGCCCGGCCACACCCCGGGAGGTATCGTCCTCGTGGGCGGGGGCACGGCTTCTGGCCTCGCCTTCGTTGGCGACACGCTCTTCGCCGGCTCCTGCGGGCGCACCGACCTCGTCGGGGGAGACGCGACCGCGCTGGCGGCGTCGCTCGAGCATCTCAAGGACATCCTTGCTCCCAACACCGTGATCTTCTGCGGGCATGGCGACTACACGGTCATGTCGCATGAGCTCGAGACGAACCCGTGCCTGAGATAGGCCCACGTTGGTAGTTCGGCACCGCTGGTGTATCCTCTTCTTCTGAAGAGGGCGCGCCCTTGCCCGAGTGGCGGAATGGCAGACGCAGAGGTCTCAAAAACCTCAGGGGGAAACCCCGTGTGGGTTCGACTCCCACCTCGGGCACCATGCACTAGCAGGCATCTTTCTGAAAAGTTGGATGCCTTCGGAAATGATAAGGCACCTTGCTTCCGACGTTCTCCGACGTTCTCGACTCCGAGTGCATAAATGAAGAAACAGCCCTCACCCCGCAGGGTGAGGGCTTCGTCGGTCGCATGGTCTACCGTGCGTAGCCCAAGATAGCATTGCAGGATGCGTCCTAATTCCTCTAGCTGCGCATATGCAAATGCATCTTCGTATGAACGTGGCTGTTTTGACGTTTTGGGACGCGCTTGGGATACGGGAATGGCTGCTAGACTTGTACGCAATCAGGACACCAGCTATATGAGATAGAATTGGTTGAAAAGCTGGTGGGGGGAGCGACGATGGCCTTCGAGGATGTGGTGGCAAGCGTCAGAAAGGCGGCCCGAAGGGCTGTTGACACGGCAATCGCCCGCGGGGACCATGGTGGCCACGCTTGAGGGTGACTTCTACCTTCGGATGAGGGGGTGCCGTGAGCACGAAGGCTAGGGACGCCATGCGCCTCGTGTCCGCGTGGAAGGGCAGGCGGGCATGACCGCCCCGCCATGTACCGTCGCCCTCTGCCCGCACCTACGTCTCTGTGACGCTCGACGTGGACGAGTCCGGCCGCGAGGCGCTGCGGGCGGTCTCGCTCGACAGACGTCGCTGGCAGGTCACGCGGGAGGGTCCGTCACCGACCGTCGCACCCGCAACGGAGGCGCAGCCGCCCACGGTGCGCGAGGTCAGGCTTGCGGGGTCAAGGACGCCGCACGAGGTCTGGAGGCAGGGGACGAGGTGGTTCGTGGTGCAAAAATGAGATAAGTATGTCTAAGATGCCAAATGCCGCGTTGACGAGATTGCAGACGGAGTGCTAGAACACCGGCAAAGGGCTTCAGCTAGATGAGTGCTTGTTGATTGTTATATTTGACTGACAGGATTGGTTGCATACACGATTTTGATATATGAATGCAAATAGCATAGATTAAATTTTGACAGTACAACATTAAGAAGCATAAAAGATAGGAGCAGGAACGCATATGTGCATATACCCTGAAATGACAGAGAATCTTGATGACTTTGCTTTCATTCCAGATAGCATAAAAAGCAAAGCGAAGCAGTTTCTTCCGGCTGGCATATCTCCTGACGACTCCATCAGTCGTAGTTGGTCGCATGCGTTCAACGAGAAGCAGCTGGTGGAAAACAAGAAGGCTGGGGGAGTTTGCTTTCAAATTCTGGACTGTACCAATACAGACATGGCAGTAGTTGCCTTCATGAAGCCGAACAAAAACGATGATCCGAAACATCCATGGTGCGTAGCATATGTTGGCAAGGATGACCATGACACATTGGGCTTCTATGATATTCAAAAGTTTGCGTATGTGCCGTGGAAGGAAATCCTCTCCGAAACAGCAGAGCTTGCACTAGATGAAGAATGGGGACCCAAAGGGCATACCGATTACCCTGTACTTCGCAGTTACCTCTCAAACACTTATGGTCGTCTTGTATGCGAGAAAAAAGTTCTTATAGCGGAGGATGGGTCGTTTGCGGCGTTCAACACCGGACTCGTTAACAAGTACTTCGAGGATATTTACATGTGTTTCGAGCCCAATAATCGTCCTCTTCAAAAATGGAAATACTCCGGAACCTGCATAGCCGGTGAAAATGAGCTCGGGAAGAAAATAGTCGAAGTACTCCCCTGCCTGCCAAAGACTGCCTGCTATGCCATCAATCTTAGTGACCTCGTCTATGATTCGAGTAAACAGCTATTCCCAGACTATGAGCATATAATTAAAGAAAATATTGGTCGTTATCCAATTGCATTCATTAGAGAGCAACTCGGCGATAGCAAGGAGGCATGTATACTTGCAGATCGCATTGCCGATGCAGACCCCACTGACGAGCGACTTCATCGCCCTGAAAATCAATGGGATAAAACCATACGCGAAAACTTTGATAGGCTAAGCGATTTACTCGGGGATAACCCCGATCTGTATAAGGGTATCCAGAACCGCCTTAGTGACGCTATAGAATTAGCTTGCAAACGAGCACGGTGGAGTTTTCGCACAGCGGTACCATCCTATTACCCAGTGACGAGAAAAATCACGCTACTTCTGCCGCTATGTTTAAAGAGGGACACAGTGCCTAGCCTCGCTCTCGCTGTGAGCAAAAGCATCGCCGGCAACTACCAGGGTGAGACAATTCTCACACTTGATATGGCCTATAACAATGCACGACTCCTATGCCGTCCAGAGAGCGATTGGCTCATTGTAAATAAATAATCTATATAGTGAAATCTCATGACTTTCTTTAGGATGTAAAGATAGAGTCTATACAATTGTCTAGCCCCTTAGCCAATTACGCAGACAAGACCCCCACCATGCAAGGCGGGGGTCTTGTCCTTCATACGTGACACGCGGATGCGGTTGCGTATGACGATCGGCGATTCGTGTTGTACTACCTCCATTGCCCCGTGTTGAGCGACTGCTGCAGGGCGCTCGCGGACTTGGGCCCGAAGTCGGAGTCCACGACGAGCCCGTACCCCAGGCCGTTGAGATACGTCTGGATGGCGCTCGAGGTGTCGTGGCCCCAGAAGCCGTCGTCGCCGATGCCGAGCTTGCGCTGGATGGCCATGACGGCGTCGCTCTGTCCGACGTTGCTCCAGTCGGTGATGCAGCTCGCGGCGCGTGTGTACCGCTGGTTGCCGGACCACTGGCCCGTGATCTCGCCGTCCACCTGGCATCCCAGCTGCGACTGCCACTCGGTGCAGGTCCTGGCGCCGCAGTCGCCGTCCACGACGAGGGACGCGGCGGGGGCGGGCGTAGGGTCAGGTGCAGGCGCGGGCGTCGTGCCCGTCATGGAGTCGTACCAGCGCTGGGCCGATGCGATATAGGCGTCCCTCTGGCTCCCGTAGATCTCCCCCGGGCACGACGTGCTCACGAAGCAGCGGTGCGGGAACACGTTCGTGAGCCACTCGGGGCGACCGAGACCATACTTCTTGCAGATGGCCGCGACGAGGTGTAAGCGGACAATAAAAAGTCAGAACCAGCGGCCATGGAATGTCAGAATCCGTGGCCACGTTTGTCACGACCTGTGGCCAGGAATGTCACACCCCTCGTATGTCGGAACCACAATGGTCAGGTCCATGCCGGACCGGACCATTGGAGACCAGATGAAGGAGATCGGGGTGTACCAACTAATCCAGGATCTACGACAGAGAGGCTTCAGCAGGAACGCCGTCGTCGCCAGGACGGGAGTCTGCTGGCGCACGGTTGACAAGTACTGGGACATGTCACTCGAGGAGTATGAGAAGCGCGAGCACGTCGGCCGACCGGCCGCCAAGGCCCTCGGGGCGTATGACGACGTCGTCGTCCAGTGGCTGCGAGAGTGGCCGGACATGACCGCCGCGCAGGTGCTCGACTGGATCGTCGAGCGCTATGGCACCTCGCCAGCCAGCGAGAGAACGGTGCGCAGGCACGTGGCAGAGCTCAGGGAGGACTATGGCATACCCAGGTCGCGACCCGTAAGGGAATATGAGGCCGTGCCCGAGCTCCCGTTCGGGCATCAGACGCAGGTCGACTTCGGCTGCGCGTGGATGACGACCGCCACGGGAGGCAGGGTGCAGGTGAGGTTCTCCACACTCATGCTCTCGCGCTCGCGCATGAGGTGGGGTCACATGCAGTCGAGGCCCTACAGAAGCAGCGACCTCGTGCGCGACATGTGGTCTGCGTTCGCCTTCTTCGGTGGGCGTACCGAGGAGTATGTGTTCGACCAGGATGCGGTGCTGTGCGTGACCGAGAACGCCGGTGACGTGATCATGACCAGGGAAATGGAGGCGCTGCGCCAAAACGTCGGCTTCTCCGTGTCCGTGTGCCACGGGGCCGACCCCGAGACCAAGGGCAAGATCGAGAACACGGTCAGGTATGTGAAGCGCAACTTCCTGGCCCACAGGACCTATCCCGGCAGCGACGAGGCCCTGAACGAGGAGTTCGCCGCCTGGCTTGGCCGCACGGGCAATGCGAAGCCAAACGGTACCACCAAGGTTGCCCCTGGGGCGCTCTTCGAGCTCGAACGACCCCGTCTCGTACCGGTCGCGGCGGCACCCGTCCATGCCGGGAGGGAGCGCCGCCGCGTAAGGAAGGACAACACCGTGGTGTTCCGCCAGAACCGCTACTCGCTGCCCCTCGGGACACACGATAGCACCCCCGAGGTCGAGATCGAGGTGATCGGCGGCAGGTTGAGGGCATACTCGCCGGCTGGCGATCTGCTCGCCGAGCACGAGGCGGGCGAGGCCACGGGGGTCCTCGTGCAGAAGAGCTCGCATCGTCATGACCGCACGACCCGAATCCTTCGGGAGATGGACAGGACCATGGGACTCCTGGGAGAGGCACGCAGGCCGTACCTCGAGAGGATGTGCGCCGAGCACCCGCGCTACGAGTGCGACCAACTCGCGCTGGTCTGCCATGCGTGGGCCAGGTGCGGCGGCGATGCCACCACGGCGGCGATCGACCATTGCTGGGAGAGCGGGCTCTTCAGCGCGAACGACGTCCTTGCATGGGCGGAAGCGCACCAGGGGACGCGGCCGGCGACGTCGGCAGACCTCGCCGAGCTCTACGGGACCCGCGTGGCGAAGCGCGACCTGGCAGACTACAGGCAGGTGGTGTGAGGTGGGTGCCGAGTACAGCACGCTCGAGGTCAACAGGCTGCTTCCGCAGCTGCGGCTCAGGCAGGTCGATCTCGTCGGCGTGTTCTCCAACCAGACGGACCTCTCCCCGACGCATGCCGTAGAGCTGTTCCTGCGCGAGGAGCTCAGGCTCAAGGAGGGCCACAAGCGCGAGGTGAGGTTCAAGCGATCGCACCTCCCTGCCCGCAAGTCGCTTGGCGAGTTCGACTTTGGGTTCCAGCCCTCGGCGGGCAAGCAGGTGATCCTCAACCTCATGGACATGACCTGGCTGGACCAGGCCTTCAACGTGTGCCTGCTCGGACCGACATCTACGGGCAAGACCATGCTTGCGACAATCCTGGGCTACGAGGCCCTCGACCGAGGGTATGACGTGTGCTTCGAGGAGACGGACACGCCCGTGCATGTGCCCGAGACGAAGGACTTCGTCCCGGCGAGCGAGCGCAGGGTCAGGGACCTGACGCGTGCCAGGCTCGTCATCGTGGACGAGATCGGCTACGAGCGCCTCGGCCAGGCCGAGGCGACCCTGCTGTTCGGCTTCGTCTCGCAATGCGCAGAGAGGACGAGCCTCGTCGTGACGTCGAACAAGGGCTTCGACGAGTGGGGCGGCTTCATGGAGGACACGGACCTTTTCGCAGCTATCGTGGACAGGCTCATCTATCGCAGCGAGATCATCAACATCGACGGCCCGAACTATCGGAAGGACCGGAGGCAATCCATCAGCGAGTGGTCGTCGTCAAAGAAGGGAGGGACACGGCACTAGGAGGAAGAGGTTGTGACAATCTTGGCCGAAAGTTGTGACATATGCTTGACCGCTTACACCGAGGAGTACGGGGGTTGGGGCGTGCCAGCTTACCGAGGCGGTTTCCTAGCGTTGGACGAGGGTGAGCTCGTCTTCGTGGACACCACGACCAAGTGCGGCGGCTACGACATGCCCCAGGAGGAGCCCGACCGGGAGCGCTTCGAGCGCATCGCGGCGGCCTACCTCGCCGAGGCCGAGGTGGAGGGCCTCACCAGCATCCGCTACGACATCGTGAGCCTCCTGGTGACGGGTTCCGAGAAGGCCCTCCTGCGTCACCACAAGAACGTCCTTAACGACGGGAGATAGGCCCTAAAGCGACTGCTTCGGGCTCGGGGCAGGGCGAATCGTCAATATTGAGTTACTCGACCCTATGTCAGAAAGGAATATCTTCAGAGTAGTCTGTAACGCCGAATGCCTCTTCCGTGCTCTGTGATGCAGTATCATCTTCATCTTGTTCCGCATTGTCATCTTCCGCGAGCTTGTTTACCTGAATCACAATCTCTTTCAGGAAGTCTCGAAATGTCTCGTATGGCGCCTGCGCTACTTTACCCGCCCCGCCATCTTCGAATACGTAGGTATCTTTCGGCTGGTACTGCAAAGAGCTGTATATATCTTCCGCCTGAATATCGCTATCCACCGATAGAATCGTCGGCTTTCCATCGACAGAAATGCAGATAGCTCCCTCATCGGTCCCTTCGACCTTAAACTGCTTTGCCATAAACCCTCAACCTCTTTCTAACTGCCTCAGTGCCGCCCTCCATCTTTTCAGCGACTTGATCGAGAATTCCCTCAGATTCGAGACAACCGCATTGAACATTGAGCTTGTTGGTGTCTTTGTCTTCGTTCAGAACTATTACGTTATCCGCGTCTTGGTTGACTACGAGGAGAGGGCTATGCGTGACCAGAATAATCTGCTTCTCGTTTCTCATGCGATTGAAGAACGTGGTCAGCTTTTTCGAAATACGCGCATTCGAAATGTGGTCTTCCGGCTGGTCAACGACAAATACATCGACGTTGTCAGAACGCAGCGAGCTGTATTCGTAGAAGGTTAACGACTGTTCACCTAGCGTGCTTCCAACTTTCGTATCACTGGCGTTCATGATGTAATGCGTCGTCTTCTCCTGGTCTTCAATAAACTTGGCGACCAAGTCGTCCCAGCGCGACTTCCAATTTTTCTGCAAGCGACTGGGAACAGCAGCCTCGGCTTTGTCAGCAGAGTCTATAGCGAGGACGTCATCCAGCGATTTATACCCGTTGTTCATATTTTTCAGGAAGTCAGAAGAAAGGGAGGTGGACTCTCTATATGCCACAGATGTATAGAACTTGAACCCTCCTTTATCGCTACTGTCTACCCCAAGACCATCCGGCATGCTGGTGAATTCCTGTACCTCCGGTTTGGTTTTTAGGAGATCTTTTACCGCACCCAAAACCGCAGAGCTCACAGCATTCTTCTGTGCTCGGTAGTTTGCTTTTTGCGTATCCTTATCGCTCTGCAGCTGCTCAAGATTTTTCTTGTATGTGGCAATCTGCTTCGAGATTGTATTTTTGACTGAGTTCTGCAGAGTGACGCGCTCTGATCGCTGATTTAAGATCTTTAGAAGCTCACCGAGTGCTTGAATTGCCGCATCAAGTTGCCTGCGCTCATTCGTGCCCTCAAGGTAGTAGTTAGTTTCACGTTCTGAAATCAGCGTAGCCCGTGCATTTTCGATTTGGGTCACATGGGCCTTGTGTGGGTTGACACCTCCGGTAAAACCATCTGGCTCGTTTATCTGGATGTAAAACGTGCCCTTTTCAAGGCCAGGGTCTAACTTGAAAGACGTGCTTTTTAGTTTGTCGAGAACGGTTGTGCTCTCGATGTTGCTGTCTATCCGCTCCTTTACTTTCTTCGACCAGCTCTTTACACGCGCTTCAAACTGTGTGTTGTCAATTTCCGGATATAGGGATGATTCGAACATTCCGTTGTCGCTCGAGTAGCTCTTCTCGAGCTGGCCTTGCTTGATGTTTACGACCCGACTGCCATTAAGGAGCTTATCTGCTTGAATCGCATTTCGCTTAGTTAGAAAGTTCTTCACATGTTGTGGCGGTCGTTCTTCTGTCAGCATCGCAAGCAAGGATGACTTTCCGGCGCCGTTTTCACCGATTATCGCGTTTATGCCAGGGCATAGGTCAACCCTTGTGCCGTTGATATCCATGTGGTCGATGTAAGAGGCCTTCGTTACGCGCGTCGGCTGTTGGAAGCGCGTGCCTGGAGATGTAAGTGCCATAAGCAGGCCCTTGAACGTTGGCAGAGCCCGAATGGTCGAGTAGTAGCTGTCGCGTTGGCGCACATCATCGCGGTCATGCTTCGGGTACGTTTCCCATGTGTGGCAATCACTTCCGACTATTGTGCTCGCTTTGACATCCAGATTGACTAAATCCGAGAGGATTATTCCTTGTACACGTGATTTTGTGTACTCAAGGGCGTCTATGTAGCCGAACTTCACGTAGTCAATAGCATCGTCTGTAGCGGAAGAAAGAGTCCTCTTTTTCACATTCTGGCTAGTAAGCCCTTGGTGCTGATGTGCGATTAGAATAACGTTGAGGCCGATATTCTTAAGAATGGATTCAAAACGGTCTAGATTGTATTTATCATTAGCACCCGTTAATTTATCCCCGTCTATTCCATCTTGTATCTTCTTGTAGTTCTTCCTGCAGGCATCAGGGTTCTTTGACCAATCGCCTACGTCGAAAATCGCAATTACGTGGGCATGTGGTTTGTCTTCCTGAAATAGAACATCAAACTCGACGCCGGAAAGAACCGCCTCGACTGTTCCGCTGTCTCCGTTAGCAATACGCTCGTTTATCGCTTCATATATATCGGGATCAAAGCGGTTGTGGTCAGTAATTGAAATCATGTTGATGCTGTTCTGCGAGACACTTAGCTTCTCGAACAAGACATCAAGATGGTCTATGTCAGACTCGGCGACGATGTTGTTTCCCGTGGAGTCGGGGCTCTCTTTGTATTCGCTCGCCTTCGAGTGAATATGCAAATCGACTCTGATATCTCTATTGAGCATTTCTGTACACCAGTTTCCGTCAATCGCAGACGAGTTCGGTTGAACCACGTCGTATTTCCCAGCGCCTGAAACGCCTCATCGAAAGGTCCATCCTCACAGCTTCCCTCCGAACGTTTGCTCGACGAACTCGGCGAACTTACCCTGCTTGGCGAGTTCGGCGGAGTCGGCCTTCACGAAGTTCGTGTCGCAGTTGCCGCCCACCTCGCCGTTCGCACCCAGGATGTAGTTCGTGGCAATCTGGTAGATGATCTCCGTCGGCGCGAGGCCGAAGACCTGCTCCTCGAGGATGTGGTCGAGCCTCGTTCGGTCGTCCGGGAAGAGCTCGCGCATCTTCTCGCTGTTGAACAGGCGCTTTATGACCTCGGTGATGTAGAGGCCGCTCTTCATGTAAAGGTCGGCGAAGGTGTGCTCCGGGTCGTCGAAGCATCCCGGGTTCTCCCGCTCGAACAGGTCGACCATCTTCACGACCACGCTTCGGGGCGTGAATATCTGGTTGGTCTTCTGTGGCGGCACGTAGTCGAAGATGTCCTCGTCGAGCCTCTCGTCGAAGTAGTTGGCGAGCTTGCCGCGCAGGTTGATGAACTCGTGCACCGAGTCGTCGAAGACCACGGGGTCGAAGAGCTGCCCCCCGAAGTGGACTGTCTCGCCGCTCTCGGGGTCGGTGACGTCTCCGCCGTCGCGCAGCAGGCGGAACTGCTCAACGGTCACGCTCGTGACCTCCAGGAACACGTCTGCAGGGATGATCTGGTCGAACTTGGCGAGTGTCGTTTCCTCGTCTCCGTAGGCCATCAGGAACGAGGGGATCGTGCGGGAGAAGCCGCGCAGGTGGTCGCGGATGCTGCCCTCGATGGTCTGCTTCTTGCCCTCCCTCTTGGCGGTCTCCACCTCGCGCACCACGGTCTCGCCGGCGCTCTTCACAAGCTCGTCGCGAGAGTCCTTGAGGCTCTCAACGAGGCTCTGCCGCGCGCTCTCGATCTTCTCGTCGTAGACGCGGTTGATCTCGTCTGCTTCCTCCTGCGTCTGTGCGCGATCGAGCTGGCTTGCACGGTCCTTCTCGATGCGGTTTTTCTCGATGGTGAACTCGCCCACCTCGCAGTTGAGCCTGATGTCCACGTCCGCCTTGATACGACGCTCCACCTTCTTCTGCTGCGAGGCGCGGAACTCGTCGCCGTACTTCTGGTTCGCCGCCTCCACGAGGGGTTTGGCAATGCTGCCCGAGAAGATCGACTGCAGGTTATCGAGGAACACGTCGTCGGGGTCGCCGTCCTCATCGATGGTGATGGAATCGATGGCGTCGTCGAGCTCGTCCGCAATGGAGCCGTACACCTTGTCGCCGAACATCCCCTCGGCAAGTCCTATCACCTGGTCCTGTGGGATGGCCACCTCGCCGTTCTCGG
>DCZG01000069.1:0-5376 GCA_002331575.1 Atopobium sp. UBA2090 | reverse complement strand
TCTGCCGTGTCCTCCTTAACGCCGAGCTCCTTGCTGGGCGCCTTGAAGGGCTCGAGCCTCTGCAGCACGTCGAGCACCTCCGGTGGCGCACGGAAGACGTTGCTGATGTTCTGGAAGAGGAAGTCGCTCATGAAGCCGCGGCGCACCACCTCGCGCGAGCGGATCTTGCGCGGGATGAAGAGCACACGCTCGGCGTCGAGCTCGACCATCTCGCCGTTCTCGTCCTCACCGATGACCGGGAAGAAGTTGAGCAGCGTCCTCACGCGCTGCTTGCGGTCGTCTGCGGTGCCGCCGCCCGAGGCGGTGTCGGTGTAGAGGTCGTTCGCGAACTCCTCGAAGATGGTGAGTGTGCGGGCGGGGTCGAAGTCGAAGACGTAGGCGTTCTCCTTGCGCAGGAACGCGCCACCTCTGTTGAAAAGGCAGGGGTTCTGGGCGCGGAAGGCGGCCTGCATGTAGAGCGCGGGGCTCTTCATGTTGGAGAGCATGAGGACGGCCGTCCACTCGGGGACGGTGACGCCGGTGGTGAGCTGGCCCACCGAGAGCGTGATGGTGCGGTCGTGTGTGACTATCGCAGCGCGCACCTTGTCGAAGGCGCGTGCGCTCGCCTCGTCGTCGTCCAGCCTGCCGTCGCCTGCCGCGAGCACGATCTCGTAGTCCTTGAAGACGGGGTGCTGTCTGAGCTTCCTCGCGAGCGCCTTGGCGGAGTCCACGCGGTTGAGCATCCAGAACGTGTGGCGCAGCTCGTCTCTGAGCTCGGACGTGGAGAACGGGAACTTCTTTTGCGTTGTAAGGGAGTCCAGGAAGCGGTCGACGTCGTCGTTGTGCAGGAAGTAGCCGTTCTCGTTCGTGGCGAAGAACTCGTTCAGGTCGAAGGCGTACTCGATAGTCTCGCCGTCTATGTCCACGCCGCGCCTTACCTCGTCGGCTACGATGTCCGACATCTTGTAGGTGAACATGTTGAGGCGCGGAAGGTCCGCGTATGGGTTCGGGAGCTCCGGGTTGTCCCAGTCCCTCTTGGCCTTCTGCTCGTCGGCGTAGGTCCAGTTGAAGATGGCTTCCTCGGGGAACTTCTCGTTGGCGATGGCCTTGAAGGGCGTGCCCGAGAGGTGCAGCGTGAACCTGCGCCTGATGTGGTCGAAGGCGACGTCGGTCTTGAAGGTGTCCACACCCTCGTGCGCCTCGTCGATGATGAGGACGTCCCATTCGAGGCTGGCCACGTGCTCGAGCTTGTCGTACTTGCCACCGAAGTCGATGGCGCCCTTGAGGTCCTGCAGGCTCACGAACTCGATGAAGCCCTTGGGGCCACCGCACTGCAGACTCTCCAGGTACTGCTCGCGGGTGAGGCAGTAGGGTCTGCCCTGAAGCGCTGGCGCCGAGCTGATGAACACGAGCCCGGAATCGCGTCCCACGAACTTCTCGTAGTCGTCGTACCAAGAGTTGGCAATGGCGGGGCGGTTGGTGACGATGAGCACCTTCTGCGCGCCCAGGCGGCGACAGAGGTCGTAGCTGGTGAGCGTCTTTCCGAAGCGCGGCTTCGCGTTCCAGAGGAACTCGCCGCCCTCGTGCACGTGCGCATAGCTCGCGGTCTCCTCGGAGGCGCGCTCCTGCTCGCTGCGCAGGCGGTACTCGATGGCCGCGGGCGCGTCCTCGACGATGCCGTGATTCTCGCGGAACTCGTAGAAGCGCACGTACGCGGGGTCGGGCTCGATCTCGAACCACTCGGTGCCCGGCTTGTCCTGGATGTCCAGCTTTCTCAGGTAGCCATGGAAGTCCGTGTCGTGGAAGGTCTCGCCCGAGTCCTCAAAGATCGCGTTGCCGTGCCATTCGAGTTTGTACTCCACGTCTGCCGTATGGGTCTGCTGGACAAGGCGCTTCTCGACATTCTGCTCCGTGTAGCCTATCTTGGTCCAGCCGTCGTGGCGGGCGATCTCGGGCGTGGTGTAGGCGTATATCTGCGGCAACGCCGGGCGCGACGGCTTGACGAGGCTACTGATGTCGGTGAAGGCCATGGCTAGTCCATCTCCTTCACGTGGGACTCGATGAAGTCGATCTCCTCGTCGGTAAGGCCGTACTTCTCGTAGAGCTGCTTGTCAGTTTCAGGGACCGACTTCGACCAGTCGATGTCCGAGGTATCGGTGAAGTCCTGGACTGGCACGAGACTCCATACGCGCGGGGATATGTCTTGGGTTACTTTGAGAATCCCCAGAAGGGAGCGCGCGAATTTCGTCTCCAGGTATTTAACGAGGTTTTCCGCCTCCGCTTCTGTCTCGAAGTTTCCCATCGAAACGAACGACTGCGTATGACCGACTCCCTTAGCGGCAATCTCGAAAGACGAGAGCTTCTCTCCATAGGTCCCCGCGCCGTTGGCCTTGGATAGGAGCACCTTGTACCCGCCAAAGTTTTCGGGAACATCGATGTATTGACGCTCTATCCAAAGGCATTCCCTCTTCTTGTTGAAGAGCCCGTAGATGGCGGCATACGCCGAATCGTCGCGCTTGTTCCTGAAGAACAGCTTGTCGTAGAGATTGTCCAATACGTTCGTCCTCAAGTCACAGGACTTACCCATCAGCTCAACATACTCAGGATGATCTTGCTTGGCCTTGCCAGTGAACTTGTAGGGAACGGCCCCCGTGACCATGCCAGACAGAACATCAGCGCCGGTAGCCTGTACCTTGGACAAAACAGAACGCAGGGGTTCATAAGGCACAAACGTTTCGATTGCGCCGAAATTCGATCCCTCATCTCGATAGGTGACTGCGACGCCGCCCTTGATTTCCACGCCGGAGAAGACGGTGCTGGCGTCCGGTTCGAACTCCATGACCTTGAGGTGAGGATCATGGAGCATCTTGCGATTCCATTCCTTTGGGGTTTGACCGGCATCCGAGAGAAAGCGTGCGGGCGTAATCAGCTCAACCTTGCCGGAAACCTTGTATGCCTCATCCATAAACAGGTTGTAGATGGGAGGGTTGCGCTGGTTTCCCTCTGATTCCTCCTGATACGGAGGGTTGCCGATCACCGCGTAGAATTTCTTGTCCATGGGACGTGCCTTGCCTTTCATCGCTTGAAACTCGAGGGGCTCGTTTTCCTGCCAGTCGTATATGACGCAGAGGGGCACCGTCTCACCGGGCTCCTCTTCCTTTTCTTCTTCAGCCGTATCGTCGAAGGGCGACTCGTCCAGGAGGTCGAACAGCGTAGGCTGCAGGGGCTCCGGCACGGGCCCCTCGTACCCGAAGAGCGCTGACTGCACAATGGCGTCCATCTTGTTGGTGGGCACCGCGCAGGTGAAGCCGTTCATCTGCCAGAAGTTCCACGACACTATCCACGCGGCCTGGTTTAGCTCCTCGTCGGATATGCCCGCGCCCCAGCGCTCGCGCAGGTGCTCGCAGAACGTCTCGAACACGTTGATGCGTGCGAGGAGCAGGTTGTCGCCCTGGTACTCGAAGCCGTAGGAGGCCTTGAGGGCGGCGAGGGCCCAGCGCACCCACTCGCGTCGCGACTTGGTCTTCTTGCTCACGACGCGCAGCTTCCGGTCGAGGAAGCCGATGCGCTCTGCCACGGGAAGGGCGTCTCCCGTGACGGTGTCGTAGCGTGAGCACACGAAGGGCGCCTCGCCGCAGGTTATCTCCAGGCGGGGGCTCTCGACGTAGGCGTGCCAGCCGTGACCTTTCTTCCTAGGGAAGGCTATCGGCTCTGTGCTGCTGCGCCATGTGGTGCCGTCCTCTGCGTTGAAGGCGTCCCGTGCGCCGAACCAGGCAGAGTCGAGGTCGTTGTTCATGCGGTTCACCAGCCACGACGGAGTGAACACCTCGGCGCGCGTCCTGGTGCGCTGCGACTGGTGCTCCTGCTCCTTGGCGATGCGGGGCTTGATGACGCCGGAGGAGAGGCCGGTGATCTTCTCGACGGTTATCTCGTCGTCTCCCATATAGCCGTCGCCGAGGACCTCGTACTCGTTGTCGGCCCAGATGATGTTGCGGCCGGTGGTGCGGTCGCTGAGGAGGGTCTCCAAGATGCGTGACGGGTAACGCGAGCCGAAGCTCTCGATGAAGCCCGAGCCAGCGGTATGTAGCTCGTCTAGTGCCACTGGCTACTGACCCTTCTTCGTAAGCTCTTCGATCATGCACATGCGGATGAAGGCACTGAAGCTGATACCACGTAGGTTCGCGGCCTCTGCACCCGCTTCCTTGAGGTTTCTGGGGATGCGCATGGTGATGGTGGTCATGTCGCCGCCGACAAGCTGTTCCTGCAGCTCGGTCTCGGTGGCACCGCTGTTCACAAGCTCCGAATACTTCACCTCGTGCACCTGCCTTTTGAGTAAATACAACGTGAATACATTCTAGCAGTAACGCATTTGCACAAGTGTCGTCTCCTGCCGTATGCGGCAGATTTCCAGCTTTAAGCAAGCTGCCTATGGTGTGCGCACACGTGCGCACACCATAGCTTGACCTACATCGCGCGGTTTCACCGGTCCCCCAGGAGGAAATGGGGCTCCTGGGGACAATACGCGCTCAAGGTAGNNAGGTTTATCCCCGTTTCCGCTGGTCACGCGATAAACTGTGCGGGGGACGCCCCGCGCCCCTGCCAGGCAAGGCTCAAAACCAGAAGGAACACCATGGAAGGCCAGTCAAGAAGGATCTTCGTACGCGTGTCGGACACCGAATATGACGGCGCACGCGACCTTGCGGCCTCCATGAACCTCACCGTGTCCCCTCTGATACGTCTGCTCCTGCGCCTGCCGGCCTCTTCGATACAGGACGCCGACACCTTCGTCGTCCTCGACACCAGGACCGCCTCGCATCTCGCGCGGGAGATCAGACGCTGGGGATACCATTACAATCAGTCGGTCCATGCGCTCAACTCCATAGCCTACTATCTGCGTCTCGGAGAGGCCGATGCCGCCGACGCGCTGGAAGCGCTCGAGACCGTGCGGGAGAGAATCCACGAGCTCGACGGCGGAGTCAGAGCGCTTCGCAAGGAGATGCATGCGGTGACCGACAGGGTCATCGTGGAGCGATAGCGATGGTGCGCCCATGCCCATCATCAAGCCCGTCTCCGGCCACACGGGATGCGCCGGGGTACGCCGCTACCTCATCCGGCAGGACCGCGCCCTCGGTGCCGACTATCTGAACCTGGACACCAAGAGCATGCCTCAGGAGAGAGAAGCGAGCGTAGCCTTCGATTGGGCGGCGCGCATGGATGTCGACCGCCATGAGGCGGGTAACGACCTTCCCTGGCAGGGCAGACCGGCACGCACCTACAAGCACTACATCTTCTCGCCCGACCCGCAGGATGCCCTGGACCTCGGGAGCCTGCGGGAGGTCGCCCTCGTGTGTTCCGTCAAGCCTTTCTGAGCCATCAACGTCATCTTTTTCTGAGCCA
>DCZG01000079.1 GCA_002331575.1 Atopobium sp. UBA2090 | reverse complement strand
GAGTCCTTCGACTTTTTGACGTTGGAGATGCGGACGATCTCCACGGAGTCGTCGCCGAACTGCGCCGCCGCTGCCAAGACGACCGCGTTGGCCGTCTCGCCGCGCGAGTCAGAGAGAACGTAGATGACGGGGACTACCTGCCCGAAGATGTCGTCATCCAAATCAAGGCTCGTCATATCAGGTGACCTCCTGGTTCCGGTTGCAGAAGATGCCGCTCGTACCCTCGCGATTACTTCTTCTTAGAAAGTACTCCGATGTTTGCCACGCCTGCAAACACGTTTGCGAAACGGTTGAGGAGCCGCAGGCGGTTCTCCCTAGCAGAAGTGTCCTCGTCCATCACGAGAACATCTTCGAAGAATCGGTCAATAGGCTCCCTCAGTTCGGCAAGGGCTTCACAGGCCGCCCCGAAGTCCCCTGAGGCGATGGCCGCGGAGACGTTGCGCTCTCCCCTCTCGCACGCATCGAGCAGAGCGCGCTCCGCCGTGCCGAGGATCGTCTCGTCGATGATGACCCCGAGCTCGGGGTCGGCGAGGTGAGCGGCACGTGCGTAGGCGGTCGCAAGGTCCTCGAAGAGCTCGGGCTGCTTGGAGCGCGCGTCGTCGAGCGCGGAGGCGCGGGCGAGAAACTCGCCGGGGTCGATGACGCCAACGCTCGACACGGCATCGATCGCGTCCGGGGCGATCTTCTCGTCCTTGGCGATCGCAGCGAGACGACCCTGGAAGAACTTCTCGACATCCGTCCGGACGGCATCGACGTCGAAGGAGAGCCCCTGCTCCGCATAGGAGCGCAGCGCACGCTCGACGAGCGGCTTCAGATGGACCTCCGGCAGCGCCCGCAGCATGGCGATGACGCCGATGGCCGCGCGGCGCACGGCGAAGGGGTCGGACGATCCGGTGGGCGGTTCGTCGATCGCGAACATACCGCAGATCGTGTCGAGCTTGTCAGCGATGGCGACCGCCTTGCCCACGACGCCGGAGGGCAGCTCGTCCCCGGCGAAGCGCGGACGGTAGTGCTCGCGGATGGCGAGGGCGACCTCGTCCGTCTCGCCAGCAGCCTGGGCGTAGTAGCCACCCATGACGCCCTGCTGGTTCGTGAACTCGACCACGGCCTGGCTCACGAGGTCGGCCTTGGCGAGATGGGCCGCGCGTGCGGCGGAGGCGACGACGTCCGCGCCGAGGCCCGCCCCGAGAACGACCTCGGGTGCCAGCGCCTCCATGCGCGCGACCTTCTGGCGCATGGTGCCGAGCTTCTCCTGGAAGACGACCTTGTCCAGACGCTCGACGAAGTCGTCCATGGGAACCTTGAGGTCCTCGTCATAGAAGAACTTGGCGTCGTCGAGACGTGCCCTGACGACGCGCTCATTGCCGTCGACGACCGTCGAGGAGACCTCGGGGCGCGCGTTGGAGACGACGACGAACTCGCGGGTGAGCGCACCCTTCGCGTCATAGATGGGGAAGTAGCGCTGGTTGGAGAGCATGGACTCGCAGATGATCTCGTGGGGGACCTGCAGGAACTCCTCGTCGAAGGTTCCCACGAGCACCGTCGGGTGCTCGCACAGGTTCACGACCTCGCTGTAGGTGCCCTTGGGCGTGTCGACGCGCGATCCCGACCGCTCGGCCTGGACCTGCTCGATACCCTCCCTGATGACCTGGTCGCGTCGGTCGGCGAGAAGGACTCCGGCGGACTCGAGCGTTGCCTCGTAGCAGGAGGGGTCGGCGACGACGTGCTCGCCGGGGCCCAGGACGCGGTGCCCCCGCGTCGTGTTCGAGGAGGTGACGTCCGCATAGGTCACGGGAACGACCTCGGAGCCGAGAAGCGCGCAGATCCAGCGGATGGGGCGAACGAAGCCCTGATGCTCGCTCCCCCAGCGCTGTGAGCGATAGTTCGGCCACTCGAGCCCAGCGATCGCCGCCTCGGAAACCTGCGTGAGAATCGGCATCGCGGGCCGCGAAGCGACGTACTTCTCGGCCCAGACGTACTCGCGTCCGTCGACGTCGTCCCTGCGGACGAGCGAGGCGGCATCGATTCCGAACTTGCGGGCGAAGCCCGCGGCGGCCTTGGTCGGCAGTCCATCTGGGCCGAAGGCAATTGAGGCGGCGGGGCCGCGCTTGACCTCGCGGACCTCCTTGGTAGCGAGCGCGACGTCGCTCACGCGGACGACGAGGCGCCGCGGGGTCTGCGAGGATCGAAGCTCGCCGTGCGCGAGTCCGGCCTCGTCAAGCCCCGTTCGCACGAGGTCGGCGATTTGCTTGGTCGCATGCACGAGCGGTGCCGACGGCATCTCCTCGGTGCCGATCTCGAGCAGGAAGTCCCTTGTGTCCGCCATCTATGCCACCCCCCGTTCCTTGCTTGCACCATCGGTCTTGGTCGCGACCTCCGAGAGGTACGACTCGCAGCACAGTTTGGCGACCGTGCGGACTCGGAGAATGTAGTTGGCGCGCTCCGTGGCCGAGATGGCGCCGCGGGAGTCGAGCAGGTTGAAGGCGTGACTGCACTTCATGACGCAGTCATAGGCGGGCAGCGGGAGCTTGCGCTCGAGGCAGGAATGGCACTCAGCTTCGTACTCGTCGAACTTCTCGCGCATCATCTCGACGTTCGCGACCTCGAAGTTGTAGGCCGAGAACTCGCGCTCGTTCTCGAGGAAGACGTCACCGTAGGTCATCGGAGTGCCGTCGGGCAGGTAGCTCCAGACGATGTCGTAGACGGAGTTCACGCCCTGGGCGTACATGGCGATGCGCTCGAGGCCATAGGTGATCTCGACGGGCACGGGGTCGACCTCGATGCCGCCGACCTGCTGGAAGTACGTGAACTGGGTGACCTCCATGCCATCCATCCAGACCTCCCAGCCGAGGCCCCAGGCACCGAGCGTCGGGCTCTCCCAGTCGTCCTCGACGAAACGGACGTCATGGTCGGCGGGGTCGAGGCCGATGGCGGCGAGCGAGCCGAGGTAGAGGTCCTGCGAGTCGACCGGGGACGGCTTCAGGACAACCTGGAACTGGTAGTAGTGCTGCAGGCGGTTGGGGTTCTCACCGTAGCGACCGTCGGCGGGACGGCGGCAGGGCTGCGGGTAGCAGGTGCGCCACGCGGCGGGCCCGAGCGAGCGAAGGAGCGTCGCGGTGTGAAAGGTGCCGGCCCCCACCTCGGAGTCGTAGGGCTGCATGACGGTGCAGCCCCTGTCAGCCCAGTAGTGCTGCAGGCTGAGGATCATGTCCTGGAACGTCATCGAATTCCCACTCATTTCCATCCTTATCTCGAATCGGGCCACATGCGAGGCGCGCTACAGGGTCTGCGCGTCCGAGAACGGCCAGAAGATGAAGACCGCCCTCGATGTTATGTCGTCGACGCTGACCGCGCCGAAGTAGCGCGAGTCGAGCGAGTTCGTCCTATTGTCCCCCATCACCCAGACCGAGCCCTCCGGGACGGTGTAGGGATAGCTCATGGTGACGCCCGTGAGGGAGTAATCGAGGGGGTACGACGCCTTGCCGAGCGTGTAGGGCTCGTCGAGCGCCACCCCGTCCACGTAGACGACGCCGTCAACGAGGTTGACGGTCTGACCTCCCGTGGCGATGACGCGCTTGATGAGCGTCGTGTCAGACCCGTCGGGATTGCTGAAGGTCACGATGTCGCCCTGCTTGGGCTCGCTGTAGCGGTAGGTGATCTTCTCGCCGACGAGGCGGTCGCCCTCCTGGATCGTCTCGAGCATCGAACCCGTGGGGACCTCGTAGACCTCGAAGACGAAGGTGCGCAGCAAGAGGGCCACGGCGATTGCGACCGCGACCGTGATGACCATCTCGATGACGCCGCTGAGAAAACCGTGCCTCTCGCCAGTCTCGCCCATGGTCACTCCTCCTCCCCGGCCGAACCCTCGGTCGCAGACTTCGCTATCGCCCTCTCCTCGTCCGACAGGGCGACGTCGGAGAGCAGGTCAGGACGCCAGCGAGCCGTACGCTCGATGGCGTTCCTGCGCCGCCACGCGTCCACGGCGGCATGGTCGCCCGAGAGCAGCACCTCGGGAACGGGCATCCCGCGAAACTCGGCGGGACGCGTGTACTGCTCGTATTCGAGAAGCCCGTCGGAGAAGGACTCGTCGAGGGCGCTCCTCTCGTCTCCCAGGGCACCGGGCAGAAGCCTCACCACGGAGTCGATGACGACGAGGGCGGCGAGCTCTCCGCCCGTGAGCACGTAGTCGCCGAGGGAGAACACCTCGTCCGCAAGACGATAGCACCGCTCGTCCATGCCCTCGTAGCGCCCGCAGACGAGGAGCACGCGCTCCACGTGGGCAAGACGGCTGGCGCATGACTCGTCGAAGCGAAGCCCGCAGGGCGAGAAGAACACGACGTGGGGACGGACGTTCCCCCGCGACGCGATGTCCTCGACCGCCTCGAAGATCGGCGCCGGCTTCATGAGCATTCCCTGGCCGCCGCCGAAGGGCGCGTCGTCGACCGTCCGATGCCGGTCATGCGTCCACGAGCGAAGGTCGTACGACTCGAAGTCGAGGATGCCCCGCTGACGTGCGCGGCCCATGATCGACGCGTCGAGGTACGCATCGAAGACGTCGGGGAAGACCGACAGCGCCTCGAACCTCATGACTCCTCCTCGGGGACGAGCCCCTCCGGAGCGGAGATGACGACAGGCCCCTCGGGCGGCACGTCGGTGACCACCGTCGGAATGACGGGGACGAGAAGCTCCCCGTACGCTCCGTCGATGACCCAGACGTCGTTTGCCGGCCCCGTCATGACCTCGACAATCGAGCCGAGATTCCCCCGACCCTGGTCGAGAACCTCGCGGCCGAGAAGGTCGTGGGCGTCGTGAAGCGCGATGTCAGGCGGCAGCTGGTCCTCGAGGGCGAGCACGAAGGTGCCGACGACCGCCTCGGCATCGCCCATCGAGGAGATGCCCGAGAGCGAGACGAGCTGGCCTGTGCCCCCCTCGGAGACGGAGGTGACCAGATGCCAGCGATCCCCCTTGAGGGCGGGAGGAACGAGCGCGACGCGCATCCCCGCTCTCATAACGGAAGGAAGGCCGTGAACGGGAACCGTCACGACCTCCCCACCTCTCCCGTGCGGCTTTGCCACACGGGCTATGATTCTGTACTGCTCTCGCACCGTCCTGCCTAGCCTACGACCTCGACCTCGACCGAGGTCCCGACCCTCTGGCCGAGAGCCCGTGCGAGCGTGCGAATCGCCTTGATGGTGCGGCCCTTGCGCCCGATCACCCTACCGGCGTCCTCCTCCGAGCAGGTGACCTCGATGAGGGCGCCCTCCTCGCTGTCGGTGACGTCGAGCGAGACTGAGTCCTCGTTGTCCACGAGGCCACAGACGATGTACTCGACGAGGTCAGCGACCTTGTCGGAAGGAATCTCCTCGGTCTCGGGCTCTAGCTCGCCAGTCTGCGTGGTCTCCATGTGATCGACCGCGCGCTACTCGGCGTGCGCTTCGGACTTGGCAGCGGCAGCCTTCGCGGCGGCCTTCTTGGAGGGCTTGGTCTTCTTCTCGACGATGGGGGCGCCGTTGCGCGCGATGTCGATGAGGTGGGAGACGGCATTGCTGGGCTGCGCGCCCTTGGCCATCCACTCGTCGACCTTCTCGATGTCGATGTCGATGGTCTTGGGGTTGGTCAGCGGGTTGTAACGGCCGACCTCCTCGATGTAGCGGCCGTCGCGGGGCATACGGCCGTCAGCGACGACAACGCGATAGTACGGACGCTTCTTGGCACCGTGACGGGCCAGACGAATCTTGACTGCCAATGAAAACTCCTCCATACGGGCGGCGCACGTGGTTAGTAGTCGGTGGCTGCGCCGCGAGCCACAAAGCAATATCTGATTCTACGACTCTTTCCCTAGGCTCAAGATGCTATTTTTGTGAACCCAGACCTTCGTCCACGAGAGTGGGGCATCTGCTTAAGCGGCCTTTCAGCGGTGGGATTTAGGATTTTTGGGAATCATAAAACCAGAGAATGACTCAGGGAGAGGGGTTTCGTCATGAACATACTGGTGGTCGAGGACGAGCGCAACCTTGCGGACGCGATCGTGCGCATCATGCAGGACGGTAACTACAACGCCGAGGCCGTCTATGACGGGCATTCGGGGCTCTCGAGCGCGAAGAGCGGACTTTATGACGCAATCATCCTCGACGTGATGCTGCCCGGCATCTCCGGCTTCGAGATCGTCCATGAGCTCCGCAAGGAGGGCAACGCCACGCCGGTTCTGCTCCTCACGGCCCGCACCTCGACGACCGACAAGGTCGAGGGCCTCGACTCCGGCGCAGACGACTACATGACCAAGCCCTTCGAGGCGCCCGAGCTTCTCGCCCGGGTTCGTGCGCTCACGCGCCGTCGTGGCGACGTTGTCATCGACGAGGTCAAGTTCGCCGACATCGTCCTCGACCTCACGACGCATGACCTCTCCTGCGGCGAGAAGAAGGTCCACCTCTCCGGGAAGGAGTTCGATGTTATGAGCATGCTCATGAGCTCGAGCTCGAGGGTCGTCTCGAAGCAGGACCTCCTCACCCGCGTGTGGGGCGCAGACTCCGAGGCCTCCGAGAACTCCGTCGAGGCGTACATCTCGTTCCTCCGCAAGAAGCTCTCCCACATCGACTCGCGCGTCCAGATCACGACGCTGCGCATGCTCGGCTACCGACTCGAGATGTTCGAGTAAGGTGTTCTCGTGCCGAGTCCGATCGCATCCACGGGAGCGTAGGCCTTGCTGAAGAAGCTGCGCATCGAGTTCATCGCCATCACCCTCATCCTTGTGGGGGTGGTGCTCGCGATTACGCTCGGCATGTCCTACTACTCGACCTACAGGACTCAGTACGACATCACGATGGAGTCGCTCGAGAGGGGGCTCTCCTCCGAGTCCGGAACCGGACTATCGAGCCATGGGGCGCCGGACGGTGACAACGGCCATGGTTTCATGGGCACCTTCACGCTCACGGTCACGGCGAGCTCCTCGGGCGTCATTCTCGGCAAGAGCGACTCGCCGATCTCGATCAGCGTGGACGACCTCGCCACGATCGTGACCGAGGCCGTGACGAGTTCCGAGGACTCCGGCACCAACTCGGAGTATCACCTCGCCTGGCTCAAGAAGACCACCGACACCGGCTATGTCATCTCAATAGCCGACACCTCCTCGCGAGACAGCGCCCTCAACCATCAGCTGGTCATGAGCATCGCCATCTTCGCCGCTGCCATGGCCGCCCTCTTCGTGATCGTCTGGTTCCTCTCCTCCTGGGCGCTCGAACCCGTGAAGGACGCCTGGGAACGTCAGAGGCGTTTCATATCCGACGCGTCGCACGAGCTCAAGACGCCCCTCGCGGTCATCATCGCCAACATTCAGATACTCCAGAAGGACCGCGGGATACCCGAGCAGTCCATGCATTGGATTGACAGCACCGCCGACGAGGCGGACCACATGAAGAGCCTCGTCGAGGAGCTCCTCGTCCTCGCGCGCACCGACGAGGCGACCTCGGGGACTGCCCAGAGCGCCCTCATCCGCGAGGACCTCGACCTGAGCGAGCTGGTCGACGAGAGCGTGCTCGAGTTCGACGCCGTCGCCTTCGAACGCGGCTGCTCGATTGACACGGACATCGAAGAGGGCATCCACCTCAGCGCCGACAAGAGTCAGATCGCGCGCGCGGTGCGTACACTCGTGGACAACGCCACGAAGTACGCGACAAAGGGAACGACGGTCAAGGTCACCCTCAAGCGCGTGGGCAAGCGCGCGAAACTCACGGTCAACAACGCGAGCGCCGCGATCGATCCCGAGGACCTCGACCACATCTTCGACCGCTTCTATCGCTCCGACAAGGCGCGGGCGAGAGAGACGGGCGGATTCGGCCTTGGGCTCGCCATCTGCAAGGGCATCGTCGAGGCGCACGACGGCGAGATCTCGGTCACGAGCAGCGACGAGGACGGGACCACCTTCACCGTGCTCCTATAATCGAGGCATGGCGACCATCGATCACACCACGGACCTGCCCGCACTCCCCTCGTGGGACGGTCCGGCCATCGGGCTTCTCGACCTCGACGCGTTCTTCGCCTCCGTCGAACAGCTCGACCATCCGGAGTGGCGGGGAAAGCCCCTCATCGTCGGCGGTTCGCCCGAGATGCGAGGGGTCGTATCCACGGCCTCGTATGAGGCGAGAAAATTCGGCGTGCACTCCGCCATGCCCTCCGCGCAGGCGCGAAAGCTCTGCCCTGACGCCATTTGGACCCAGGGACGCTTCGGACGCTACCGCGAGATGAGCACACGAGTGATGGGGATTCTAGAGACCGAGACGCCCCTTGTGGAGCAGGTATCGATCGACGAGGCGTTCTTCGACGTGACTCCGGGGCGTTACTCGCACGAGAGCCCCGTCTCGATCTGCCGGCGCATCCAGGAGAGCGTGTCGCGTCTCGGCATCACCTGCTCGATCGGCGTCGGGGTAAACAAGACCGTGGCCAAGATCGCCTCGGAGCGAGAGAAGCCGCGGGGGCTCACCGTGGTCTATCCCGGGACTGAGCAGGCATTTCTCGCCCCACTGCCGGCATCTGCCATGAGCGGCATCGGAGCCGTCACCGCGAGCAGGCTCGCGGAGATGGGTATCAGGACGCTCGGAGAGCTGTCGAGGGCGGATGACGCACGCATGCGCTCGGTGTTCGGAGCGAGGGGGCCTCAGATGATCGAGCGCGCGGCAGGTCGCGAGACGAGCCACGTGCGCGCCGCCGTTGCCCGCGAGGACGCAAAGTCCGTCTCCAACGAGCGCACCTTCGAGCACGACATCACCGACGAGGACGAGATCCTCGCGGCAATCATGCACGTAGCATCGCTCGCCGGCAGGAGGCTGCGCACGAAGGGCCTCAGGGGCCAGACCGTGACTCTCAAGATCAAGTACGACGCCCTCCACGCACGAACCGCGCAGCGAAGGCTCCCCTCCTCGACCAACGACGAGCAGGTCTTTGGCACGGCCGCCTGCGAACTTCTCGGGGAGCTGTGGCACGCAGGCATGCCCGTGAGGCTCGTCGGCGTGGGGATGAGCGGCTTCGATGCCGAGACGGCCGAGCAGATGGCGCTCTTTGACGCGGGAGACGAGCAGCCTGGCAGGGTTCGCGCATCCGACGCGCTCTCGGAGGTCACGGACCGACTCAAGGAACGCTTTGGCGACGACATGGTGGGATATGGCCGCGACCTGCGCTTTCGGCATCACGTCTCGGACACCACCCCCATGGGGAAGAGCGACTTCTAGTCGCAGCGGATTTCTTGCTGGCCTTGAATAGTGCTCGTATGTCCACCTCTGATACAACGCATGCTGCGCCGAGAAGAACGCGCCAACTGGGCTTTTGTCGCCGCGGTCAGGCAGAATGCGCGCTAATCCCGTCCGGTGACGGCACTGGGCGCGTCCGCAATAACGCTAAAGGATCCTTCGATGTTATTGGTACCGGCCGCGAGCCCTCTACCTGCGGGTACCGAAAGCGTCATATTGTCTGGACGTAGTTTGCCCAGTTGGCGCATCCGCAATAACGCCAAAGGATCCTTCTGGCTTATTGGCACCGGCTCGTCGGAGGGTGGCCCTTTGGCTGCCAAAGGGCGTTGGCACCTTTGGCAGGCAGGCACATTAGGGCCTACTGCGCCGAATCCTCGTCGTCGGATTCGATATCGGACTCGGTGTCGGGGTCATCAATCCCCTCTTCGATCTCGTCGGGGAAGATCTCGAAGTCGGGCGTATCGTCATCGTCGTCGGCCCAGACGGGCTCGTCGACCATGACGCCCTCGAGGTCGAGACGAACGCGCGGCGAGTCGCCCCACAGCCTCTCAAGGCGATAGTAGTCCCTCGTCTCGGGCTGGAAGACGTGCACGACGACCGAACCGTAGTCCACGAGGACCCACCTCAGGCCCTCGCGACCCTCGGTGGCCAGAGGGCGCACGTCGCAGTTGGCGCGAACCTTCTCGCGAACCTCGTCGACGATGGAGTCGACCATGCGTCCGTTGGCGCCCGTGCAGATGAGGAAGTANNCCGTCTGGTCCGTAAGGTCGAGCAGGAGGATGTCCGTCGCCTTCTTGGAGTCTGCGGCCATTGCGGCGACCTTGGCGATTTCGAGCGATGAAACGGGCATGCGGTGCTCCTAGTTCTTTCCGGCGACTTCGGCGCCTCCGCGACGGCGGAGGGCGAGCGCATTGTATACCTCGATGGTACCAGGGTAGAGATACCTACCGCCATCAATCACATAAACGATGCCCCCAACGAACGACTCCCAGTAGAGCTCCTCGAGCGAGACGGAGCCGACGAGCGAGCGGACCTTCTCGATGCCCGCGGAGGCAGGCCTGAGCGGCTCGATGCCGTCGGAGACAAAGAGCACCATATCCAAAGGCTCCATGTCCGCAGCACCCGTCGTGTGAAGACTGATGGCACGGAACACCTCGGGGGGGAGCTCGGGATAGAGGCTCGGCAGCTCCTTTGAGGCGATGACGCCATGCAGGAGCGGTTGCACGAGCCATGGGTCGACACCGAGGTCGATACCGAGCTCTACCGACCTCCTGACAACCTCGCCTTTGGGAAGGGCCTTGCTCCAGTCGTGAAGGATCCCCGCGACCCGAGCGAGATAGGGGTCGACGCCATAGATGACGGCGAGCTCCTCGGCCGTGCTCGCGACCGAGAGGGAATGCGCGAGGCGGTTGGGCTTGCTCTCGAGCTGACGCTGGACGTCGCGCTCGAGGCGCTCGATCATGGCGAGCTGCTCGGGACCGTAGCTTGGTGCTGGCGTGCTCATGCTAGAGTTCGTCCTCCTCTGATATACGCCCATAGTGGCTCGAAGAGGCACCATAGAGCCCGTGCTTGTGAAGGTAGCCCGTCACGGCGTCGGGCGTGAGATAGCGCAGGCTCTGCCCCGCGTTCACCCGCGCGCGGAGGTAGCTCGACGAGATCGCCAGGGCAGGCACCTCGAGGTAGGTGACGTCGAAGTCGAGTCCCGACGCGGCGATGGTCTCCCAGGCGCGGTCGAGGTCGTAGCCGGGACGGGTCGCCGCCACGAGATGGGCGAGACGGGCGATGTCGGCGGCGTCCCTCCACGTGACGATCTCGTTGATCGCGTCGGCGCCGGTGATGAAGTAGAACTCTACGTTGTCGGGATAGACATCCCTGAGCAGCCTCAGCGTCTCCGCCGTGTAGGTGATGCCGTCACGGTCCACCTCGAACCGTGAAGCCAGGAAGTGCGGGTTGTCCGAGGTCGCGAGGAGCGTCATGGCATAGCGGTCCTCACCCGAGGAAACGTTCATGCCCTGCTTGAAAGCAGGTCGCCCGGCGGGCATGAAGACCACGAAGTCGAGACGAAGGTCATCGAAGGCCTGCTCGGCGGCCACGAGGTGGCCGTAGTGGATGGGGTCGAAGGTACCGCCCATAATGCCGAGTCGGTACGTCACCGAGGAATCCCTGCCCAAGAGGGGCAGGTCGTTCTCTCGCATGATCTCCGCTGTCGAAGTCAAACGCCCCACCTCCGGAGGGTCGTGCCATGCGTCAGAAGACGAGGAGCTCGTCTCGATGGATGGCGGGCTGCACGTACTTCTCGTCGAGGAACCTCGCGATGACCTCGAGCTTGAGGCCGTGCACGCGCCTCATGTCATCGGAGGAATATCGAGCAACGCCGCGTCCGATGAGGTCGCCGCGCTGCGTGACGACGTTGACGACGTCACCAGCCTCATAGGTACCCGTCGTCGAGACGACGCCCACGGGGAGAATGGACGACCCGCGTTCTACCACCGCGCGGGAGGCACCGTCATCGAGCGTGAGCGTGCCCTTCACGACCTCGGCGAGACCGATCCAGAGCTTGCGGCCGGTTTCGTGCGGCGTTCCCTCAGGAGCCTTGAAGAGCGTGCCGACGCGCTGCCCGTGGGCGACGTCGACGAGCACGCGCTCACGTCGGCCCTGACAGATCACGGTGGGTATGCCCGCCACGAGCATCGCCCGGGCGGCACGCAGCTTCGAGGACATCCCGCCCGTGCCGAACGAGGTCCCGGCACCCCCCGCCATGGAGGAGACCCTGCCGTTGACCTCCTCGACGAGCTCGACGAGGGAGGCAGAGGGGTCGGTCTGCGGGTTGGACGTGTAGAGCCCCTCGACGTCGGAGAGGATCACGTAGAGGTCGGCGTTCAGCATGGCTGCCACGATGGCGCCGAGCATGTCGTTGTCACCGAAGGCGAACTCCGCCACCGACACCGTGTCGTTCTCGTTGACGACGGGAACGACACCGAGGTCGAGAAGACGCTCAAGGGTGTTCCGTGCGTTGAGATACCCATCACGGTCAGTGACGTCACGCCGCGTGAGCAGCACCTGGCCGCACGGGATGCCCCTCTTCGAGAGGACCTCTGCGTATGCCTCGGTGAGACGCACCTGGCCGGCGGCGGCGCAGGCTTGGAGCGTCGGAATGTCGGTCGGTCTGGCATCGAAGCCGAGCACGTCGCGACCGGCCGCAGCGGCGCCCGAGGAGACGATCACGACGCGGGTGCCCTCGGCGGCGAGCTCGCCCACCTGGTCGCAGAGCGAGCGAATGAAGTCATGGTCGAGGGCACCGGAGCCGTCGACGAGCGTCGAGGTGCCGAGTTTGGCAACGACGAGGCGGGCAGCCCCCATCACTCGTCACTTCCGTGGAACTCGTCCATGACCTCGTCACCGTTGTCGTTGTCCGCGGAGTACTCATCGGCAGCACCCTCGCCGACGAAGGCGAAGTCAAAGCCGAGGATGCGGACCTCGTCGCCCTGGACGCACCCCGCCTTGGCGAGACGGTCGTCGAGCCCGATGCGATCGAGACGATGCTGCAGGAAGGCGATGGCCTCGTCGTTGTCCCAGTCGGTCTGGATGACCATGCGCTCGACCGCACCGCCGGAGACGCGCCAGGCGTGCCGCTCCTCTCGCTCGATGGTGATGGCGCTGTCGCGACGCAGGCGATTGCGCTCCCAGTCCGTCGAGAAGTCCCTCGTGACGTCGGAGCCGGAGATCTGGCTGCGGAGCTCGAAGACCCTGTCGGCCACGGCCGAGACCAAGGTGTCAAGCCCGTCACCGGTCACCGCAGAAACCGCGAAGAAGGGACGTCCGTCCGCCTCGGCGACGGCCCGCAGCCGCTCGACGGCCTCCTCGGTCCCCGGCATGTCGCACTTGTTGGCAACGACGACCTGCGGGCGCACCGCGAGGTCCGTCGCATAGGCGGCGAGCTCGGCGTTGATGGTGTGGTAGTCGTCGATGACGTCACGGCCCTCGTACCCGCCGGTCACGTCGACCACGTGCATGATGAGCGCCGTGCGCTCGATGTGGCGGAGGAACTCGTGCCCGAGCCCGTGCCCCTCGCTCGCTCCCTCGATGAGGCCGGGGACGTCAGCGGCGACGAAGGATCGGCCGCTCTTGGCGCGTGCGACGCCGAGGTTCGGGATGAGCGTCGTGAAGGGATAGTCGGCGATCTTCGGCCGCGCCGCGCTGATTCGCGCGATGATGGAGCTCTTGCCCACCGACGGCATGCCGACGAGGGCGGCATCGGCCATGAGCTTCATCTCAAGCTCGATCCAGTGCTCGAGGGCGGGCTCGCCCTTCTCGGCGAAGGCCGGAGCCCTGCGCACTGAGGTGACGAAGTGGATGTTGCCGCGACCTCCGATGCCGCCGGGGGCGACGACAACGCGCTCGCCCGGCTGGGTGAGGTCGGCGATCTCGTACAGGGGGGTCTGCGTCTGGGGGTCGAGCTCGCGCACGACGGTGCCGAGCGGAACCCTGAGCACGAGGTCCTCACCGTCCTTGCCGTGGCGACGGGCTCCCTGACCGTGCGTGCCCTTCTCTGCCCGGAAGTGATGCTTGTACCGGTAGTCGACGAGCGAGGAGAGCTGCGGGTCGGTCTCGATGATGACGTTTCCGCCGCGACCGCCGTCTCCGCCGTCGGGTCCGCCCTTGGGCACGAATGCCTCTCGGCGGAACGACATGCAGCCAGCGCCGCCGTCACCACCACGGACGTTGATGTGGGAAAGGTCTGTGAAGGTATCCAAGGTTCCCTCCTCGAGCACGCGTCAGGTGCCCAGGTGTGTTGGGTTCGGCGCAGAACGCCTCACGACGATGATACCCCGTGGGCGCGCGGACATGCGTTCCATACGAAAAGGGCCCACCTCGCGGCGGGCCCTCGATTCCTAGCCAAGTCGAGACCTATTCGGCGACGACGTTGACCACGTGCTTGGCACCCTTCACGAACTGGACGGTGCCGTCAGCGAGCGCGAACAGGGTGTCATCCTTGCCGCGACCGACGTTGTTGCCCGGGGTGATGTGGGTTCCGCGCTGACGGATGATGATCTGACCCGTCTTGATGGCCTGGCCGCCGTAGATCTTGACGCCAAGACGCTGAGCCTGAGAGTCGCGGCCGTTTCGGGACGACCCGAGACCTTTCTTGTGAGCCATTGTGGTACCTGCCTATCTACTCTAAGAATGGGACCGACCGGCCTGCTAGGCCTCGGGAAGCTCGCTGACCCGCAGCTTGGTGAGCTGCTGACGATGACCGTTGGCACGATGGTAGCGCTTGCGCTTCTTGAGCTTGAAAACGAGGACCTTCTCGCCCTTGAACTGGTCGATGACCTCGGCGGTGACCGTCTTGCCCTCGAGGGCGGCAGGGTCGACGATGGTCTTCGTGCCGTCGTTCAAGAGCAGGACGGGGAGCTCGACCTTTTCGCCAGGCTGCGCGTCAAGCTTCTCGACGTCGATGACGTCGTCTTTGGCAACCTTATACTGCTTGCCACCAGTTGCTACGATTGCGTACATGTCTGAACCCTTCATTGCTGATGTGAGTGCAACAGAAATATTCTACTAGCCACGAGACGACCCGTCAACGAGAAAATCGCTGTGACCTGCGGCAACCGTGAGAGGAACAGAAAGGCCCGCATGTCTCGACAAATCGAAACGCACCTCGGAAAGGATAGTCTCGCGATGGGACGAATCCAAAAGCCCTACATCGGCTCCACAAGAGAACCATCAACGCCCTCGTGCCATTGTCCGACCCTCCGCACCCGCAGCGAGTCATAGGCGAGCCCGGCGGCGTCGACGAGCACGGCAGGCCTGAGCGACCCCGAGGGACAGGCGCGGGTGTCAAGGACGAAGGAGCAGCCGGAACCCGTGGAGACGACCTGCGAGACTCCCACGAACGTGCTCGTGAGGTCCACGACCTTCCGCTTCTCTCCCCTGGCGTAGGTCAAGCTTCCCTGGGAGACGAGACGGGCGGTGCTCTCCTGGAGGTCATC
>DCZG01000113.1:15928-22032 GCA_002331575.1 Atopobium sp. UBA2090 | reverse complement strand
CTTGACGGTCAGAGCCTTGGTGAGCTCGCCGTCGCCGAGGACCTTGACGGGAATGAAGACGTGCTTGATGACGCCCCTTGCGACGAGCGACTCGGTGTCGACGGTCTCGCCGGCCTCGAAGACTTCCTCGAGACGAGAGACGTTGACGGGAGCGTACTCGACGCGGCTGTGGTTGGTGAAGCCGGGGAGCTTAGGCAGGCGCATCGCGAGCGGCTGCTGGCCGCCCTCGAAGCCTGCGCCCTTGCCGCCGCCAGCACGGGACAGCTGGCCCTTGGTGCCGCGACCGGCGGTGGTGCCATGGCCGGACGAGTTGCCGCGGCCGATGCGCTTGCGGTTCTTCTTAGAACCCTCCGCAGGGCGGAGATCATTGAGCTGCATGTGCGTGACTCCTAGTTCTCTTCAACAGCGACAAGGTGCTTGACCTTGAAAATCATTCCACGGACACTCGGGTTGTCGGGGAGCACGGAGGTGTCACCGATCTTGCGAAGGCCCATGGCACGGCAGGTGGCCGTCTGGTCCTTCTTGACGGAGGCCACGGCGCTGTGAATCAGCGTGACCTTGAGGGTCTTGTCTGCCATGACTAGTTCTCCTTCCCGACGAACATCTCGGAGACGGTGAGGCCACGGCGCTCCGCCGCCTGTGCGGGGCTGGAGAGCGACTTCAGACCCTCGGCGGCAGCCTTGATGATGTTGAGGGCGTTGTCGGTGCCGAGGGACTTCGAGAGCACGTTGGTGATGCCCGCGAGCTCGAAGAGGGGACGGACCGGGCCGCCGGCGATGACGCCGGTGCCGGGGACGGCCGGCTTGATGAGGACGCGGCCTGCGCCGAAATGACCCTCGACGGTGTGGGGGATGGTGCCCTCATCCGTGACGGGGACGTGGAACATGTTCTTCTTGGCGTCTTCGACGCCCTTCTGGATAGCCAGGGGCACCTCGGCGGACTTACCCATGCCGAGGCCGACGTTGCCCTTGCCATCGCCGACGACGACGAGGGCGACGAGGGACATGCGAGAACCACCCTTGACGACCTTGGTCACGCGGTGGATATAGACGACGCGCTCCTGGAGGTCAGTCTCCTGCTGGCGCTTGCGATCACGAGGCATACTGATTCCTCCTAGAACTTAAGGCCCGCGTTGCGGGCACCGTCTGCCAGAGCCTTGACGCGACCGTGATAGATGCGACCGCCGCGGTCGAACGTGACCGTGGAGACGCCCTTCTCGATGGCGCGCTTTCCGATGAGCTCGCCCACGAACTCGGCGGCCTCCTTGTTGGAGCCGATCTTGCCGGTGGCCCTGAACTCAGCGTCGAGGGTCGACGCCGAGCAGATGGTCTTGCCATCCGCGTCGTCGATGACCTGGGCGTAGATGTGCGCGTTGGAGCGGTGGACGCTCAGGCGCGGACGCTCGGCGGTACCGAAGATCTTTGAGCGAACACGGCGCTCGCGGCGCTTGAGGCTCGCCTTCTTCGCCTGGTACTTGTTCATTGCTTCTCCTTTGACGTGCCGTCACCTGACGGGGTGGCGGTCTTAGCTGAAGGCTAGACCTACTTGGCGGCCTTGCCGAGCTTCCTCCTGATGTGCTCGCCCAGGTAGTGGATGCCCTTGCCCTTGTACGGCTCGGGCGGGCGCTTCATGCGAATCTCCGCTGCGACCTGGCCGACCTGCTCCTTGGAGATGCCCTGGACCGTGATGTGGGTGTTGTCGGGCACGACGAAGCTGATGTTCTCGGGAGCCGGGAAGATCACGGGGTGCGAGTAGCCGAGGGAGAGGTCGAGGTCCTTGCCCTTGAGCGCGGCACGATAGCCGACGCCGGTGAGCTCGAGCTTCTTCTCGAATCCCTCGGAGACGCCGGTGACCATGTTGTGGATGAGCGTGCGGGTGAGACCCTGCTGCGCGTTGGAGGCGGTGGTTTCGTCGACGCGGCTGACGATGATCTCCGCACCCTCCTCCTTGATCTCAACGAGATCAGAGAAGGTGCGCGTGAGCTCGCCCTTTCCGCCCTTGACGTTAACGGTGTTGTTATCAACTGTCACAGTGACTCCGGCGGGAATCACGATAGGCTTCTTGCCAATACGAGACACGGTAGTCTCCTTTCGTTCCTGCCGAGAGTTACCAGATGTAGCAGATGAGCTCGCCGCCGACGCCCTGCTTGCGAGCGTCGCGGTCGCACATCATGCCCTTAGAGGTGGAAATGACGGCAGTGCCGAGACCGCCGAGGACGCGCGGAAGCTTGTCCGCAGTGGTGTAGATGCGCAGGCCGGGCTTGGAGATGCGCTTGATGCCGCTGATGACGCGGGCACGCCTGGCACCGTACTTGAGAGTGACGTGGAGGGTCTTCTGCGGGGTGGTGTCCTCGACGGAGTACCCCTCGATGTAGCCCTCCTCGGCGATGACGCGCGCAATCTCGACCAGGACCTTCGTCGAGGGCATGGACACCTCGGCCTTGCCTGCCGAATTCGCGTTGCGGATGCGCGTCAGCATGTCTGAAATGGGATCGGTAACCTTCATGGATCCTTCTCCTTCGTTATGGATGAATCTGCACGCCCGGTTCGTCTGCACCCGTGGCGAAGACGCCTGGACGCGAGAGCTTGACGTCCTACCAGCTAGCCTTGCGGACGCCAGGAAGCTCGCCCTTGCTCGCAAGCTCGCGGAAGCACACACGGCACAGGCCGAACTCGCGATAGACGGAGTGGGGACGCCCACAGCGCTGGCAGCGGTTCTGCGTGCGCGACGAGTACTTCGGCTCGCGCGATGCCTTGACGATCATCGATGTCTTAGCCACAAATCCTCCTTCAAAGCAATCTTGGCGACCCCAGACCATCTGGAGCCAGCCTTTTACTATAGACCTACTCCTGCTTGAACGGGAAGTGGAAGGCCTCGAGCAGCGCCTTGCCCTCCTCGTCCGTGGGAGCGGTGGTCACGATGGTGATGTCCATGCCGCGGGTGTGGTCGATCTTGTCGAAGTCGATCTCGGGGAAGATCAGCTGCTCGGTGACGCCCATGGAGAAGTTGCCACGGCCGTCGAAGCTCTTCGGCGAGATGCCGCGGAAGTCGCGGATGCGGGGGATGGCGACGGAGATGAGACGGTCGAGGAACTCCCACATACGGTCGCTCCTGAGGGTGACCTTGGCGCCGATGGGCATGCCGGCGCGCAGGTGGAAGGTGGCGATGGACTTGCGGGCGTGGGTCACGAGCGGCTGCTGGCCGGTGATGGCGCGCAGGTCGGCGATCGCGCCGTCGATGGCCTTGGCATCGGTCGCGGCCTCGCCGACGCCCATGTTCACGACGATCTTCTCGAACTTGGGAATCTGGTTCACGTTGGTGTAGTTGAACTTCTTCTGGAGCTCGTCACGCACGGTGGCGAAGTACTCCTCCTTGAGGCGCGGGACGTACTTCTCGCTCTCTGCCATTGCTCTTCTCCTTGACTCTTGGTCGGATTACGCGCGGGGTTTCCGGTCTCGCGCGACCCAGGCCGGCTTGCCTGGGACCTTGTTCGCGCCTCGGGGCAGAACTCTCCCCTTGGATAGAGACGCAACCTAGAATGTTATGCTATTGCTCTGTGAAAAACCAGTCCCTCTCGACATTCGTCGGAAGTTCACATTGGCCGTCCCGCCAGGTGCGTCTCGCGCTCGACCACGTTCCCGAGCGGTTCGCCGCGCGAGAAGCGCGCGAGGTTGTCGGAGCAGATGGCGCAGACGTTGTCGAGCGTCACGGGCAGGTGCCAGAAGCCCGACACGTGGGGTGTCACGAGCGCGCTTCCGAGCGTCCAGAGCGGATGGCCCACGGGAAGCGGCTCCGGGTCGGTGACGTCGAGGGCGGCGGCGCCCACCTGACCTGACGTCAGGGCTTCCACGAGGTCGTCGGTCACGATGAGGTCTCCTCTGCCCCCGTTGGCAACGATGACGCCGCGTCGGCAGCGGGCGAGAAGGTCTGCGTCCACGAGGTGCCTGGTCTCGGGCGTGCTGGGGACGAACCCCGCGATGACGTCCATCGTGGGGACCACGTCGGGAATCCGGTCCATGGGGACGACGCGCTCGAACCCCTCCGGGCACTCCCCCGCCTTTCGCCGGGCGCCCGTCACGTGCGCGCCGAACGCCGTCGCGAGGCGTCCGAAGTGTCCGCCGATGTCCCCCGTCCCGATGACGAGGACGTTCGCGCCGAGAAGAGACGAGACCTCGCCCTCCTCGCCCCAGGCGCCCGCGCGCTGGTCGTCCCGGTAGAGCTCGAGCTTCTTCTGCACCGCGAGGACCATGGCGAAGACGTGCTCGGAGACGGCCTGACCGTAGGCACCCGAGCAGGAGGTGAGCGTGACGGAGTCGTCGAGCACGCCCGGCGCCACGTAGGAGTCCGCCCCGGCCGATCCGAGCTGAACCCACCGCAGCCGGGGAGCCGAGGCGAGCAGACGCGGCGGAACGTTGCCAACGACGACCTCGACGTCCCTGAGATCCTCGGCCGTCAGGTCGCGGGGCGAGGCGAACGAGAAGCTCGCCCCCGGGCATGCGGACGCGAGAAGGTCGTGCTTCTCGCCCGTCACGGGCAGGACCACGAGGACGTTGACGTGAGACATGCGGCTTCCTCCCTGATGATGTGGAAAAGGGCCCAGCCACCATACGGCAGCTGGGCCCCAGAGACGTGCGAGAGAGTGGCGCTAGTCGAGTTTGGTTCCGCAGACGATGCAGAAGTGCGCCGTCGGGGAGACGACCGCGCCGCAGTTGGGGCAGGTCCTCGTCGCCGGCTGCTCGGGCGCGGGAACGACGGGCGCCGGTGCCGCAGGCTCGGGCTCNNTCGGGTACGGCCTCGGCGACGGTCTCGATGACCTCGACGTCATCTGCGGGTGCCTCGGGCTCGATGGGAGCCTCGGGCGCGAGAAGGACCTCGGGCTCGGCGGGAGCCTCAGGGGCAGCAGGAGCAGCGGGGGCCACAGGTGCGACAGGCGCCACCGGCGCGAAAGGAGACGTCGAAGGCGCGTCATACGTCATGGGGTAGGGGCGGTCGGAATACGTCGGAGCTGGTGCGGGCGTGGGAACGTACGGCGCGGGACCAGGCTGCGGAGCGACCGGCATGGGGGGAAGCACGTCGCTACCAGCCTGCGGACCACCCATCATGCGCTTGATGTCGGAGGTGTTGCGGGCGACGATGACGCTCAGCATGATGCTCTCGTGGAAGACCCTCACGAGGAGCTCGACCACGACGAGAGCCAGGAACCCGAAGATGAGCGTCCCCAGGAAGGCCCCGAACCCGTCGTAGATGGAGCCGATGACGACGGCCACATAGGCGAACGCGATGAAGAGGGCGTTGAAGAGGTAGAGCGCCTTCACGATCTTGTCGATGAGAAGCGAGTCAAAGCGAAGGAAGGGTCCCCAGGTGGCCTGGTCCTTGATGTTGATCCTGGCCTCGTCCGGACCGGTGACGTACTTCTTGTAGCCCAGCACGGCCACGATGATCGCCGCAATGAAGGCGACGACGAGCAGAATCGCGACGACACCCATGCCAGCACTGTGAGCGTAGCTATTCCCGTAGTACATACAAGCCTCCAAAATGTCCCTGCGCCTTGAGACGCAAACGGATATTCCGTAATGGTACCCGTTAATGGAACAGGCCGACAACCCAAAACGGGTCATCGGCCTTGTTATTCGCTACTCTCACGAGTCCCGTGCGGAATCCCTAGAACTTGGCGCCGCACTTCTTGCAGACGCGGACGGTCTTGCCCTCGTCGTCCTTGGCATGGCCGACGCGGGTGGCCTTGCCGCAGCTGGGGCACACGAGCATGACGTTCGAGGCGTCGATGGCCGCCTCCTGCTGCACGATGCCGCCCTGCTGGTTGGCGCCGTTGGGCTTGACGGACTTCTTGACCATTCCGACGCCCTCGACGACGACCTTGCGCTCCGCGGGCATCGCACGCATGACCTTGCCCTGCGTGGGGCTGCCGGCAGGACCGCGGTCCTTGCCAGAGATGACCTGGACGAGGTCTCCCTTTTTGATGTTCATCTTGTTCATGAATCTGTCTCCCTTTTGCCTAAAGCGTCTCAGGTGCGAGCGAGACGATCTTCATGTACTTGCGATCGCGAAGCTCGCGGGCGACAGGCCCAAAGATACGGGTGCCCTTG
>DCZG01000113.1:1617-15871 GCA_002331575.1 Atopobium sp. UBA2090 | reverse complement strand
GGCGGGTATCCGTGGTCGTGCGAACGATGACGCAGCGAACGATGTCGCCCTTCTTCACCGCACCACCGGGAGTGGCCTCCTCGACGGCACCGATGATGATGTCACCGAGGCTCGCATAACGCCGCTTGGAGCCACCAAGGACCTTGATGCACTTCACGCGTCGAGCGCCGCTGTTGTCAGCGACGACGAGCATGGTCTCCATCTGAATCATGTGATGTTCCTCCGAACCTCATGTCCCCCAGAGGTGCGCCCACACGAGCGACGCACATGCGCGGGAACGGGAAATCGATACTTACTTGGCCTTCTCCACGATCTCCACGACGCGCCAACGCTTGGTCTTGGAGATGGGGCGGGTCTCCATGACACGCACGGTGTCGCCGAGGCCGCAGCCGATCTCGTCATGGCAGTGGAGCTTCTTGCTCATGGTCATCATCTTGCCGTACTTGGGGTGGTGCTTGCGGTAGTCAATCTTGACCGTGATCGTCTTCTCGCCGGAGAGGGAGACGACGACGCCGGTACGGACCTTTCGCGCGTTCCTGGTTTCGGTATCATCCATTTCTGATCTCTCCTACGACTACTTCTCCGCAGCGGTCTTCTCCGCTGCGAGCTGGCGGACGCGCATCTCGGTCTGGACGCGGGCGATGTCATGCTTGACGCTCTTGACGCGAGCGGTGTTGTCAAGCTGGTTCGTGGCCATCTGGAAACGGAGGTTAAAGAGCTCCGCTCGGCCATCCTCCAACTTCTTGGCGAGCTCCTCGTCGGTGAGCTCCTTGATGTCCTGATACTTCATATTGGCTATTCCTCCCCGTCCTGATCGGCGCGGGTGACGATCTTGGTCTTGATGGGCAGTTTGTGCTGGGCGAGGCGGAGGGCCTCCTTGGCGGTCTCCTCGTCGACGCCACCGAGCTCGAACATGATGCGTCCGGGCTTGACGACGGCCACCNNCCGGAACCCATGCGGGTCTCGGCCGGCTTCTTCGTGATGGGCTTGTCGGGGAAGATCGTGATCCAGACCTTGCCGCCACGCTTCATCTCACGGGTGATGGCGACACGGGCGGCCTCGATCTGGCGGTTGGTGATCCAGTGGGCCTCCTCGGCCTTGAGACCGTACTCGCCGAAGTGCAGCTCGGTGTTGCCCTTTGCCGGACCCCTCATGGAGCCGCGCTGAACCTTGCGGTGAAGAACGCGCTTAGGTGCGAGCATTAACGAGCCCTCCTCTCATTGCGACCACGGCGAGGACGCGAGGAGCCCTCAAGCGACGGCTTGGGCGTGGGCTGTCCAGGAAGCTTCTCACCGAGGTAAATCCAGACCTTGATGCCGCAGGCACCCATGGTGGTGCGGGCGGTGGCGGTGCCGTAGTCGATGACGGCACGCAGCGTGTGCAGAGGCACGCGACCCTCGCGGTACCACTCGCGACGGCTCATCTCGGCGCCGTTGAGCCTGCCGGAGCACTGAATCCTGATGCCCTTGGCGCCGGCCTTGCGAGCGGACTGGACGGCCTTGCGCATGGCACGACGGAAGGCGACGCGGCCCTCGAGCTGCTCGGCGATGGACTGAGCGACGAGGTTTGCGTCGAGCTCGGGGCGCTTGACCTCGATGACGTCGACGGAGACCTGACCCTTGGCGGCCTTGGCGACCTTCTCGAGGTCGGCGCGGAGACCGTCGATCTCGGTGCCCTTCTTGCCGATGACGATGCCGGGACGGGCGGTGTAGATGGTGATCTTCACCTTGTCGCCGGCGCGCTCGATGTCGACGCGCGAAAGCGCGGCGCTCGCGAGACGCTTCTCGAGATACGTGCGAATCTCGATGTCGTTGCCGAGGTTCTGGGCATAGTTCTTATCGGCGTACCAACGGGAACGCCACTCCTCGGTCGTGCCGAGACGGAAGCCGGTAGGCTGTACCTTGTGACCCATACTTCCCCTACGCCTCCTTTCGAGGTGCGACGACGACGGTGATGTGGCTCATGCGCTTGTTGATGCGCGATGCGGAGCCCTTGGCGCGAGGACGGATGCGCTTGAGCGTCGGACCCTCGTCGACATAGGCGGTCTTGACCACGAGGTCGTCGGCACGCAGGTTGTTGTTGTACTCTGCGTTGGCGACTGCGGAGGCGAGGACCTTGGCAACGTCGTCGGCGGCGGCACGGGTCGAGAACTGAAGGATCTCCGCGGCCTGTGCAACTGACTTGTTGCGGATCAAAGCGATGACGGAGCGGACCTTGCGAGGGGCGACGCGCACGTACTTGGCGGTCGCGCGCACCTCGACGGTGTCAGTGTTCTTGTTAGCCATTTATATCCCTACCCCCCTAGTCAACCTTGTGGCCACGGAACGTGCGGGTGGGAGCGAACTCCCCCAGCTTGTGGCCGACCATGGACTCGGTGATGTACACGGGGACGTGCTTGCGACCATCGTGGATGGCGATCGTGTAACCGACCATCTCGGGATAGATGGTCGAGGAGCGCGACCAGGTCTTGATGACCTCCTTGGTACCAGCCTCGTTCTGAGCGGCGACACGCGCGAGGAGGCGAGTCTCCACAAACGGACCCTTCTTGAGACTTCTGCTCATACTTTCCTTCTCCTACTACTCGTATCGACTACTTGGACTTACGACGACGAATGATGAGCCTGTTGCTGGCCTTCTTCGGGTCGCGGGTCTTCTTGCCCTTCGAGGGCTTGCCCCACGGGGTGACGGACGGACGACCGGAGGTGTGGTTCTTGCCCTCGCCGCCGCCGTGCGGGTGGTCGACGGGGTTCATGACCGTACCACGGACGGTGGGACGGACGCCGGACCAGCGGGTGCGGCCGGCCTTGCCGATGACGATGTTGGAGTGATCGGCGTTACCGACCTCGCCGATCGTCGCACGGCAGGTGAGAAGAACGCGGCGAAGCTCGGAGGAGGGCATGCGGAGGACGGCGTAGCCGTTGTCCTTGCCCATAAGCTGGACCGAGGTTCCGGCGGCGCGAGCCATCGCGGCACCCTTGCCCGGCTGGAACTCGACGGCGTGGACGAGCGTGCCGACGGGAATCTCGGACAGGGGCGTGCAGTTGCCCGGCTTGATGTCGACGCCGGTCATGCCGGAGACGACGGTATCGCCCACCTTGAGCCCCTCGGGGCACAGGATGTAGGCCTTGGCACCGTCGGCATAGTTGAGCAGCGCGATGCGCGCCGAACGGTTGGGGTCGTACTCGATGGTGGCGACCTTCGCGGGCACGTCGTCCTTCAGACGCTTGAAGTCGATGCGACGATACTGGCGCTTGTGTCCTCCACCCTGGTGGCGGGTAGTGATGCGGCCGTTGTTGTTGCGGCCGGCCTTGTTGGGCAGGGGCTCGAGAAGAGACTTCTCGGGCTTGTCGGCGGTGATCTCCGCGAAGTCGGAGACCGTCTGGAAACGCCTTCCTGCGCTCGTAGGCTTGAGGTGCTTGACTGCCATTGACTCTTTCCCTTCCTTCCGTTGGCCGTCCCGCTCAGGGAGTGGCGGGGCGACACCGGATTACCACGGTACCGCGCGTATCCTTCACGTGCGGCAAACAGCCCGACCCCCGCGGGGGCCGGGCGAAGTACCTTACTCGACGGGAGCCGCCGCCTGCTGGGCGAAGATCTCGATCTGCTCACCGGGGGCGAGCGTCACGATGGCCTTCTTCCAGGAGCGGGTCTTGCCCATGGTGGAGTAGCGGACGCGCTTGGCCTTGCCGGAGACGTTGATCGTGTTCACCTTGACCACGTGGACGCCGAAGAGCTTCTCGACTGCGGAGGCGATCTCCTCCTTGCATGCGGTCTTGGCGACCTCGAACGTGTACTTGCCCTGCTCCATGAGATCATACGAGCGCTCGGAGACGATCGGGCGAATGATGACACCGTAGGCGGAGTTCATTATGCGAGCACCTCCTCGAGGTTCTTGGCGACGTCGGCAGTCATGAGGAGAGAGCCGTTGTCGATGAGGTTGTAGGTCGTGGCCTCGGACACGCCGATCACGGTGACCTTCTCGATGTTGCGGAACGAGAGGTAGGTGTTGACGTCATCGTCGGGGACGACGAGGGTCACGCGCTTGTCGGCGATGCCGAGGTTGACGAGAAGGGCCTTGGCCTGCTTGGTCGAGGGCTTCTCGAAGTCGAGGCTGTCGACGAGGACGAGCTCGGAGTCGGCGACCTTGCCGGAGAGCACGCCCTTCATCGCGAGCTTGACCATCTTGTTGTTGATGCGCTTGGCGTGGCTGTGGGGCATGGGCCCGAAGATCACGCCGCCGCCGACCCACTGACCGGCACGGATGGAGCCCTGACGGGCGCGGCCGGTGCCCTTCTGACGGTACGGCTTGACGCCGCCGCCGGAGACGTCGTGGCGGTTCTTGGTCGAGTGGGTGCCCTGGCGCTGAGAAGCGGCCTGGCAGACGACGACCTGGTGAATGACCGGGATGTTCGGCTCGATGCCGAAGACGTCAGAGGAGAGCTCGGCCTCGCCGACCTGCTCACCTGCTGCGCTCTTGATAACGTACTTGGACATTCTGTCCTCCTTGATAGCCTAAAGGTTTGCGAGTGACGCGGCCCTTAGGCCATGCGTACCTGGACGAGGGCGTTCTTGCCGCCAGGCACGGCGCCCTTGATGAGCAGGAGGTTCTGCTCGGCGTCGATGCGGACGAGCTTGAGGTTCTTGACCGTCACGCGGTCATCGCCCATGTGACCGTACATGTGCAGACCCTTGCGAACGCGGGAGGGGTAGGCGCACTGGCCGATGGAGCCGGGCCTGCGCTGGTTGCGGGAGCCGTGGGCCATGGGGCCGCGGGAGAAGTTCCAGCGCTTGACGGTGCCCTGGAAGCCCTTGCCCTTGGACGTGCCGATGACGTCGACGGACTTGACGTCCGCGAAGTCGGCGACGGTGACCAGGTCGCCGGTGTGGTGCTCCTCGCCGTTCTCGACGCGAACCTCGCGGAGGTACCGCATCGGCTCGACGCCCTGGGCCTTGAAGTGACCGGCCATGGGCTTGTTGACGTGCTTCTCGGTGATGTCTCCGAAGCCGATCTGGACGGCGTCGTAGCCGTCGGTCGCCTTCGTCTTTACCTGCGAGACGGTGCAGGGGCCAGCCAGGATGACGGTGACGGGCACGACGTTGTCGTTCTCGTCCCAGATCTGAGTCATCCCGAGCTTGCGGCCAAGAATAGTGCTGACCATGCTCTGTCCTAACCCTTGGTGGTCATGGGACCCATGTGCGAGCAGCTCGCACGCTTCCCCAGTGGACCACGTCCTGTAGACTCTGCCCTGAGACATATTTGTCCCTTTTTTGGGCAGCCTGACTACAATACAACCTCGCGCGGGGTTTCACAATGTCTACGCATGATTTTTTGGGTGCATCTAGCTGCGATTCGACTTTCCACCGCCTCGGGCGTATCCACGGGGCGAGAAGGACCTCGGAGATCGCAGCGTCTTCCGGCTGGCACCGAGAAAGATGGTGCCCTGAGGTCACCGGAAGGAGCGGCATCGCCGCAATCCCACCTGAGAACCTCAGGGCACCCGAAGAGCTATGCCTGGTACTGGTTAGAGCTTGATCTCGATGTCGACGCCTGCGGGCAGGTCGAGACGCATGAGCGAGTCGACGGTGCTGGAGCTCGGGTCGAGGATGTCGATGAGGCGCTTGTGCGTGCGCTTCTCGAACTCCTCGCGGGAGTCCTTGTCCTTGTGCGGCGAGCGGATGACGCAGTACGTGTTGCGCTCGGTGGGCAGCGGGATGGGGCCGGAGACGCGTGCGCCGGTCTTCTGCGCGGTGTCCACGATGAGCTTCGCAGACTGGTCAACGACTTCGTGATCGTAGCCCTTGAGGCGAATCCTGATCTTCTGGCTTGACACTTTCGGTACCTCCATCATGAGCTAGTTACTCGGTCGTTGACTAAGCGTTGGTGCCACTCTTGGCGACGATCTCCTCGCGGACGGCCTTGGGGACGGGCTCATACGACGAGAACTGCATCGTATAGCTCGCGCGACCCTGGGTCTCGGAGCGGAGGTCGGTTGCGTAGCCGAACATCTCGCCCAGGGGCACCTTGGCGCGAATGACCTTGGTGTCGCGGCGATCCTCCATGCCCTCGATCTTGCCACGGCGAGACGAGAGGTTGCCCATGACGTCGCCCATGTACTGCTCGGGCGTCTCGACCTCGACGGACTCGACGGGCTCGAGCAGGATGGGGTCGGACTTGCGGAGCGCGTCCTTGATGGCCATGGAGCCGGCGATCTTGAAGGCCGCCTCGGAGGAGTCGACCTCGTGGTAGGAGCCGTCGACGAGCGAGACCTTGATGTCAACGACGGGGTAGCCCGCGATGACGCCGGACTCGAGGGCCTCCTGGATGCCCTTGTCAATCGAGGGGATGTACTCCTTGGGCACGACGCCGCCGACGATGGCGTTGACGAACTCGTAGCCCTTGCCCTCCTCGTTGGGCTCCATGTCGATGATCGCGTGACCGTACTGGCCGCGACCGCCGGACTGGCGGATGAACTTGCCCTCGGCGTGAGCGACGGCATGGCCGGCGGTCTCACGGTAGGCGACCTGCGGCTTGCCGACGTTGCAGTCGACCTTGAACTCGCGACGCAGACGGTCGACGATGATCTCGAGGTGAAGCTCGCCCATGCCGGCGATGATGGTCTGGCCGGTCTCGTGGTCGGTGTGGACCTGGAAGGTCGGGTCCTCCTCGGCGAGCTTGGCGAGACCGACGGACATCTTGTCCTGCTCGGCCTTGGTCTTGGGCTCGACGGCAACCTCGATGACGGGGTCGGCGAACTGGATGGCCTCGAGCACGACGGGGTGCTTCTCGTCGCAGAGCGTGTCGCCGGTGGTGGTGTTCTTGAGACCGACGCAGGCGACGATGTCGCCGGCGGAGCACTCCTCGCGGTCCACTCGGTCGTTCGCGTTCATCTCGAGGATGCGGCCCAGACGCTCGCGTCCGTCCTTGACCGAGTTGTAGACGTAGGAGCCCGCCTCGGCCTGGCCGGAGTACACGCGGATGTAGGTGAGCTTGCCGACGTAGGGGTCGGTCATGATCTTGAAGGCGAGCGCGGAGAACGGCTCCTTGGGGTCGGCGTGGCGGACCACGTCATTGCCCTTGAGGTCGGTGCCGTCGATCTCGGGAACGTCGAGCGGGCTCGGGAGGTAGTCGACGACGGCGTCGAGAAGCTCCTGGATGCCCTTGTTCTTGTACGCGGAGCCCACGAAGACGGGGTTGAGCTCGCCGGCGATGACACCCTTGCGGATGGCGGCCTTGAGCGTGTCCACGGGGACTTCCTCCTCCTCGAGGACGGCCTCCATGATCTCGTCGGAGAAGTTGGACGCGGCGTCGAGAAGCTCCTCGCGCTTCTCGTTGGCGATGTCCAGGAACTCGTCGGGAATCGCGTCCATGACCTCGGGGTAGATCATGCCCTTGGCGTCCTCCTTGAAGTCCCACGCCTCCATGGTGACGAGGTCGATGAGGCCCCAGAAGTTGGACTCGGCGCCCATGGGGATCTGGGCGGCGACGGCGGGGGCGGAGAGACGCTCCTTCATGGTGTCGATTGCGTGGAAGAAGTCAGCGCCGACGCGGTCGTACTTGTTGATGAAGGCGATGCGAGGCACGCCGTACTTGCCGGCCTGACGCCAGACGGTCTCGGACTGCGGCTGGACGCCGGCGACGGCGTCGAAGACCGCGACCGCACCGTCGAGGACGCGCAGGCAGCGCTCGACCTCGGCCGTGAAGTCAACGTGGCCCGGGGTGTCGATGATCTGGATGACGCAATCCTTCCAGAAGCACGTGGTGGCGGCGGAGGTGATGGTGACGCCGCGCTCCTGCTCCTGAACCATCCAGTCCATGACAGCTGCGCCGTCGTGGACCTCGCCGATCTTGTGGGTCTTGCCGGTGTAGTAAAGGATGCGCTCGGTGGTCGTCGTCTTACCGGCGTCGATGTGGGCCATGATGCCGATGTTGCGGAGGTCCTTGAGTGCGTACTTCATGTTTGCCATGTACTAGGTCCTCCTAACCTTAGAAGCGGTAGTGCGAGAAGGCACGGTTGGACTCGGCCATCTTGAACAGGTCCTCGCGACGCTTGACGGATGCGCCAACGCCGTTGGAGGCATCCATGATCTCGGAGGCGAGACGCTCGGCCATGGTCTTCTCCTTGCGGGCACGGCTGAAGTTCACGAGCCAGCGAAGGGCGAGCGTGGTGGCACGACGGGAGTTGACCTCCATGGGGACCTGGTAGGTGGCGCCGCCGACACGCTTGGGCTTGACCTCGAGCGTCGGGCGGATGTTGTCCATGGCCTTCTTGAAGATGGACAGGGGATCCTCGCCGGTCTTCTCCTTGACGATGTCGAACGCGCCGTAGACGATGCGCTCGGCGGTGGCCTTCTTGCCATCGAGAAGGACCTTGTTGATGAGCTGGGTCACGAGACGGTTGTTGTAGACTGCGTCAGGCTGAACCTCACGACGGACTGCTGCTGCACGACGCGGCATGTTGTATCTCCTCAGAACTATATGGCTGCAGAATGTGTGGGCTCAGAGCCTACTTGGCACGCTTGGCGCCGTAGCGGGAGCGAGCCTTCTTGCGGTTCTGCACGGCGGCGCAGTCGTAAGCACCACGAATGATCTTGTAACGGACGCCAGGGAGGTCGCGGACACGACCGCCACGGATGAGGACGATGGAGTGCTCCTGAAGGTTGTGGCCCTCGCCCGGGATGTAGGCGGTGACCTCGATGCCGTTCACGAGACGGACACGGGCGACCTTACGGAGAGCCGAGTTCGGCTTCTTGGGCGTCGTGGTGAAGACACGGGTGCAGACGCCGCGCTTCTGGGGGTTGTGCTGCAGTGCGGCGTTCTTGGACTTGGCCTTGACGCTGACGCGACCGCTACGAACGAGCTGGTTGATAGTAGGCAAAGCTCTCTCCTTCAATTAACCTGGTGACGTGCATGATGTCGAATTCTGAAGGGCAGCGCAGCACCGTTACCCTGGAATTGGCGCGAGAAGAAACTTTACGCGCCGATATGGCCGTTGTCAAAACGCCACGGTACCGGGCGTATCCCCACTCCACGCTATGCTCACATAACCGCGCCGTCGACCGGGTGATTGGCGCCCCTGACGAAACGGGCTGGCGGGGGGCGGCGCTTTCGGCGTCCCGTGCGTGCCTGTACAATGTTGCCGTTATCGCACCGTCACGGCGCACCACGTGCCGGGCGCATTCCCAGGCGTACCAGAGGGGCTTCTCCATGGACGGATATCGCGTTCTCGAGGTCAAGCAGAGCGTCTTCGCGGACAACGACCGCCGAGCGGAGGAGCTGCGGGCGAGCCTCAGGAAGCGGGGAACCTTCCTCGTGAACCTCATGTCCTCGCCCGGCTCGGGCAAGACCACCACGCTCCTTCGCGCCGTGCGCGAGCTCTCACCCGAGCTCTCCATCGCGGTCATGGAGGCCGACATCGACTCCGACGTCGACGCTGCCGCCGTCTCGACCACGGGCGCGCGGGTGATCCAGCTCCACACCGGCGGCATGTGCCACCTCGACGCCGCCATGTGCTCGCAGGGGCTCGAGGGTCTCGCCGCCGATGACGCCGACCTCGTCTTCCTCGAGAACGTGGGCAACCTCGTGTGTCCCGCCGAGTTCGACACCGGCGCCTCCGCCAACGTCACGATCCTCTCGGTGCCCGAGGGCGACGACAAGCCCCTCAAGTACCCCCTCATGTACCAGGTGTGCGACCTCGTCCTCGTGAACAAGATGGACGTGGCGCCCTACTTCGACTTCGACCTGGAGAAGCTCAGGGAGAACGTCGCCCTCCGCAACCCCCGCGCGCGGGTGATCCCCATCTGCGCCAAGACGGGCGAGGGCATGGACGAGTGGTACCAGTGGCTGCGCGACGGCGTCGCCGCGTGGAAGAACTGACGGGGACGGCAGACGAGCTCCCCACACGACCAGCCCTTCGAGGAGGGACGAGAGATGTCAGACGCCAAGCAGAGAAAGACCCCCAGACCCGAGCGGCCCTACGGCGGCGCCGGCGTCGACGAGCGAGCCGCGACGATGCGCGGCGACCTCACCGACGACGAGCTCGCCGTGCGCAACGCCATCCCCCTGACCAACCCGGCGGGCGGCCCTCACCGCGTCATCGCCGAGGAGCGCTTCGTCGAGAACGACGAGGCCACGCACTACCGCCCGTCCGACCCCGACGAGCCCGGCCCCGCCTCGCGCGAGGCCTTCAAGGCGGGCGTCGCCCGCGAGGCGCAGAAGATCACCGACCGCGTGGGTCACAAGGTCACGCGCGAGGACCCCGACTACTGGGGTCTCGCCAGCGTCATGACCGACGAGGAGGCCGAGGTCACGAAGGTCATGGGCAGGCGCAAGCCGATGACTCTAGACCAGCTCGTCAAGGCGACGGGCAGGACCGCCGAGGAGCTCCAGCCGATCCTCGACTCGATGTCCGTCAAGGGCATCGTCGAGTACACCTGGGAGAACCCCACCAAGACCAAGCAGTACGTGCTCCCCATGTTCGTGCCCGGCTCGGCCGAGTTCACGGTCATGAACCAGGCGCAGCTCAACGACCATCCCGAGATCGGCACCTTCTTCGAGCGCATGACCTTCCTCCCGCTCGAAGCCGTGACCAAGCTGGTCCCGCCCGGCGGCGCCGGCGTCGGCATGCACGTCATCCCCGTCGAGAAGGCCATCGAGCACGAGAACGAGACCGCGGACGTCGAGCACCTCTCCCACTGGCTCAAGAAGTACGACCGCTACTCGGCGGGTGCCTGCTCGTGCACCCTCGCCGAGCGAGCCCGTGGCAACAACGGCGGTCGCGACGCCCAGAACTGGTGCATCGGCGTCGGCGACCTCGCCGACTACTCCGTCGAGACCGGCAAGGGCCACTACGTCACCTACGACGAGGTCATCGACATCCTTCTCACCGCCGAGAAGAACGGCTACGTGCACCAGATCACCAACATCGACGGAGAGCACAAGATCTTCGCGATCTGCAACTGCGACGCCAGCGTCTGCTACGCGCTGCGCACGTCTCAGCTGTTCAACACGCCCAACATGAGCCGCTCCGCCTACGTCGCCCACGTCGACGAGGAGAAGTGCGTCGCCTGCGCGGGCTGCGTCGAGGTCTGCCCCGCGGGGGCCGTTCAGCTCGGGCAGAAGCTCGTCAGGGCGTCGGGCCCCATCTCCTACCCGCGCCAGCCGCTCCCCGACACCAACAGGTGGGGCGAGGCCGACTGGGACCCCGACTACCGCGACAACAACCGCATCGAGACGCATGACACCGGCACCGCCCCCTGCAAGGTCGCCTGCCCGGCGCACATCTCGGTCCAGGGCTACCTGCGCATGGCCGCCCAGGGGCGCTACGACGAGGCGCTCGCCCTCATCAAGCAGGAGAACCCCTTCCCCGCCGTCTGCGGCCGCGTGTGCAACAAGCTCTGCGAGGAGGCCTGCACCCGCGGTGTCGTCGACGAGCCCGTCGCCATCGACGACGTCAAGGCGTTCATCGCCCAGAAGGACCTCGACGCCGCCACGCGCTACGTCCCCGAGCCGGTCATCCCCTCGACCCGCGGGCGCTTCCCCGAGAAGATCGCCGTCATCGGCGCCGGCCCCGCAGGCCTCTCCTGTGCCTACTATCTGGCCAGCATGGGCTACAACCCCAAGGTCTTCGAGAAGAACCCGCTCCCCGGCGGCATGATGCAGTACGGCATCCCCGGCTACAAGCTGCAGAAGGACGTCGTGGCCGCCGAGATCGACGTGCTGCGCGAGATGGGCATCGAGATCCGCTGCGACGTCGAGGTGGGCAAGGACGTGACACTCGACGAGCTTCGCGCCCAGGGCTTCAGGGCCTTCTACGTGGCCATCGGCTGCCAGGGCGGTCGCAAGGCCGGCGTGAGTGGCGAGGATGCCGGGGGCGTCTCGACCGCCGTGGACTTTCTCCGCGTCGCCCTCGACGACCCCGACCACGAGGTCGAGGGCACGACGGTCGTCATCGGCGGCGGCAACGTCGCCATCGACGCCGCGCGCGTCTCGATGCGCTGCGGCTCGACGGCCGTCTCGATGTACTGCCTCGAGCAGCCGCACGAGATGCCAGCCCTGCCCCTCGAGATCGCCGAGGCCGAGGAGGACGGCGTCCGCATCGTCAACGGATGGGGACCCGCGAGCATCGAGACGGACAGCCACGGCTTCGTGCGCGGCGTGACCTTCAAGCGCTGCACGCGCGTCTTCGACGAGGGCCACGCCTTCGCGCCCGAGTACGACGAGGCCGACACCACCTTCGTGCCCTGCGACAACGTCGTGCTCTCCATCGGGCAGACCATCGAGTGGGGCGGTCTTCTCGATGGCTCTGACGTTCGTCTCGGTCGCGGAATGGGCGCCGTCGCCGATCCCAGGACCTACCAGACGTCGCAGCCCGACATCTTCGTCGGAGGCGACGTCTACACGGGGCCGAGCTTCGTGATCGACGCCATCGCCGCAGGCCACGAGGCCGCCGTCTCCATCCACCGCTACGCGCAGACGGGCTCATCGCTCACGATCGGCCGTAACCAGCGCCACTACGTCGAGCTCGACAAGGATGACATCCTTCTCAACCCCACCGGCTACGACCACGCGGGCCGCCAGGTCCCGGCCTGCGCCAAGGTCGCCCAGGTAAAGCACGTGTGGACCGACCCGCGCGCGACGCTCACCGAGGAGCAGGTCCGCACCGAGACCGCGCGCTGCCTCAAGTGCGGGGCGTCGATCGTCGACCCCAACAAGTGCATCGGCTGCGGCCTGTGCACCACCCGCTGCGAGTTCGACGCGATTCACCTGCGCCGCGAGCACCCCGAGGCCTCCGTCATGTTCAAGTCGGAGGACAAGTTCAAGGCGATTCTCCCCTACGCCGCCAAGCGAGGCGTCAGCATCGTCTTCAAGGGCAAGAGGGGCTAGGCGCCCATGCATGAGCTCGGCATCGTCTTCTATGCGATCGACATGGTCGAGGACCTGGGCAGAGAGAACCACCTCAGCTCCGTGTCGAGCGTGACGATGTCCATCGGCGAGGTCTCGGGGGTCATCCCGAGCTACCTCGCCGACTGCTGGCGCTGGGCGGCGGACCGCTCCGACCTCCTTCGCGGTGCGGAGCTGCGCGTCGAGACAATCGACGCGGTGACCGTCTGCAACGCCTGCGGCAGGACCTACCCCACCGTGGAGAACGGACGGACCTGTCCGCACTGCGGGAGCGACGACACCGTGCTCCTGCGGGGCAACGAGATTGAGGTGAAGGAGATCGAGGCCTGCTAGGGGACGCCGAGGCTGCGGTCGCGCCTACGCCTCGGGGGCCTGGAGCGACTCGGCGGCGTGCTCGAGGCCAAGCCGGATGAGCATCGCGACGTGCTCGTCGGCGAGCGAGTAGAACATGCGCTGTCCGTCTCGCCGCGCGGTCACGAGACCGCGGTCGCGGAGCATGCGCAGCTGGTGCGAGACGGCGGACTGCGAGACGGACGAGACCTCCTGGATCTCGGAGACGCTCTTCTCGCCCTGCATGAGAACGCCGAGGATCTGGAAGCGCGTGAAGTCGGAGAGGGCGTCGAAGATCTGCGTGGCATCGCAGACCACGTCGTCGTCCTCGAGAAGCTCCGTGAGTCGCGCCTCGTCCATCGATGCCCCCCCACCGTCTGATTCATGACCGAACTTCCTGAGTATACGCCAGCGGCCGAGACGGCGCGGACGCTCGCAGTCAGGGATGGCGCCGCTGCCCAGCGCGGTGCCAATAACGGCAAAGGATCCTTCTGGCTTTGTGGCACGGGCCGTTGGCCGTCTACCTGCGGGTACCAAAAAGCCCCTTTTGTCTCGGCGGCGTTTGCCCAGTTGGCACGGTGCCACTAACGGCAAAGGATCCTTTGGGGCTTTGGTACCGTACCAATAACGGCAAAGGATCCTTTTCGGCTATTGGCACGGGCCGCGGGCCGTCTACCTGTGGGTACCGATAAGCCCCTTTTGTCTCGGCGACGTTTGCCCAGTTGGGCTGTCCGCAATAACGCCAAAGGATCCTTCTGGCTTATTGGCACAGCCTGCGAGCCGTCTACCTGGGGGTACCGATAGCGCCCTTTTGTCCGGCCGACGTTTGCCCAGTTGGCACGGTGCCACTAACGGCAAAGGATCCTTTTCGGCTATTGGCACGGGCCGCGGGCCGTCTACCTGCGGGTACCAAAAAGCCCCTTTTGTCTCGGCGGCGTTTGCCCAGTTGGCACGGTGCCACTAACGTCAAAGGATCCTTCTGGCTTTGTGGCACGGGCCGTTGGCCGTCTACCTGCGGGTACC
>DCZG01000113.1:0-1571 GCA_002331575.1 Atopobium sp. UBA2090 | reverse complement strand
AAAGGGACACCCTACGACGAGTGTGGTTAGATTACCTACTACAAAAAGACCCCCGGCTCGTAAGAGTCGGGGGTCTGAGAAGCGACGTTCGGAAGCGGGTTACTCTTCCTCGTCATCCTCGGATTCGTGCGCCACGACCTGGGAGAGAAGGTCATCGAGCGAGCCGAGGTCCTCGTTGATGATGTCACCGTCACCGTTGGCCGTGTCGCCGCCGATGAGCTCGTCATCATAGTGGTGCTTGGACGGCGCGGCGGTGCCGAGCATGACGTCGGCGTCCGCATCTGGCGAGAAGACCATGTTGAGGAGCTGCGAGAGGTCCTCGGAGTCGGCCTCGTCATCATCGGGCTCGAGGATGTAGAGCAGGCCGCGGGCCTCGAGGCCGTCGCGGAGCTCCTCGATCGCCTTGGCACCGATGCCGTCGATGCGCAGGAGGTCGTCCTCGGTCTTACCGATGAGGTCGCCCACGGTCTCGATGCCGACCTCGCTGAACTTGTTAGTCCAGCGCTGCGACACGCCGAGGTCGTCGAAGAGGTAGAGCTTGGCGTCCTCGCTCGAGAGGGTGCGGCCGTTCTTGGAGTACACCCCACCGTAGCCGAAGTCGTCGCCGACCCAGTCAAGCTGCTTCGGGAACTGCTCCTCGATGCCCTTGAGCTCGTCGGGCGCCCACTCGGGAAGGCTCTTCGCCATCGGTGAGGTGGGACCGTCGATCTTGTTGCCATGGTAGGTGAGCTTGACGTTGTCGTATGCGGCGAGGCCGGTGCCTGCAGGAATCTTCTTGCCCACGATGACGTTGGACTTGAGGTCGAGCAGGTGGTCGACGTCACCCTCGATGGCGGCCTCGGTGAGGACGCCGGCAGTGCGGATGAACGACGCGCTGGACAGCCAGGAGTCGATGGAGCTCGCGACCTTGAGGGTACCGAGGATGACGGGCTCAGCCTCGGGCGGCGTGCCGCCGGCAAGAGCCACGTTGCGAACAGTATCCGCGAAGACGTAGCGGTCCACGTACTCGCCGAGCAGGTACTCGGAGTCTCCGGGGTTCGTCACCTGGACGCGACGGAGCATCTGGCGGGCGATGACCTCGATGTGCTTGTCGTTGAGGTCGACGCCCTGAGAGGTGTACACGTCCTTGACCGACTCAACGAAGGTGTGCATCGTCGACTCGATGTCGGTGAGCTTGCGCAGCTTGCGGAAGTTGACGAAGCCACGGGTGATCTGGTCGCCGGCGCGAACCTCGATGCCGTCCTCGATCTCGGGCAACAAGCGCACCGAAGCGGGGACGCGACGCTCGTCGAGGACACGGGTGTGATCCTCGGAGTCGGTGAGCGTCAGCACGTACTCGGACTTCTCGGGCTTAATCGAGAGGTGGCCGGAGTACGGAGCCAGCTCGGCCTCGCGACCCAGGATCTTCTCGTTGACGTTGCCGACGATATCTAACATACGGCTGACCGTAGGCAGACCCTGCGTAATATCGTCGACGCCAGCGACGCCGCCGGAGTGAATGGTACGCATCGTAAGCTGCGTACCGGGCTCACCGATGGACTGGGCGGCAATAATGCCGACCGCGGTACCGA
>DCZG01000057.1 GCA_002331575.1 Atopobium sp. UBA2090 | reverse complement strand
TCGGTCTTGCCCACGCCGGTGGGGCCGAGGAAGAAGAAGCTGCCGATCGGCCTGTTGGGGTCGGAGAGACCCGCCCTGCTGCGACGCACGGCCGCGGCGACGGCGGAGACCGCCTCGTCCTGACCGACGACGCGCTTGTGGAGCTGGTCCTCGAGATGCTTGAGCTTGTCCATCTCGCCCTGCATCATCTTCGAGACGGGCACGCCGGTCCAGGAGGACACGACCTCGGCGATCTCCTCGCTCGTGACCTCCTCCTTGAGCAGACCGCCCTCCTGCTGACGCGCGGAGAGGGCCTTCTCGGCCTCGTCGTACTGGTGCTTGAGGGTCGGGATGGTGGAGTAGCGCAGCTCGGACGCCTTGGCCAGGTCACCCTCGCGCGTCACGCGCTCCATCTCGAGCTTGGCGTCCTCGATCTTGGCCTTGAGGTCCTGCGCCCGGTCGATCGCCCCCTTCTCGTTCTGCCAGCCGGCCTTCATGCCGTCGAGCTTCTCGCGGGTCGTCGCGATCTCCTTGCGCAGCGTGGCGAGACGCTCCTTGGAGGCGTCGTCCTCCTCCTTGATGAGCGCCTGCTCCTCGATCTGCATCTGCGTGAGCTGACGGTCGACCGCGTCGATGTCCGCGGGCATGGAGTCAAGCTCCATGCGCAGGCGCGAGGCGGCCTCGTCGACGAGGTCGATGGCCTTGTCGGGCAGGAACCTGTCGGAGATGTAGCGGTTCGAGAGGTCGGCTGCCGAGACGAGCGCGCTGTCGGTGATGCGGACGCGGTGGTGCTGCTCGTAGCGCTCCTTGAGGCCGCGCAGGATCGAGATCGTGTCCTCGACCGTGGGCTCCGAGACCAGCACGGTCTGGAACCTGCGGGCGAGTGCCTGGTCCTTCTCGATGTACTTGCGGTACTCGTCGAGCGTGGTCGCACCGATGGCGTGGAGCTCACCGCGGGCGAGCGCCGGCTTCAGGATGTTGCCGGCGTCCATGGATCCCTCGGTAGCGCCGGCGCCGACGATCGTGTGGAGCTCGTCGATGAACAGGATGATGCGCCCGTCGGACTTCTCGACCTCCTTGAGCACGCTCTTGAGCCTGTCCTCGAACTCGCCGCGGTACTTGGCGCCCGCCACGAGCGCGGACATGTCGAGCTCGACGACGTCCTTGTCCTTGATGGACGAGGGTACGTCGCCCGACACGATGCGCTCGGCGAGGCCCTCGACGATGGCGGTCTTGCCGACGCCGGGCTCGCCGATGAGCACGGGGTTGTTCTTGGTGCGGCGGGAGAGCACCTGGATGGTGCGGCGAATCTCCTCCACGCGGCCGATGACGGGGTCGAGCTTTCCCTGGCGGGCGAGGTCGGTCACGTTGCGACCGTACTGCTCGAGAGCCTTGAGCTGCGGCTTTGCCTCCTGCGAGGTAACGTGCTCGTCACCGCGGAGCTCGGCATAGGCCTCCTGGACGCGCTTGCCGGTGATGCCGGCGGACTTGAGGATGCTGCCGGCGTCGGACTTGTCATCGGCGAGAGAGCACAGCAGGTGCTCCGACGTGACGTAGGAGTCGCCCATCTTTGAGGCGAGCTTCTCGGCGGCGTCACCGACCTTGAGCAGGTCGTTGCCGATGCCCATCTGCGACATGCCGCCCGTGACCTTGGGCTGACGCGCGATGGCTTCGTCGACCTGCGACTCTATGGAGGCGGAGTCGGCCCCGACGCGCTCCACGATGGCGCTGATGTTGCGCTCTCCCGAACTGAGCAGGGCTTTGAGCAGGTGAACCGGCTGAACCTGACCGGCGTCTGCGTCGGCGGCGATGCCGAGGGCGGCTTGAAGGGCCTCCTGAGCCGTGACCGCCCACTTATCGAGTCTCATGGAATCACCTCTCCTTGGGGGCCACGGCGGATGCCGCGCCCGTTTCGATGTTTCGATATATAGTGTTCCCCTCGTGATACGAGGTCATACATATAATCTAAGTGTGCATATATTAGATTTGTGAGCGGCGGCGAGTCGATTCCCGTCGATGAAAGGACGCCCCGGGACGATGCGAACTCGTCTCGGGGCGTCCCCTTGAAAGCCATACGACTCTGGTCCGGACGGCGGGCCGTCACTCGTCCTTGCCGCTGGCGAGAAGACCGCGCATGAGCTGCTCGGGGTTCTGCCCGTCATAGCGTGCGAGGGCCGTGATCTTCTCGCGCATGCGAAACTCGTGGACCTCGTCCTCGAGGGCGCGGACCCGAGCGCGCAGCTCGTCGATCTCGGCGTCCTTCTCGAGGGCTCGCTCGCGCATGTCCATGATGCGAACGACGCCGGCAAGGTTGATGCCCTCGTCGGTGAGCTTCGAGATGAGGTTGAGCCGCTCGATGTCGGACTGCGAGTACAGGCGCGTGTTGCCGCGCGAGCGCCCGGGCGTGACGAGACCCTTCTGCTCGTAGACGCGAAGGGTCTGCGGATGCATGCCCGTGAGCTCGGCGGCGACGCTGATCATGTACAGGGGCTTGTCCTTGCCTTCGCCTTCGCTACGCCCCATGGTTCTCGACATCCTCTCTGTACGTTCGCTCGTCTGCGCCACGGAGCGACTCGAGTGCGTCACGCTCCTTCTTCGAGAGCATCGTCGGGACCTTCACCCGAACCGTGACGTAGAGCGCGCCACGCGTGTCCTTGCGCTTGACGTTGGGGGCGCCGAGGTCGCGGAAGCGGAACGTCTTGCCGTCCTGCGTCCCCGCCGGCACCTTGAGACGGACCTCGGTGCCGTCGGGCGTGGGCACGTTGACCGTGGCGCCGAGCGCCGCCTCGTACATGCTGATGGGCAGGTCCATGCGTACGTCGGCCCCGTCGCGCTTGAACAGCGGGTGCTCGGCCACGCGCGTGGTGATCACGAGGTCGCCTCGGGGGCCGCCGTTGATGCCGTATTCGCCGCGGTTGCGGTAGCGGAGCTTGCCTCCGTCCACGGCGCCCGCCGGCACCTTGACCGTGAGCGACTGCTCCTCGCCGGTCGAGGGCACGCGGTACGTGACCTTTCGCGTCGCGCCGCGGAAGGCCTCGTCGGCCGTGACGTCGACCGTCATGGTGAGGTCGCCGCCCTTGGTCGGCTTGGTCTGCTGTGCGCGCGCTCCTCCGGCACCACCGAAGATCGACGAGAAGTCGAAGCCTCCGAACGCACCGTCGCCGTTGGCCATGCTCGAGAAGATGTCGGACCAGTCTCCCCCGCCCACGTTGGTGGTGTAGGAGTAGGTGCGGCGCGGGCCTCCCGAGCCGCCGAAGTCGGCGCCGGGGATGCCGCCGAACATGAGCAGCTGGTCGTACTCCTTGCGCTTCTTCTCGTCGGACAGCGTGGTGTACGCCTCGCTGAGCTCCTTGAACTTCTCCTCGTCGCCGCCTGCGTCGGGATGGTACTTGGCGGCGAGCTTGCGGAACGCCTTCTTGATGTCGTCCTGGGTGGCGTCGCGCTTCACGCCCAGCACGTCGTAATAGTTGCTCTTCGTCTTCTCAGCCATGTCCAGCACGAGCCCCCTCTCCAAAACGTGCGCCCGAACCGCAGCCCGGGCGCGTGGTCGATGCGCTACTTCTTGGTGGCGCCGCCGTCGGCACCGTCCTTGGCGGGCTCGCCGTCCTTGGGCGCCGGTCGCTTGGGACCACCGTAGGTGACGGTCACCATCGCGGTGCGGATGACCTTGCCGCCCATCCGATAGCCCTTCTGGTAGACCTGGGCGACCGTCTCGTCGTACTGCTCGGAATCCTCGGAGCGGCCGACCGCCTGGTGCTCCAGCGGGTCGAAGGGCTGGCCAGCGGGATCGATGGTCTCGACACCCTCCTTCTCGAGCACCGAGAGCATCTTGTCATGCACGGCGGTGATGCCGTCGATGAACTGCTTCATCTGCGCGTCACCGTCGTCGGCGGAGTTCGCGTGCTCGATGGCACGCTCCATGTCGTCGATCACGGGCAGCAGGTTGCCGACGAGCTTCTCGGTCGCGCGGTCGCGCTCCGCGAGCCGCTCGGCGGCGGTGCGCTTGCGGTAGTTGTCCCAGTCGGCCTGGAGCCTGGTGAGACGATCGGTGGCGTCCGCGGCCTCCTTCTTGGCAGACTCGATCTCGTCGCCCACGGAGACGAGCTTCTTCTGCAGCTCGTCTCGCTCGGCGCGAATCTTGCCGGCGTCGGCAGCGAGCTCCTTCTCCGCGGCCTCCTCGCCGGCACGAATCGCGGCCTCGATGTGGGCGCGCTCCTCGGCCTCGGAGTCAACCTCGGCAGCGGTGCTCTCGGCCATGTCGTCCGAAGGTGCCACCGCGTCAGCCCCCTTGGTCTTGGGCATGTCATCCTCACTCTGAATCGGCACTTTCACGTCACCCTCCTCAGGGGCATCGAGGGAGCGGCTTTTCGGCCGCTCCCGGGATTCTCATTCGAGCGTCCTCCTGGCGGGGGTAGCGCTAGTTGTTGCCCTTGTCGTTCTTGTCGTCGTCCACGACCTCGTAGTCGGCGTCGACGACGTCATCCGCGGAGCCCGTGGAGCCGGCGCCGGGGTTGGGCTGGCTGCCCGCGGCCGTCTCCTCCTGGGTGTTGGAGTAGACGATCTCGGCGAGCTTGTGCCCGACCTCCTGGAGCTTGTCGCCCGCGGTCTTGATGGCGTCGATGTCGGTGCCGTCGAGGGCCTTCTTGGCGTCGGCGACAGCTGCCTCGACCTCGGACTTCATGTCGGCGGGAACCTTGTCGCCAAGGTCGTGGAGCGTCTGCTCGGTGCCATAGGCGAGGCTGTCGGTCTGGTTGCGGACCTCGATCTCGTCCTTGTGCTTCTTGTCCTCCTCGGCGTGCGACTCGGCGTCCTTGACCATGCGGTCGACCTCGTCGTCGGAGAGCGCGGTGGAGCCGGAGATGGTGATCTGCTGCGACTTGCCGGTCGCCTTGTCCTTGGCGGTGACCTTTACGATGCCGTTGGCGTCGATGTCAAAGGTGACCTCGATCTGCGGGATGCCGCGGCGCGCCGACGGGATGCCGGTGAGGTTGAACTTGCCGAGCGACTTGTTGTCGGAGGCCAGCTCGCGCTCGCCCTGCAGGACGTTGATCTCGACGGACGTCTGGTTGTCGGCGGCCGTGGAGTAGATCTCGGTCTTGCTCGTGGGGATCGTGGTGTTGCGGTCGATCATCTTGGTCATGACGCCGCCCATGGTCTCGACGCCGAGGGACAGCGGCGTGACGTCGAGCAGCAGGATGCCCGAGACGTCGCCCGTGAGGACGCCGCCCTGGACGGCCGCGCCGTCGGCGACGACCTCGTCGGGGTTGACGGACATGTTGGGCTGCTTGCCGGTCATGGTCTTGACGAGGTCCTGCACGGCGGGCATACGAGACGAGCCACCGACGAGAATGACCTCGTTGACCTGGGAGATCTGGAGGTTGGCGTCACGGAGCGCCTTGGTGACGGGTGCCTTGCAGCGGTCGAGCAGGTCACGCGTGATGCGCTCGAACTCGGCGCGCGTGAGCGTGTAGTTGAGGTGCTTGGGGCCCGACGCGTCGGCGGTGATGAACGGCAGGTTGATCTGTGCCTGCTGGGCGGAGGAGAGCTCCTTCTTGGCGTTCTCCGCGGCCTCCTTCAGGCGCTGCAGGGCCATCGGGTCCTTGCGCAGGTCGATGCCGTTCTCCTTCTGGAACTTGTCGGCAAGCCAGTCGATGACGCGCTGGTCCCAGTCGTCGCCGCCGAGGTGGTTGTCGCCGTTGGTGGCGAGAACCTCGACGACGCCGTCGGCGAGGTCGAGCAGCGACACGTCAAAGGTACCACCGCCGAGGTCGAAGACGAGGACCTTCTGGTCGATGTTCTTCTTGTCGAGGCCGTAGGCGAGAGCGGCGGCCGTGGGCTCGTTGACGATGCGCTGGACGTTGAGGCCGGCGATCTTGCCAGCATCCTTGGTGGCCTGGCGCTGGGCGTCGTTGAAGTACGCGGGGACGGTGATGACGGCGTCGGTGACGGTCTCGCCGAGGTACTTCTCGGCATCGGCCTTCATCTTGGAGAGGATCATCGCGCTGACCTGCTCGGGCGTGAAGTCCTCGCCGTCGATCTCGACGACGGCGCGAGAGCCGGTGCCGGCCTTGACCTTGTACGGGATGGTCTTGAGCTCGGACGTGACCTCGTCATACCTGCGACCCATGAAGCGCTTGATGGAGAACACGGTGTTGGTGGGGTTGGTGACTGCCTGGTTCTTGGCCGCCTTGCCGACGATGCGGTCGCCGTCGGCGCGGAATCCGACGACGGACGGAGTGGTGCGGTCGCCCTCGGCGTTGACGATGATCGTGGGCTCGCCGCCCTCGAGGACCGCCATGGCGGAGTTGGTGGTACCAAGGTCGATGCCTAGAATCTTGCCCATGGTATGCGTTCCTTTCTCACTGCGCAGACGTGCTGAGCGCGACCGCGCCTCAATAAGCCTTGTTACGCTAGGGGTTATGCCCCATGGGTTCCGATTCTATACATAATCTAAGTCTCTTCATGACAGATTTTTTTAGCCGCTTTGAGAAGGGTCGTTGTGGCTTGGCGAGAATCCCCCGCCTCCAGCTGAGAGGACGGGGCGAGAAGGAGCGGCATGCGGCTCACCTGCGTATTTCTCGCTTGGGCGGTAGGGGCCGCTGCCGTCGCGCCGGCCGCGAACCGCAGCCGGTGCTCCCGGGCCTCCGCCAGTGGCGTCCTTCCCGTGCAACCTGGCTCCACATGACCTTCACACCGCCCGGCCGCCCCGTCGATGGGAACGCGGCAATGTCCTGCTCGTCTGACGTGACGACGTGCTTTTTCACCAATTGGGCGAATTCGGTCTTGTTTCTCGCCCGTCGTTTAGTACCCTCAACACAGAGAGGCGCGCCCGCGCAAGAGATGCATGCGGACACGTACACTACACAGAGAGGAAGCCATCATGTCCCATCCCGTTATCAACGCTGACGACTGCGTCGCCTGCGGCGCCTGTGCCGATGCCTGCCCGATGGAGGTCATCGAGGTCGAGGACGTCGCGACCGTCGCCAACCCCGATGCCTGCGTAGGCTGCGGTGCCTGCCAGGACGCCTGCCCCGCCGGCGCCATCACCGAGATCGCCGAGGACTAGCTCCGCGGGTCTTCTCGCCAAGCGTGACTCGGGCCGGTCTGGGGTCATCCCAGGCCGGTCTTTTTTGGGAGCATGACCGCACGAGGGCAGACGCCCCACAGGGAGGGGTTCGCATGAAGCTCGTCATCGCCTCTGACGTCCACGGCGCCGCGCGCTGGTGCGAGCGCCTCATGGCGGCCATCGACGCCGAGAGCCCCGACCGCGTCGTACTTCTCGGCGACCTGCTCTACCACGGGCCGAGAAACGACCTGCCGGCGGACTACGCCCCCAAGGAGGTTATCGCCATGCTCAACGGCATCGCCGACCAGGTGATCGCCGTGCGTGGCAACTGCGAGGCCGAGGTCGACCAGATGGTCCTGGACTTCCCCTGCATGGCGACCTACGACGTGCTCTGGGACGGCGAGACGGGCCGCGAACTCTTCCTCACGCACGGCCACGTGTACGGCCCCGGTCTGCACAACTCCGTCGACGTCTGGCCGACGCTGCCCGCGGGGGCAGCGTTCGTGTACGGCCACACGCACGTGAAGGTCCTCCGGGAGGTCGAGGGGCACGCGGGCGTCACCGTCTTCAACCCCGGCTCGGTGGGCATCCCCAAGGACGGCACGCACAGCTACGGCATCTACGAGGACGGACGCTTCGAGCATCGCGTTTGGGAGGAGCAGTCGTGACGGGCGAGCCTCTTGAGGACGAAATTCTCGACGCCATCGAGGGCNNGGTCGTCGGCCAGACCTTCACCGACAAGGAAGCCTCGGGGGCGGCGTTCGGACACGCCGAGTTCGAGGACGTCACGTTCACGCGATGCACGCTCGACGGCATCAACGTGCAGCGTGCGAGTTTTACCGACTGCTCCTTCGTGGACTGCGACCTCACTGGTGCTGACCTGCGGACGAGCTACTGGAAGGGCTGCACGCTCACGGACTGCCGGCTCGTGGGCACCGACATGGCCAAGAGCTACCTCCAGTCGGTCCGCCTCCTGGCGAGCAACCTCGGCTTTCTCAACCTCGCCGAGAGCAAGCTCGAGCGCGTGAGCTTTCGCGACTGCGACCTCCACGAGGCGAGCCTCTCACAGCTGCGCCTCAAACGACTCGAGCTGACGCGCTGCAACCTCACACGCGCCGAGCTCTTCCTCACGCGACTTTCAGGCATCGACCTCTCCGGCAACAACCTCGCGGGCATTAGGCTCTCGGATCGCTTCAGCGAGCTCTCGGGCGCGCGCATCGAGGCCGACCAGGCCATCGACCTCGTGGGGCTTCTCGGCGTCAAGGTCATCGAGGACGAGTAGGGCGAGACGCGCACACGCGTGGCTCGACCTCGTCGCGACAAATGCATCGTGCGTTGCAGTTGTCCGGTAAAAGTGCAGCCACGCGTGCGCCGGGGCCCCTTCGGACACGCGTGGCTCGACTTTGTCGCGACAAACGCATCGCACGATGCAGTTGTCCGGTAAAAGTGCAGCCACGCGTGCGCCGGGGCCCCCGCGCGTCCGTCTCGCCAGGCATACCGTCCGCCGAAACCTCGGAAAGTCGGACCTGGAAAATGAACCTGTCCCCTTTTCCAGGTTATTGCCAGCTCGATGGCAGCAGGATCATGGCAACCAAGGTAATCGCGATGAAGAGCCCGATGACCAGAAGGACGTCAGTAAGGCATCGACGCAGGTAGGTCTTCACCCGCGAACTTCCCTCGACGTAGGGCTGCGCCCGCACCATGACGAGGAAGGGTTGGAGACCGCAGGCGTCGAACAGGGCTGCGCCGATCGCAAGCTCAAGGATCGCCGACGCAAGGTTGGTGCCCTGCATGGGGTCGCGCATCAGCGACAAGAACGCGGCGAGAAACACGAGCGCCAGCGCGCTCCCCAGAACCAGGAACGCCACGGCTCCGACGCGTCTGGCACCGCGGGTCGTGTGGAACGCCAAGCGGGCGAGACGCGCCGCGCGCCCCCGCTCCTCCAGCATGCTCGAGACCGGGACGGCGGACTGGATCCTCTCCGCGAGCTCGGTCGCGCCCGCATGGCGCGCGCTCGGCTCGAAGGACCGCGCCTTCTCGACGACCTTCCTCAGCGCCTCCGGAACTCCCTCCATCGCGGCATCGAACCCCGGGTCGCTCGGGACCACGCCGGTGAGCATGTAGCCGAGAAGCGACCCGATGGAGTAGACGTCAGAGCGGGCGTCCGTCTGCGCGAAGCCGAACTGCTCCGGCGCGGCGAAGCCGAAGGTTCCCAGGTGGGTGGTGTCATGGCGGGCACCCTGCTCGTAGCGGCGGGCGATCCCGAGGTCGATGAGGTGCGCGCCTCGATTGTTGACAATGACGTTGCCCGGGGTGATGTCTCGATGGACGACGCCCTGCCGGTGCAGCTCGGAGGCGGCGAGGCAGACGTCGACCGCGATCGATGCCGCCTCCTGCAGGCCGAGTCTCCCCTTCTCGCGCATGAGCTCCCGCACCGAGACGCCCTCGACGTAGTCGTAGATCACGACGAAGCGGTCGGGCAGCCAGTACGTGGCGAAGACCCTCGGCACCTGCGGGCACGAGACCTTGCTCGCCGCGCTCCACGCTTCGGGGTTGGCAAGCTCGCGTGCGATGTACTTGCGGACGAGCAGGCCGTAGTTCTCGTCCTTGCTGACCACGAGCTCGGTCCTGCCGGAGTCGCTCTTCGCGAGCACCTGCCTGACCTCAAAGGAGTCATCCAGGTCGAGGGACTGCTCGAGTTCGTCGTCATCCACGGGCGTCAGTCCTCGGGCAGCAGCGTGCGCTCGCCCATGCGATAGAGCGTGTCGTCGCACTCCGTGCGGTCGAAGCCGTGCTCGATGCAGTAGATGATGATCGCGTCTCGACGGACCTTGCACCACAGCTCGGCAACACCAGCGAACCTCAGCAGGTGCTGGGTCTCGCGGAGCGTGCACCGCAGGCCGAAGGCGAGCATGATCGCCCGGTCGCGTCCGACCTTGCGCGTACCCTCGAAGACCTGGTAGCCATGGGTGCGGTCGATGCCTGCAGCCTCGAAGACCTCGGAACGGCTCAGGCCCTTGTCGTGAAGGAGCGAGAAGAGGTACTCGGAGAGCGTGCGGTCCTCCGGCTCCATCGTGCTGAGATATGCCTCCGGGCTGGCACTTGCCAGGAGCCTCTCGAGCAACTCGTCCGTCAGCTGCTCTTCCGCCACGCCATCACCCCCGAGAATCGACGAGAACCGATCCTGCGATTATCTCATGAGCGCACCGCACCGTCGCGCGAGACCGACAAGTCCGGCCAGCCGCCGCGCGTGAGAAAAGGGCGGCACCCGGAGCTTCTCGCCCCGGACGCCGCCCCCAAGTCAGGCCCTGCTCGACCGTCGCTACTCGAAGTCGACGACGTCGACCCACTGGAGCAGGAAGTCCTTCTCGACCACGCGACCGCGCGAGAGCTCCGCGGCGGCGACGATGGAGAGCCAGTTCTGCACATACTCCTTGGTGCAGCCCTGCGCCTTGCAGTAGGCGTTGAGGTAGTTCTCGGCGAACTCGTCGGCACCGCGCATCCTGAAGTGGAGATAGGAGATGGCACAGTCGGCGGCACCGTTGCCCTGGGTGGCGTGCGCCCAGTCGCAGACGCACAGGCTACCGTCGGGACGGACGATCACGTTGGACGGCACGAAGTCGCCGTGGCAGATCTTGACGTGGTTCTTCATGCCGTCGAGCCTCATGAGGAGCTCATAGCGGATGGAGTCGCCAAGCACCTCGGACGCCGCGTTGATCATGCGGGAGTACTTGTCCTTCTGGCGGCTCATGAGCGGCGACCTGTGCGCATGGATGTCGAGCTGGAGCTGGACGAACTGGTCGAGAAGGTCCTCGCGCACGCTCGGGTCCTCGTCACCGATCTGGCGCATGGTCTTGCCCTCGACCTTCTCGGTGGAGATGGCCCACGCGCCGTCGACCTTGCCTACCTCGACGATCTCGGGGACGTCGATGCCGGCCTGCTTGGCGCGCGCGAGGTTGAGCGCCTCGTTGAAGATGTCCGCGGCGGGCTTGTGGGTGTTGAAGACCTTGACGACGGTGTCACCGCAGTCGTAGACCACCTTGTTGCCGCGCTCGACGATGACTTTCTTGTCCTTGGAAAGTTCCATGAATCTCAGTCCTCCCTGGTGCGGTAGTAGGGTTAGTCCTCGTAGAAGCTGGCGGGACGGCCGTAGTAGGCGTCGAGGTAGAGCTCCTTGATCTCGCTCACGAGCGGGTAGCGCGGGTTGGCGCCGGTGCACTGGTCGTTGAACGCGTTCAGGCACATCTCGTCGAGGGTGTCGAGGAAGTACTTCTCGTCGACGCCGAACTCGGCGATGGTGTGCTTGACGCCGATGTGCTCCTTGAGATCCTCGATGCCCTGCATGAAGTTCTCGAAGACCTCGTCGTCGTTGGCGCCGGTGAAGCCGCAGAACCTGCCCATCTCGGCGTAACGCGCCTTGGCGTGCGGGTACTTGTACTGGGAGAACGTGCCCATCTTGGTGGGACGGTCGGCAGCGTTGTAGCGAGCGACGCGGGTGAGGATGACGGCGTTGGCCCAGCCGTGCGGGATGTGATGATAGGCGCCGAGCTTGTGGGCCATGGAGTGATTCACGCCGAGGAAGGCGTTGGCGAAGGCCATGCCGGCGAGGCAGGACGCGTTGGCCATGTGGTCGCGGGCCTCGACGTCGGTGGGGTTGTCGTAGGCGCGCGGCAGGTAGTCGAAGACGAGCTTCGCGGCGCGCAGCGCGACGGAGTCAGTGAAGTCGGACGCCAGAATCGAGACGTACGCCTCCATGGCGTGGGTGAGGACGTCGATGCCGGACGCGGAGGTGAGACCGCGCGGCTGCGTCATCATGTTGTCGGTGTCGACGATGGCCATGTTGGGCATGAGCTGATAGTCGGCGAGCGGCCACTTGATGCCGGACTCGGCGTCGGTGATGATCGAGAAGGGCGTGACCTCGGAGCCAGTGCCCGAGGAGGTGGGGATGGCCACGAAGTAGGCCTTCTCGCCCATCTTGGGGAAGGTATAGACGCGCTTGCGGATGTCCATGAAGTCCATGGCCATGTCCTCGAACTTGGCCTCGGGGTGCTCGTACATGAGCCACATGATCTTGCCGCAGTCCATCGCGGAGCCGCCGCCGACGGCGATGATGCAGTCGGGGTCGAAGGCGCGCAGCTGCTTCTCGCCCTCACGAGCGCACTGCAGCGTGGGGTCGGGAGCGACGTCCCAGAAGCTGGAGTGGGCGATGTTCATCTCGTCGAGCTTGCGCTCGATGGACTTGGTGAAGCCACTCTTGTAGAGGAACTGGTCGGTGACGATGAAGGCGCGCTTCTTGTTCATGACGGTGCCGAGCTCGTCGAGGGCGACGGGCATGCAGCCCTTCTTGAAGTAGACCTTCTCAGGTGTGCGGAACCACAGCATGTTCTCTCGCCTCTCTGCAACCGACTTGATGTTGATGAGGTGCTTGACGCCGACGTTCTCCGAGACGGAGTTGCCGCCCCAGGAGCCGCAGCCGAGCGTGAGGGACGGCGTGAGCTTGAAGTTGTAGAGGTCGCCGATGCCGCCCTGGGAGGAGGGGGTGTTGACGAGGACGCGGCAGGTCTTCATGCGGTGCGCGTGTTCGGAGATCTTCTCGCGCTCGTTGACGTCGACCCAGAGCACGGAGGTGTGGCCATAGCCGCCGTCGGCGACGAGGCGCTCGGTCTTGGCGAGGGCGTCCTGGAAGTCCTTGGCGCGATACATGGCCAGGCAGGGAGAGAGCTTCTCGTGCGCGAACTCCTCGGAGATGTCGACCGAGTCGACCTCGCCGATGAGGACCTTGGCCTTCGCGGGAATCTCGACGCCGGCGAGCGCCGCGATGTCATGCGCGGACTGGCCGACGATCTTGGCGTTGAGCCTGCCGTTGATGAGGATGGTGTGGCGGACCTTGTCGAGCTCGTCGCCCTTGAGGAAGTAGGCGCCGCGCTTCTCGAACTCGGCCCTCGCCTGGTCGTAGACGCCGTCGAGCACGGTGACGGACTGCTCGGAGGCGCAGATCATGCCGTTGTCGAAGGTCTTGGAGTGGATGATCGAGTTGACGGCGTCGATGACGTCGGCCGTGTCGTCGATGATGGCGGGCGTGTTACCAGCGCCGACGCCGAGGGCGGGGGTGCCGGAGGAGTACGCTGCCTTGACCATGCCGGGGCCGCCGGTGGCGAGGATGATGTCAGCCTCGGCCATGAGCGTGTTCGTGGCCTCAAGCGAGGGCGACTCGATCCAGCCGATGATGTTCTCCGGGGCGCCAGCGGCGACGGCGGCCTCGAGGACGATGCGAGCGGCCTCTGCCGTGCACTTCTTGGCGCGCGGGTGCGGGCTGATCATGATGGCGTTGCGCGTCTTGAGGCAGATGAGGGTCTTGAAGATGGCCGTCGACGTGGGGTTGGTCGTCGGGATGACGGCCGCGACGACGCCGATGGGCTCAGCGATCTTGGTGAGGCCGAAGGCCTTGTCCTCCTCGATCACGCCGCAGGTCTTGGTGCTCTTGTACTTGTTGTAGATGTACTCGGCCGCGAAGTGGTTCTTGATGACCTTGTCCTCCATGACGCCCATGCCGGTCTCCTCGACCGCCATCTGTGCCAGGGGGATGCGCGCCTTGTTCGCCGCGGTCGCGGCAGCGGCGAAGATCTTGTCGACCTGTTCCTGTGTGAAGTTCGCGAACTCGCGCTGTGCGGCACGCATGACCTCGAGCTTCTCGATGAGTTCGTCATCGGAGCGCACGATCACCGCAGGCGCGTCGGGATTCTGTGCTCTGGTCGGGACCTCTGGTACCTCGGGCATCTTTCCTCCTCATTTCCATGCCTGACACCTGGGCGCCAGGCGAACGACACGCATAGGATCGGATGAAGCATACCATCTGGGGAGTTCCCCGAGATGCTGGTGCTCATTTGATTACAACAACTCGACGCCTCTCTCCCGGCAGGCCTTGGCGAACTCGTCCGTCATGCCCCCGTCGGAGACCACGCACGAGACGTCCCCGAGCTCGCAGATGGGGAAGGTCGAGCGTCGGTCCTCCTTGCTGGAGTCCATGAGGACGATCGTCTCGCCGGAGTGCTCGATGCAGGCCTCCTTGAACACCGCCTCGTCATCGAGGCCGCAGGTGAACCCGCAGGACTCCTGGTAGCCCGTGACCCCGAGGAAGAGCTGGTCAAACGAGAGCTTGCCGAGGTTCTCCACGGCGCGCGCCCCCGTGAGGCTCATGGACGCGCTGTTGAGCGCTCCGCCGATCACGTAGACCTTGGGAAGCGAGAGGCGCGCGAGCTCCGCCGCGACCGACACCGAGTTCGTGAAGACCAGGATCCGAACGTCGGGCAGCGCGGCGGCGAACGACGTCGTGGTGCTTCCCGAGTCGATGAAAATCGTGGTGTCGGGGTGCACGAGGGAGACCGCCTTCGCGGCGATGTCAGCCTTCTGGGCGATGTTGCGCACGGAGCGGTTGGCGAGAAGGTCATCGGTCCCCACCGCGTAGCCCACCGAGCGGGCGCCGCCGTGGACGCGGATGATCGCGTGCTGCTCGTCGAGGTACTTGAGGTCGGTGCGCAGGGTCATCTCGCTCACGTCGGGAAAGGCCTTCTTGATGCGCGAGAACGAGACGCTGCGTTCAGCGCTGACGAGCTCGGCGATCTTGTCCCTTCGCTCGGCCATGTTCATGGGAAGGTCCTTTCGGCAGAGGCTTCCCTCGATTCTAGCGCACCGCCCGCCCCGCACCGGGTCGCGGCGTGGGGCGGGACGAGACGAACCCGTATTACTCCTGATTCCAGTGAGAGAGCAGGTAGCGCTCGGCCTCGGGGTTCCACAGCCCGTTGTGGGCGTCGACGATGTCGGCCAGCTCACCGTAGCGTGCATCCCCGGCGGCATGCTCGCGCAGCTCGTCCAGGGCGACGAGTGGCATCTCGATGTGGGTGTATATGAGCTTCTTGCCGCCGGGGATCTTGGGAAGGTTGATCGTGGTCGCAGGGGCCGCGTCGAGGCCGCCCACGTGGGTGACCATGACTGCCGGGTCGATGTTGCCGGAGGCCGTGAGGTCGAGCGACTCGACCATGTCGGCGGTGTTGCCGCCGGTCGTGCCCATCACGTGCGTCGAACCGTAGTGGACCTCGTAGAAGTTCATCTCGGCGCAGAAGTTCTTGTCGGTCGGGCCGGCGAAGAAGTTGAGGCAGCCGTCGCGACCGAGCACGAGAGAGGACTGCTTGACGACCGCCGCGACGGGGGCGTAGCAGAGCACGTCGTCGTAGCCCTTGTCATTCTCGGTGAGGCCGCGGACGAGCGCGACGGGATCGTCGGTCGTACCCGTGTTCACGAAGTGAAGCTCGACGCCCGTCTCGGCCTTGACCTCGTCAGCGGGGAAGAGCTGGGAGGCGCGGGCGAGACGGTCCTCGTTGATGTCGGTCACGACGACCATGCCAGGCCTGCGGTCGCAGTGCAGGGCGTAGGTGAGGGCCCCCAGGCCCATCGGGCCGGCGCCGGCCATGATCGCGAGGTTGCCGCCCTCCTTGATGCCCATGTCATGCTGGTAGACGCCCATATGGGTGTGATAGGCGGCGTGGAAGGCGCCGATGGAGCAGCTCATGGGCTCGGCGAGCGACGCCTCGTAGTACGCCTCGCCCTCGTACACGAGGAAGCATCCGCAGTCGAAGACCTCGTGCGGGAGGATGCAGTAGGTGGCGTCTCCGCCGCAGAACTCGTAGGAGTAGCCGGGAGAGTCCATGGAGCCCTTGTAGTTGAGCGCGGGCTGGATGGTGAACTTCTGACCAGGCTTGTACTGGTCGGCGTACTTGGCACCGACCTCGACGATGTCGCCCGCGAACTCGTGCCCGGTGATGGCGGGGTGGTCGGCGACGTCGGCGTGGACCCGCTTGTGGGCGGTGCCGAGGGTCGCCATCTTATAGGTGGACATGCAGATGGAGTCCGAGACCACCTTCACGAGCATCTCGTCCTCTTTGATCTGGGGAAGCTCGAACTCGTCGATCCTGATGTCGTGTGCCGCGTGCAGTCGTGCCGCCCGTGCCTTCATCTGGTGCCTCCTTGTCTGCGTGGTCTGGTGCCACGCTTTTGTTTTAACAACTGAAGCCAGCATAGTGCCTCGCGAGTTGTTGTCAAGCAAAAAGATGGGATTCTTGGTAATCACGCAGTATATAGGCTATTTACGTCGCGTTTACCCGAATTATCCTACCGTTCGACCGTAATCCGAGGTCGCTCTTGCATTATTGTTGCGACGGTATTATTGTCATTTCAACAGATTCTTAGTTGGCGGCGCAACAGTGAAATGACAGGCATCCGCCCATCCAGTCACCGGCCGCGGCACGCGAAGTCAGCAGTCACGAGATGGTACATTTGCACGACGAAAGGAGAGGGAATGGCAAACACGAAGGAGAAGGTGGCCAAGTTCGGCAAGTTCCTGTCAGGAATGGTCATGCCGAACATCGGCGCTTTCATCGCCTGGGGCTTCCTCACGGCAATCTTCCTCAAGACGGGCTGGTTCCCCAACGAGCAGCTCGCCACGATCATCGGCCCCATGCTCAAGTACCTGATCCCGGTGCTCATCGCCGGGCAGGGCGGCTATGCCGTCGCCGGCAAGCGCGGCCGCGTCATCGGCTCCGTCGCGGTCTTCGGCGCCATCATGGGCACCGACTACACCATGCTCATGGGCGCCATGCTCATGGGTCCGCTCGCCGGCTGGGTCATCAAGAAGTGGGACAACTGGGCTAAGGACTGGAAGCCCGCCGGCCTCGAGATGCTCGTCGACAACTTCTCCCTCGGCCTCATAGGCCTCGCGCTGTGCGTCTTCGGCTACTACGGCATCGGGCCCTTCATGGGCGCCATTCTCGCCGTGCTCACCGCGGGCGTACAGGTGCTCGTCAACAACGGCCTGATGCCGCTGCTGGCCATCTTCATCGAGCCCGCCAAGGTCCTCTTCCTCAACAACGCCATCGGCAACGGCATCTTCGTGCCTATCGGCGCCGAGCAGGTCAAGACCGCCGGCCAGTCCATGATGTACATGCTCGAGTCCAACCCCGGACCCGGCGTCGGCATGCTCGTGGCGTACTGGCTGTTCTGCAAGGACCAGACCACCAAGCAGTCCGCCCCCGGCGCGATCATCATCCAGTTCTTCGGCGGCATCCATGAGATCTACTTCCCGTATGTGCTCATGAACCCCAAGGTCATCATCGGCCCCATCGCCGGCAACTTCGTGGCCATCCTTCTCGACGTCATGCTCGGCCTCGGCCTCACCGGCCCCGCGTCGCCCGGCTCCATCATCGCGTACGTCTCCATGGCTCCCAAGTCCCAGATCCTGCTCGTGCTGCTCGACGTCGCTGCCGCCGCAGTCGTCTCGTTCCTCGTCTCCGCGCCAATCGTCCGCAGGTCTGACGCCGTGCTCGACACCGGCGATGCCGGCACCGTCGACTCCTCGACCGCCGCGGGCGTCTCGGTCGACCCCACCGCCATCGCCGCTGGAACCATCAAGAAGATCGTCTTCGCCTGCGATGCCGGCATGGGCTCCTCCGCAATGGGCGCCACCCGCTTCTTCAAGCGCATCCGCGAGGTCCGTCCCGACATCGATGTCGAGCACGCCTCCGTCGATGAGGTCCCTGCGGACGCTGACGTGGTCGTCTGCCAGAAGATGCTCGCCGAGCGGGCACGCAAGAGCTCCCCTGCCACCGCGCAGGTCGTCATCATCGGCAACTTCCTGAACGACCCAGCGCTCGACGCGCTCCAGACCCAGCTCACCACGAACTACGCGATGCAGCATGCCGCCGTGGCCGCCACGAACGCCGCGTCCAAGGCCATCGAGAGCACGCCCGACCCCGACGCCTGGAACCTCTCGAACGACGACATCGTCCTCGGCTGCACCACCACCGACAAGGAGAGCGCCATCCGTGCCTGCGGAAGGATGCTCGTTGACCGCGGCTGCGTCGACGAGGGCTATATCGACGCCATGATCGAGCGCGACCGTGAGGTCAGCGTCTACATCGGCAACGGCGTGGCGATTCCCCACGGCACCAACGAGGCCAAGCGCTTCGTCAAGAAGACCGGCGTCGTCGTCCTCCAGTACCCCGACGGCGTGGACTTCGACGGCGAGAAGGCCTACGTGCTCTTTGGCATCGCCGGCAAGGGCGACGAGCACCTGCAGGTCCTCGCCAAGATCGCCGAGGCCCTGAGCAGCGAGGAGGACGCCGAGAAGCTCGCTCACGCAAGCTCCAAGGACGAGTTCCTCAAGATCATCGGCTAGATTGGTAGCGCCGCCCGGCTCGTCGAGCCGGGCGGTTTCCTGGAAAAGGGGACAGGTTGCTTTTCCAGGTTTTCTAGTCCGGCGTTTCGGCAGACGGGACTGGGCGTCTGTGAGCGGGTACGGAAGCCGAGCCCGGGCGAGTAACGGACATCCCGTCTGGCTCCGGCAGCACAAGGCCAGTGGACGCGTCGGTCTCGGCGCAGAATGCCCGTTAACGGGGCGGCGGGACTCACGGCCATGGCCCACGCACCCGCTTCCCAAATGAGATTGCGCTCTTGATATAGCGCACGCCGCCTCGCGTGAGAAGCGCCAACTGGGCTTTTCTCGCCAGAGCCAGACGGGATGCGTTATATCAAGAACGAAATCTCATTTGGGAAGCGCGGAGACCACCGCCCAGCAGATTGCCGCGCAGGTCGCGTTTTCTCGGTAGTCCACGCCCTTGTCGCGTACGCAGCCCAGCACCACTTCGCGCCGCTCGCCAAAACGCCGGAATAGAGCACCTGGAAAAGTAACCTGTCCCCTTTTCCAGGTCAGAACTTGTCGGCGACGTGCTCGTGCAGACGGCGGATCTCGGAGGGGATCTCCTCGAACTCGTACGGGGTCATCTGGTAGATCCAGTTGAGCCAGTTGCGGTACAGCAGGTTCGCGTGGGCGCGCCACGTGAAGATGGGCTGGTTCTCGGGGTCATCGTCGGGGAAGTAATTCTCGGGGACCCGTATGGGCAGCCCCTTGTGGAAGTCGCGCCAGAACTCGTCGGAGAGCGTGTCTCGCCCATACTCGAAGTGCCCCGTGACGTAGATCTCGTGGAAGTCGCGCGTGGCGATGATTGCCGGTCCGCTCGTGAAGCCCTCGGAAAGGACCTGCAGTTCGGGATGGGTGGCGAGCTCATTGACGTCGACGGCGGCGTGGCGTGAGTGCGGCATGTTGTGCACCTCGTCGAAGCCGTTGGTGAGGAAGTTGTACTCGTCGCAGAGCCGCTGCGGAAAGACGCCGAAGAGCTTGCTCGGCAGGTCCTTCTTGGGGATTCCATAGAGGTGGTAGAGGCCGGCGAGCGCTCCCCAGCACAGGTACAACGTCGAGAAGACGTGCTCCTGGGACCAGTCGACGATCTCGCAGAACTCCTTCCAGTAGTCCACGTCCTCGAAGGCCATCTGCTCCACGGGCGCACCGGTGATGATGAGGCCGTCGTAGTTCTTGTCGCGGAAGGTATCGAAGGTGTCGTAGAACTTCACGAGGTGGTCCTGCGAGACATGCGTGGACGTGTGGGACGAGACGCGCATGAAGTCGCAGCTCACCTGCAACGGCGACTTGGAGATGAGGCGCAGGAGCTGCGTCTCGGTCTCGACCTTGGTGGGCATGAGGTTGAGGATGACGACCCGGAGCGGGCGGATCTGCTGGGTGGCGGCGACCTCCTCCTCGAGGGCGAAGATTCTCTCGGTGTGCAGGATCCTCTTGGCGGGTAGTCCGTCTGGGATGTTGATGGGCATGGTGGCTCTCTCTTGCTGGCAGGTGGACGGATGCGGAAGGCTACGCCATGCGCATTCGTAGCGTCATCGGAACGATGTGCGTCCTGTTCCAGCTCATTCGGGAGTCCTTCTCGGTGTGCCTCAACGTACGGACATAGTATATCCGTCTCGTGCGAGGCGGAGACGAGACTGACGGCCAGCATTGGTGGTCACCTGCTGGTTTCTCTGTGCATCCTAGCAAAGCCCGCGCCATTGCCCCATACTCATATGTATGTCTACTTCATTTGCCGAGCTCGGGCTAAACGAGCAAATACTCTCGGGCGTCGAATCCCTTGGCTTCGAGACGCCCACCCCCGTTCAGGCGCAGGCCATCCCCCTCGTTCTCGAGGGGCGTGACGTCGTCGCCTCCGCACAGACCGGAACGGGCAAGACCGCCGCGTTCGCGCTTCCCGCGCTGCAGCTCATCGCGGGTGTGAAGGGCAAGGGCCCCCACGCCCTCGTCGTCACGCCGACCCGCGAGCTCGCCGCCCAGATCGACGGCGTCTGCAAGGTCGTGTGCGAGAGGACCGGCCAGCGCGTGGTCATCGTCATGGGAGGCGCCAAGTTCGACCCCCAGATCGCGGAGCTCGAACGCGGCTGCGACATGCTCGTGGCCACGCCGGGACGTCTCATCGACCTCATGGAGCACAACCACGTCGAGCTCTCGGGCGTGCAGACGCTCGTGCTCGACGAGGCGGACCGCATGCTCGACATGGGCTTCTGGCCGAGCGTCCGCCGCATCATGCAGGCGCTACCCTCCAAGCGCCAGACGCTGCTCTTCTCGGCGACCATCCCGCCGTCCATCAAGAGCACCATCGACGCCATGCTCTCCGACCCCGCCTACGTCGAGATCGCTCGCGTGGGCGAGACGGCCGACACCGTCGAGGAGCACCTCTGCCCCGTCACGCAGGGACAGAAGACCCAGCTTCTCGAGGCCCTGCTCCGCTCGGGCGGAGCGTCTGGCGAGAAGCCCGACCGCGTGCTCGTCTTCTGCCGAACGAAGCATCGCGTGGACGACGTGAGCAAGACGCTCAAGAACGCCGGCGTGAAGGTGGACGTCATGCACGCCGACCGTCCGCAGAAGGCGCGCGAGAAGGCCCTTGAGAAGTTCCGCGAGGGCAAGTGCCAGGTCCTTGTCGCCACCGACGTCATGAGCCGCGGCATCGACGTGAGCGGCATCGACGCCGTGGTCAACTTCGACGTTCCCATGGACCCCGAGGACTACGTGCACCGCATCGGCCGCACGGGACGCGCCGGCGCCACGGGGCACGCCTACACCTTCGTCGCCCCCGACGAGATCAGCCCGCTTCGCGAGATCGAGTACTTCACCAAGAAGCTCGTCCCCATGTGGGACCTCGCCGACTTCGACTACGACGGCACGCGCATCGTACCGAACCCCGGCCGCAGCACCGCCAAGCCGACGCGCACGATGTTCAGCGGCTCCAAGGGCCGCGGCCGCGGCTTCGGCGGAGGATACGGCCGACACTACTAGAGCCGTCTCGGACCACACCGCGCGCCGATGCATCTCTCGGCCTCGTGCCAGACGCAACCTCCCATCCAGGCACACTTTCGAATCGTTTCGCACCGTGGTCTTGGCACAGGTCAACGGATGGGGAGCGCCCCTCCAGAATCAAGAATCTCCCGCCGAGCGTAGCGGCAAGAATGTCGCCCGCGAAGAGCGAACACCAGCCGCCGTATACTGAGACACAAGTTAAAAATCTCGGAGGTACGTATGGCAGGGGTAACATCCAACGACAAAAACCTCGAACTCCTCTCGTCCCTCATCGAGAACTGGGAAGACGAGACCGTTGAGTTCAAAGAAGCTGGCAACGACTTCGACACCAATAAGATAGGCCTTTACGTCTCTGCGCTCAGCAACGAAGCGAACCTTGCGGAACGGACTTCCGGCTGGCTCGTCTTCGGCGTAAGGAACAAGACGAGGTCTGTCGTCGGAACTGAATACCGAACCGACCCAAAGAGGCTTGATGGTCTCAAGAAGCAGGTAAACGACAGCACGATGCCCAGCATGACGTTCCGCAGCATCAGAGAAGTGACTCACCCTGACGGTCGTGTCATCATGTTCGAGATACCCGCAGCGCCCCAAGGCATGCCGATAGCATGGAAAGGGCACTGGTATGCTCGCGCCGGGGAGAATCTCACCCCTCTGTCCCTTGATAAGCTCGACGCCATCCGCGGGCAGGACCAACTGCTCGACTGGACTGCCCAGATCGTTGAGGACGCCGAGGTGTCCGACCTCTCGCCAGAGGCCATGAATGTGGCAAGGGAGGCCTTCGCCGAGAAGAACGCCTCGCGCATCTCCAGGGAGACCATCGAGTCCTGGACGGACGAGCAGTTTCTTCTCCATATCGGGGTCATGACCAAGCGTGGGCTAACCAGAGCTGCGATCTTGCTGCTTGGAAAGCCCGAGTCTGCCTACTTGCTCAACCCATTGCTAGCAGAATTGACGTGGAGGCTCGTCGGACAGGAGTCTGCCTATGAGCACTTCACCATTCCGTTCGTCTTGGCGACTACGCAACTCTACGGACGTATTAGAAACATCAGGATCAGGCTTCTCCCCCCAGACGAGTTGATTCAACGCGAAGTTGAGAAATATGACCAGAAGAGCATTCTTGAGGCAATCCATAACTGCATCGCGCATCAGGACTACTCGAGACACTCAAGAATCAGCGTGACTGAATATCCAGACAGGCTCGAGTTCGTCAGCGTGGGCTCATTCTTCGAAGGCAATCCTGATGAGTACGCCCTAGGCGGACACGTGCCACGTCAATATCGCAATCCAACCCTTGTTCAAGCCATGACACAACTGAACATGATCGATCATCTTGGCTATGGTATCGAGCACATAAATCGTTCCCAGGCGAGCCGGTACCTTCCGCTGCCAGATTATGACCTTTGTACTCCGAATGAGGTCAAGCTGACGATTTACGGCCGCGTGGTCGACGAGGGATACACTAAGCTTCTCATGCAGGACAGCGACCTCCCATTCGAAGAAGTCCTCGCGCTGGACAGGATTCAGAAGGGTCGGCCCGTTCCAAGCCAGACGTTGCGCAGGCTGCGCGGAAAAGGGCTTGTCGAGGGGAGAAAGCCTCATCTCAGAGTTGCCGCCTCCGTTGCAAGAGCCACGGGAACGCAGGTCGACTATCTCCAGTCTCGCGGGCAGTCGGATGAGTACTGCTGTGCTCTCATCACCGATTATCTCAAGAAGAATGGCAAGACAAGCCGTACCACCCTTAACGCCATCGTCTATCCGGCGCTCTCGGTCGAACTCACCGATGGCCAAAAAGGCAACAAGGTCAAGAATCTCCTCGGTAAACTCAGCCGACAAGGGACTATACGGTACATGAGCATTGGCAAAGACCCAGGATGGATTCTCGGATAATCCACGTCCAAATTATCCGGGCTTAGACGCCAAATCGGGGAGATTCTATCCCCGTCGGGAACAAAAACGCTGGTAGACGCCGGATAAATCTACGTCAGATTTATCCGGCATAATTTGGGCTTAGACGTAATGACAGTGGCGTGACCGACGGACCCCTTCCAGAACTTGTACTCTCCCAGCAATCAGGAGGTCTCAGCAAGGGCAACGATGTCGATTTCGTCTAGTCTCTGCCACTGCCGACGCTCGCCCTCGGACCACTCCGACAGAGAATAGCTGAAACACGGCTCGATGATTTGCATCCAGACGCCATCGGCATCGCCTTTCAGCGGTTCGATGAGTCGCGGTCATGGATTCGGCAGAGGGTCTTGCTCGGGTTCACGAGCAGGGCATGCTTGTTGAAGGTCATGCACCGACCAGCACGGCCCGTCATCCACGTAGGGCAGTGCCACGGCGAACGCCAGCTTGGCACCGAGATGGGCGTCGCCCTGAGCCTCCGTCTGACAGATGTGCTCCCTCGCCGAAGCGGGAACGCCACCGGTATAGCTGTTACCGTTATGGAACGAGACGTTCGAGGTTGTGGCCATGGGCGTGGGAGGAGGGGCAACAGGGGCAGCGGGCGCGGTGGCACTCCTGTGCGCCATCCGCGGTCATCGAGGACGAGGCGCAGCATGATGAACGTCCCCGGAATCGAGACGATCGTCATGCTGACGCAAACCTTTACGACGGCGATGGCTCTCGCCATAAAGACAAGAAACGACGGGGCGAGGGCCGTGACGACGAATCCGAGAAGCAGCCTCTTGCGCAGATCTTCCTTTGACACCACCAGGCTCCTCATGGAATACGAGCCTGTCCCCCATTCATGGTGTACCGTCTTCTCATGCATGCTCGCGTCAGCTTTGCTTCCCCATTCACTGCCATTCAGAGAACCTGGAATATGCACCTGTCCCCTATTCCATCCCGAGGAGCCTTCCCATGAAGCAGAAGCGTCCGTATCCCAAGGTCGTCGTCACGCGCAAGGCCGCCAAGGCCCTCGCGGGCGGACACCCCTGGGTCTTCGAGGGCGAGGTCGTCCGCACCGAGCCCAGCTCCACCGGCACCACCGTCCAAAACGGCGGCCTCGTCGACGTCTTCGAGGAGAACGGCACGTGGCAGGGGGCAGGTCTCATCTCCTCCCAGAGCCGAATCAGGGTGCGCGTCGTGACCCGAAACGCCAACGACCGCATGGACGAGGACTTCTGGCGTCGAAGGCTCCGCTGGGCGTGGGAGCACCGCGTGACGACCATGGGCTCCCGCGCGCTTCCCGGCTGCGAGCCCGACACGAACTGCTGCCGCGTGATCTTCTCGGAGGCGGACGGCCTTCCCGGTCTCGTGGTTGACCGCTACGAGGACGTGCTCGTGTCGCAGGTGGGCACCGTGGGCATGGAGCGACTGAAGCCGGTCATCTACCCGCTGCTCATGGACGTGCTTCGCGAGACGGGGCAGGACGTCGTCGGTATCTACGAGAGAAACGACACCCCCAGCCGCAGCCTCGAGGGACTCCCCAGCGAGAAGGGCTGGTGGACGCCCGGGGACACCGCCCCGCTCGACCTCTCCCCGCGCCGCATCGTCGAGGAGAACGGCATCCGCTACGACGTCGACCTCGAGAACAGCCAGAAGACGGGCTTCTTCCTCGACCAGAAGTACAACCGCCGCGCCGTGCGTGAGCTCGCCCGCCGCAAGCGCGTGCTCGACTGCTTCTCGCACGTGGGCCCGTTCGGCCTCAACGCCGCGGCGGGCGGCGCAGACTTCGTGCGCTGCGTCGACGTGAGCCAGACCGCCTGCGACCTCGCGGCAGAGAACGCACGTCTCAACGGCTTTGACGATCGCATGGCCTTCAGCTGCGCGAACGTGATGGAGTACCTCCCCGGGCTCGCTCGTGACAGGCAGCTCCTCCGAGCGGAGGGCGGTCCCTTCGACCTCATCGTCCTCGACCCGCCCGCCTTCACCAAGAGCCGCTCCACCGTCGAGCACGCCTCGCGGGGCTACCGGGAGATCAACGCGCTCGCCCTGCGCCTTCTCCCCCGCGGGGGATACCTCGCCACCTGCAGCTGCAGCCATTTCATGACGCGCGATCTTCTCGCCCGCGCCATAGCCCAGGCGGCACACGACACCGGAGTTCAGCTCAAGCAGGTCGAGGAGCGCCAGCAGGCGCCCGACCACCCCATTCTCTGGGGCGTCCCGGAGACCCATTACCTCGACTTTTTCCTCTTCCAGGTGGTCTAGCGCACGTCACTCGGCGAGGGCAGCGGCGTCTCGGTACCCGCCCCGATTGCTCGTATTCAAATCACGTTTTGTCAAATCGTGTGTTGAAAATACAAATGCCCTCACGGGACCATCCGCGTCGAATCGCCGCATCGAGCACCAGCAGGCGCCCGACCACTCCATCCTCTGGGGCGTCCCAGAGACCCATTACCTCGATTTTTTCCTCTTCAAGGTGGTCTAGCTGGCATCAAGAGCGTAACATCGGCCTGGTACCTCCCGCAGAGGTCAGCCCAGCCCGCACGACCACAGAGGAGTCCCCCATGCTCGAGCTCTTCGGAATGTTCGTCCTCGCCCTTCTGCCCATCATCTGGCTGGTCGCCGCCCTCTGCGGCCTTCACATGGAGGCCTACAAGGCGAGCGTCGGCGCGCTGGTGGTCGCCTTCGCCTGCGCGATGCTCGGCTGGCAGATGCCGCTCGTCAACGCGACCACGGCGGCGCTCGAGGGCTTCGCGATGGCGCTCTGGCCCATCGTCATCGTCATCATCGCCGCGGTCTTCACCTATAACCTCACGGTGCACACGGGCGCCATGGAGAAGATCAAGGCGATGCTCTGCTCGGTCTCGTCCGACATGCGCGTGCTCGTGATTCTCATCGGCTGGTGCTTCGGCAACTTCCTCGAGGGCATGGCCGGCTTCGGCACCGCCGTGGCGATTCCCGCGAGCATGCTCGCGGCGCTCGGCGTGAACCCCATCACGGCCATTCTCGCCTGCCTGCTCGCCAACGGCCTGCCCACGATGTTCGGCTCGATCGGCATCCCAACGGCAACCCTCGCCACCATCACGGGCATCGACCCCATCCAGCTCGCCTTCACGCAGGCGCTGCAGGCGTTTCCCTTCGTCCTCGTCACGCCACTGCTCATGGTGGGGATTCTCGGCGGCAAGAAGGCCATGAAGGGCATCGTGCCCGTGGCGCTCATCGCCGCCGTCTCGTTCGGCATCCCCGAGATCATCGCCGCCCGCTTCATCGGCACCGACCTGCCCGACGTCGTGGGCGCCGTGTGCGCGCTCGTCATCACCTTCGCTTTCTGCCTCCGCCACAAGGACGCCGAGGTTCCCGACGAGTTCAGGCTCGAGATCGCAGGTGCGGGCGAGCCCATCTCCGCCGGCGACGCCCTCACCGCCTGGTGCCCCTTCATCCTCATCTTCGTGGTACTGCTCCTCACGAGCAAGCTCGTGCCCTTCATTCACGACCCGCTCTCGGCCATCAAGAGCACCGTCAACATCTACGCGGGCAATCCCAAAGCCACGCTCACGTTCTCGTGGATCAACACGCCCGGCGTGCTGATCTTCATCTGCGGCATCGTGGGCGGCATCATTCAGAAGTGCCCGTTCGGCGAGATGATGGGGGTCCTCAAGGACACGGTCAAGCAGATGAGCAAGACGATCTTCACCATGCTCGGCGTGCTCGGCTGCGCCAAGATCATGGGCTACTCGGGAATGATTGCGAGCATCGCCGCCTTCTTCGTGGGTACGCTCGGCAGCTTCTACCCGCTCGTAGCACCGCTGCTCGGCGCGCTCGGCACCTTCGTCACCGGCTCGGGAACCTCGAGCGAGGTCCTCTTCGGCAACGTCCAGCTCCAGGCCGCGAACACGCTCGGCGCCAACGAGACCTGGCTCGTCGCAGCCAACTCGCTCGGCACGAGTGCCGGCAAGATGATCGCCCCGCAGAGCATCGCCATCGGCTGCGCCTCGTGCGGGCTCATCGGCAAGGATGGCGAGATACTCGGGAAGATCGCCAAGTATGCGTTCGCGTACGCCGCGGTCATGGCGATTCTCATCTACCTCGGAGTCCTTCTCGGCCTGTAACGGTCTCTAGCTGCGGCGCATTCTGAAGAAGTCGCGCATGGCCTGCGCGCACTCCTCCTCGAGCACCCCGGGGACGACCTCGAACTCGTGGTTGAGCGCAGGCACGTGGCTCACGTCGAACACCGTGCCGAGCGCTCCCCCCTTGGGATTAGCCGCGCCATAGACGCAGCGGTCGATACGGGCGTTGACCATGAGTCCCGCGCACATGAGGCAGGGCTCCACGGTGACGTAGACCGTACAGCCGGTGAGCCTCCAGCGACCGAGCGCGTGAGCTGCGGCGACCATGGCGGAGAACTCCGCGTGCGCCGAGGGATCCTCGTCGGTCTCTCGACGATTGCAGCCCCGCGAGACGACCTGGTCATCGCAGACAACGACGGCTCCAATGGGAACCTCGCCGAGCTCCGCCGCCCTCGCGGCCTCCTCGAGCGCCATCCGCATGTACTGCTCGTCCTTCTCGCCCACGCGCTCCTCCCAACACCGATGCCATATGCGGTAGGATAGTACCGCGCACCCTCGGAGGGGTGGCAGAGTGGTTGATTGCAGCGGTCTTGAAAACCGTCGAGCGCCTACGGCGTTCCGAGGGTTCGAATCCCTCCCCCTCCGCCTCGCGCGCTCGGTCGCGTCTACGAGCAGATGGCGATCGAGGCGCTCGAGCCGATCCGGTCCGCGCCCGCCTCGATCATCGCCAGCGCGTCCTCCCTGGTGTGAATGCCGCCCGCAGCCTTAATCCTGCACCTGTCGCCGACTGTTCTTCTCATCAGCGCGACGTCATGGACAGTCGCTCCGCCAGTCGAGAAGCCCGTCGAGGTCTTGACGAATGATGCTCCCCCGCTCATCGCACACATGCAGGCACGCACGACCTGGTCGTCGTCGAGCAGGCAGCACTCGAGGATGACCTTCACGGGATGGCCCTGGGCGGCCTCGACCACCGCCGCGATGTCCCCGGTGCAGTAGTCGTCATCGCCGCCGAGCAACTTGCCGACGTTGAGCACCATGTCAATCTCGGTGGTACCGTCGGACACCGCCTGTCTCGCCTCGGCGACCTTGGCGGCCGTCGAGCAGGCACCGAGCGGAAACCCGATGCACGTCGTGATGCCCACGGCGGAACCGCCGAGGACTTCCGCCGCGAACTTTGTCCAGCAGGAGTTGATGGACACGGTCTTGAAGTCATGCCTCATCGCCTCGTCGCAGATGCGCCGGATGTCCGCCTCGGTGGCGTTCGGCTTGAGGAGCGTATGGTCCATATAGGTGTTGAGCTGCATATGGTTGCTTCCCTTCACGGTATCCCGGCTGGTCGGCAGCACGACGGGCAGCGACTAGCTCTCGAGGGACATCTCCAAATAGTAGAAGTCAGAACGGTACTCAGCCTGGAGGTACTCCCTTGGCACTCCGGCAGAATCGAACGAAACTCGCTGAAGCATGAGGAGCGGAGAGCCTGGCTTGATGTTGAGAAGCTTCGCCGTCTCGGCTCCGGCACCCTCGGCTAGCACTCGCTGGTCTGCCCTTGCGAACGTGACGTGCATGACGTTGGTGTAGTACGCACGGAGCGACTCGGTCGAGAAGTCCCTGCGCAGGATGCCGGGAGCGGTAGAGAGAACGATGTGGATGATCTCGCGATAGTAGGCGATGTCTCCCGAACAACGCACGCGGTCAAGACGAAAGAGCTGTGTGCCCTTCTCTACCTCGAGACGTTCGGCGAGCTCGGATGAGGCGGGTACGACCGTGGCCGACACGACGTGCTTGACGGGGGTAACCGCATCAGCGGTCGTCCTCTTGACGTAACTCGACACGCGTTTGAACGCTGTTGCGGGACGGTTCGAGATGACCACGGTCCCGACGCCACGCCTACGCTCGACGAGACCATCACCGACGAGCAACTCCATCGCCTTGCGAACCGTAGCGCGACTCACGCTCATGGACTTCACGAGGTCGGTCTCGGAGGGGATGAGGTCGCCGACCTTGTAGGTGCCGTTGGAAATGTATTCGAAGAGCATATTGTACAGCTGGTAGTACAGCTGCTCATGGGACTCGACGTCCAACGATCTCTGCGACACGCCACCCGCAGGAGCGACCGGAGACATGGCACTTCCTCCCGTTCAATGCCGCATGCGCCCGTGCCAACCGGCGGCGATGCTTAACTAGGTATCCAATGATACACACTCTCTCATAATGAACATACGTACAATCACAATTTATCCCCTCGGTCGAGATTTCACGTATCCACCATGCTGACGTGCGAGAACAGTGTTATTTCTCGGTATGTCCGTTGGCCGCGAGCTCCTCAATTCTGTCGACAATTGCGTCGTGATCGACGGAGACGATGTCGGTTGCGTCCACTTCGATGAGGTCCCCCATGCAGAACGTTCCGTACCCCTTGCCGATGCACCGCTCCCGCAGGATCTGAGGGGTCACGAGCGCGTCAGCCTGCATGCGGTCATCGAGGTGATCACCCTTGTGGTAGTGGTTCATGAGGTGTCCGAGGTGTCGTCCCTGTGAGAGGTCGCGGGCAAGCGAGCGCTGGTAGATTGCATCGAGGTTCCCGACGAAGCGCACCGTCATACAGCGATAGCCATACTTCTCGACGAGTCTCGCAAGCGAGGGACGCTGCTTCTCCGAGAAGGGATAGTCGGAGACGACCGTCACGCCGGTCTGCATGAGCCCCTCGATGCGGGCGTAATAGATCTCCCAGACGCGGAGCTCGAGCGCCGCCTTCTCCTCGGCATCATCGTAGCCGAACTCGTCCCAGACCTGCTCCTTGATGTCATCAGGCGCTACGACGGGGATGCCCGGGTGACGCTCGAGGAGCCGCTTGCAAAATGTCGACTTGCCCGTCGCGGGATATCCTGCGAGCAATATGAGAACCTTGTCCATACCCGTGTCCCTACTTGCCACGCAGCATATCCTTGGAGCTCTGCATGAGTGCCTGGAGCTTATCGAACCACTCCTTGGTGGCGGCGTCATCCTTCGCTGCAGCTGCCTCGCGACGCTTCTGGTTGTAGAGGGCGGTCAGTCCCTTGTACGCAGCGCCCATGCGCTTCTCGGCCTCGATGCTTTCCTCGAAGGCGAGGATGGCCTCGTCAGCCTCTCCCGCCCTAGCGAGAAGCTCTCCCCGCTTGTCGAGGAGGTCGGCCTTGGCAACGCCCTCGGCTGCCTCGACCTGGGGGGCGATAGCGGCAGCCTCCGCCACGAGCTTGTCGTGGTCGACGACGGGTTGGGCCACGGGAACGTCCTCGGATGCTGCGACGGAACGGCTCTTCTTTTGAAAATTGAACATCTGTCCATTCTTTCTCTTTCTCTGCAAGACATGCACCGCGCCAAGAAAAGCCGGCCGGCGCCCGAGAAGGCACGCCGGCCGGAGAGTGCCATTACAGGCCGAACAGGCACTTGATGCCGTAGAGCAGGTATCCGGTGAAGACGGTGTCGACGTCGGTGCAGGTGAGGTTCACAAAGCCGATCTGCGCGAGCATCGGGGTCAGGAAGGCCGGGATCAGCATGATGAAGATGCCGTGGACGATGCAGCCGATGATCAGGCCGCGCTTGCCGCCCATCGCATTGCCGAAGATGCCGGCGGTGCCACCAGCGAAGAAGTTGGACATGACGCCGGGGATGACCAGGTAGCCAGAGACCGGGGAGATGAGCATGCCGATGATGGAGCCGATGGTCGTGAAGATGAAGCCGAGGATCACGGAGTTGGGAGCATACGGGAAGAGCACGGGGCAGTCGAGCGCGGGCTTCGAGTCGGGAACGAGCTTCATCGAGATGCCCTGGAAGGCAGGGACGATGTTGTCGAGGAGCTGACGGACGCCCATCATAAGGACATAGAGGCCGATGACGAACGTGCAGCACTGGAGAAACGCCTGGACGACGAAGTTGACGCTCGTCGACACGCCGAGGTCAGTGCAGACGGCATTGCAGGCGTCAGGACCGGCGATGATGGCGGTGATGATGAAGAACGGAAGCATGACGGTGAAGACCGCGAGGTAGGTGTCGTTCAGGAAGTCGAGCTTCTCGGGGATCTTGACGTCCTCGGCGGAGTCCTTGGGATCGCCGACGAGCTTGGCGACGCCAGCGGTGACCATGTAACCAATCGTGCAGAAGTGGCCGAGAGCGATGTCGTCAGAGCCGGTGATCTTTCGTACGACAGGCTGGGCGATTGCGGGCATGAACGTCGCGAAGCAGCCGCCGACGACGGAGGCGAGAAGAACCAGGGGCAGGCCACGAAGGCCGAGGAACCAGGAGAAGACGACCGCGAGGGTGGACTCCCAGAGCAGGGCCTGGCCGGTGAGGAAGATGTACTTGAACTTGGTCACGCGGGCCAAAATGATGTTGACGATGAAGATGCCGGCGAGCGTGATGGCGATCTCGGAGCCGAGACCGAGGTCGGTCATGGCCTGGCCGTTAATGCCCTCGATAGACGCCACGACGGCGCCACCGCTCGTGCCAAGCTGAAACGCCTGGTTAAAGATCGCACCAAAGTACTTGAGCGAGGTCTGGAGGATCGAGGAGCCGGCGGAGAGGATCATGAAACCGAAGAGGGTCTTCATGGTGCCGGCAAAGATCTCCTGGCCAGGCTTCTTCTGGAGTGCGAGGCCGAGGCAGGCGATAAGCCCGATGATGATGGCTGCCTGGGTCAGGATGTTGTTGATAATCCAACTGAGAACTTCCATGGCGCTTCCTTCCTACAAGTGATACATGCGGACGAGCTGACGGTCGGTCAATCTCCTAGAGCTTCCCCATGTCCTTCAGAATCGGGGTGAGCTTCTCGGTGATTTCCTTCTTGTCCACGAGACGATCGAGATAGACGACGGGAACCGGAAGGTTCTTCTTCTCGACGAGCTTCCGGAAGTTGGAGCCGCAGCAGACGATGTCTGCCTTGCTGACGAGAGCCCCAATCGAGGTCGTGTCGGTGTGACTAACCTTCACCTCGACGCCAAGCGCCTGCATTGCCTGCTCGATTGCCATCTGGCATGCGAAGCTGCTCCCCAGGCCTGCGCCGCATACGGCGATAATTCTGACCATATATATACCTCCCCTCGTCTTTCTCGAAGTTGACAAGGCCGTTTCGTGCGGATGCGCCGCTATTCGGCCGAGTTGATGAGTATCTGGTAGATGTCGCTCGGTTCGGTGCACTCTGTGACCGCCGCGACTCGGGATTCGTCCATGCAGAAGTTCGCAAGCATCTTGATGACCTCGATGTGAGACGTGGAATCCTCCGCCGCCAGGGCGAAGAGGATGCGCACGGGAAAGCTCGTCTCGTTGAAGACGACCGGTTGATGCACGAGGGTCACAGCAAGCTGCTTCTTGATGGCTCCCTCTTCAGGACGGGCGTGTATGAGCGCGACGTCGTCCGTGAGCACGTAGTAGGGCCCAAGCTCGATGGTGTCCTTGATGACGTTCTCGGCATAGCGAGGCTCGACGTAGCCGCCGTCCTCCAGAGGCTTGAGCGAGATGCGAACCGCATCCTTCCAGTCCCGAACGCCGTCGATGACGCGGACGTTCTCGGGTTTCAAGAGGTCAGATAGACTTGCGACCTCAGTTTTGTTCTCCTCTTGCATCGTTCTCCCCCTCTAGGTGCTGTCATGTGTGAGCCACGGCGTAACAGACGCTGTCGTCGTTTAGGCCCCGAGCCCGACGAATTCTATGCCATATGACCTCAACCGGTTGAGTACCTCGCTCAATGTCGGAATCGACGTCTGGCTCCCCTGGCGCGTAACCGAGATGGCGGAGGCCATCGATGACAGGAGCAGACAGTCGCGCATGCTCAAACCGTGGTCGAGCCCGAAGGCGAAGGCACCATGGAAGATGTCGCCCGCCCCCGTGCTGTCGATGGCGCTGACGTCGAATGCGGGCATGCGCGTGGGATTGTCGCCGTCGAGGTAGACAAGGCCCTCGCTGCCGAGGGTCACGATGACCCTGCCGTGGTTGATGTCGCGCAGGGCGAGAAGGTCGTCGAGAAGCGCCGCGTCGGTATCGAGCGCCAGGGGGCGGTTGAGGTACTGGTTGGCGAAGTCATGAGAGGCCACAAGGTAGTCGGCCCCACGAGCGACGGCAAGGGTGCTCTCGCGACACGTTCCTGCATCAACAACGCTCGCGGCATTGGGAAACGCACGCATGAGCTCGAGGCTCGCCTCAGGTTCGTGGCCGTCGCTGAGAATGACGTCCGGAGCAGCCTCTGGGAGCCTGACGGAGGTCTCACCCTCGGGCGACGGGAAGTTGAAGATGGTGCGTCCGCCCGTCTCGCCGTTCACGATGACGAGACTGAACGAGGTCCTGGCAGCCGCGTCATCAATCATCGAGCTCGCATCCACACCGAAGCGCGCGAGACCTTCACGGACGAGGACGCCGTACGCGTCATCTCCGACCCGGGCGACGAGGGACACCCCTGCGCCCCACAGACCACAGACGCACGCGCTGTTGAGCGCGGGCCCGCCAGGGCATTCGACGTGCTCGTCGATGCGGTACTTGGTATCGGGCGCAAGCGCCTCGTCCACACGGCCGATGATGTCATAGACGGCCTGTCCCACACAGCAGATTCCCATGTTCCCCTCCCCTCGAGTCTCGATCGAGCCGGACTTCCAGAGCGTCCGGACTCCGCACCTCGCCAGGTGCTACTGGATATTCTTGAACAGGCTGATCTTGTGCTCGACAATCTCGGTGATGACGTCAAGCGCGGGCACCACGTTGTTCCTGTTGGAGCAGTTCTCTTTGTTGGTGTCGTAGAGCTCCTTGGACGTGCGGTTCCAGCGGACGAGAAGCTCGGTGCCGACGTTGAACTTGCGGATGCCGAGGTCGATCACATGGTGGATGTCGTCATCGGAGACGCCTGTACCGCCGTGGATCACGAGGGGCTTGGTCGCGACCTTGTGGATGGAGTCGAGGACCTCGAAGTTGATATGGGTCTTGGACTTGTACTGCCCGTGGTTCGTGCCGATTGCCACGGCAAGCGCGTCGATGCCAGTCTTGTCGATGAACTCGACCGCGTCGTCGGGGTCGGTCAGACGCACTTCCCCCGCGTCGACGGCGACGCCGTCTTCGGTACCACCCACGGTGCCAAGCTCGGCCTCGACGGACGCACCGGCCGCATGCGCATACTCGACGACGCGCTTGGTCCCGAGGATGTTCTCCTTGAACGGGAGGGCGGAACCATCGAACATGACCGAACCATAGCCAGCGTCAACGGCCTCACGGATGTTGTCCCAGTTCTTTGCATGATCGAGGTGGAGGTCGACGTTCACGCCGTACTCGTCGGCAAGAGATGTCGCGACCGCGACCAGCGTCTTCATGCCAACGTACTTGGCGGTGCCTTCGGAGGTCTGAATGATGACGGGGGTCCGTTGGTTGCATGCGGCGCGGACGATGGCCTGGACCATTTCGAGGTTATGGGTGTTGAACGCGCCAACGGCCATGTTCAGTTCGTCGGCTTCTTCCAGGACCTTCTCAAGCGTTGTGTACATTACTTCCTCCTGCGTTCTACGCGTGTGACAGGCAATGGTGACTGCCGTGATTCTAATTTGTCCGAATGTTGGGTTGTTCGGTTGTTCGTACAATTGGCACTATAGCGCGGCGTGTGGACCAGCGCAAGCGAAATCCGAAAAGTTCTTTTGCCACGAGACTTCTCGCTTCGATGGAATCTCGGCGGCGAGGGAGAGGGGCGAGACCAGGGGTCACGGGAAAGGCCCCATCGAACGCGGCGTGCAACGTCGAAAAGAAGACCACGGCAGAATTACTCCTGGCCAGGCAGAACGTGCGTCGCATGCCATGGCGAGAAATCCAGTGGGGCACGGGGGGCCTCACTGGCCCCGCCATCGGGGCGTGCTTCGTGTCGCGGCTCGCTCTTGTGTATACTCAGAGTGCTTATGCGGGCTGCACACCTCACATCCTTTGAAGGGAGCACCATGACCGCCATCATCATCCTCGTCGTGGTCATCGTCCTTGTCGCCGTCTGGTTCGTCACCATCTACAACGGCATCGTCACGGCGGACAACAAGTGCGACAACGCCTGGCAGACGATTGACGCCCAGCTCCAGCGCCGAAACGACCTCATCCCGAACCTCGTGGAGACGGTCAAGGGGTATGCCGCCCACGAGTCCGGCACTCTCGAGGCAGTCACTGCCGCACGTTCCGCCGTTGCCAACGCCACTACGCCCGAGGCCAAGATGGATGCGAGCAACGTGCTCGCCGGCACCTTGAAGAGCCTGTTCGCCGTCGCCGAGGCCTACCCCGACCTCAAGGCCAACGCGAACTTCCAGCAGCTCCAGACCGACCTCACCGATACCGAGAACAAGATCAGCTACGCGCGCATGAGCTTCAACGACGTGGTCCTCGAGTACAACAACGCCATCAAAACCTTCCCCGGCAACATCGTCGCGGGCAGCAAGTTCCAGCCGCGTCAGGGCTTCACCGTCACCGACGAGTCCGTGCGCCAGGCGCCGAGCGTCAAGTTCTAGAGAGAATCCCACGGCACGTCCGAGGTCCCGGCCACCTGGTCGGGGCCTCTTTTTTTCGTAGGGTGTCCCTTTGGCTGCCAAAGGGCGTTGGCACCTTTGGCAGGACAGGCACCTTTGGCAGGACAGGTGGCGTGAGCCGATGGGGAATAACGGGGTATTTACGCACGAGGGGCCTCTATTTTGCCAAAACGCCGAAAAAGGGCCCTTCGTGCGTAACTCGCGGGCAGGCCGATGCCCCCTCGGGAGGTTCGCGGACATGAAAGGCGCGGTGGCTAGCGGCCGACGGGCTTCTCGCCAGCTCGGCGCCCGAGAGCCCGGTGCACTCGCAGCACGATAAGCAGCGCGACGACGCAGTCCGCGATCGCCACGGCGATGCCGGCGTACGGGAGACCAGCGGTCTTGATCGGACGCTCGTCGAAGTTCTCGGCAGCAGCCACGTCGCCCGTCTCGACGGCGGTCTGCACCTGCTCGTTGTACTCGAGGTTCGCCTCGCGGGCATCGAGCCAGATGTAGAGCACGTCCTTGGTCGCCCGTCGGAGGTTGACGTAGTAGTCGATGGCACCCACCTCGCCCCCCGTACCGACCGCCTCCGAGAGCTCCGCCTGCGTGTAGCCGTACGAGAACGAGCCGTTGCGGAAGACGCCGTCCATGTAGAGGTCGCCGCCAGCCCGCAACTCCTGGTCGGCGTTCATGTACTGCTGGTGGTCGCAGTAGTCGGTGATGACGCAGCCCTTGAAGCCCCACTCGCCTCTGAGCACGTTCGTGAGCAGCGCCTGGTTGCCACCGGTCCATGTGGCGCCGATGCGGTTGTACGAGGTCATGATGCCCGTGAAGGCGCCTGACTCCACGCCGTGGCGGAACGCGCTGAGGTAGATCTCGCGCAGGCTCTGCTCGGTCATCCACGTGTAGAGGGAGTCGCGGAAGGAGTCCTGGTTGTTGACGGCGAGGTGCTTGACGTAGCAGTACGTGCCCGACTCTTTGCTGCCCGCCACGACGGCGGTGCCCATGACGCCCGATATGAGCGGGTCCTCCGAGTAGTACTCGTAGTTGCGGCCGCCGAGGGGCGTGCGGTGGATGTTGACGGACGGCGCGTACCACCCGTCGACGCCGATGCTCGCCGCCTCGAGCCCGACCTGCCGCCCGTACTCGCGGGCAAGCGTCTCGTTCCAGGTCTGGGCGAGCACTGTGGGGTTGGGATAGCCCACGCCGGAGCTGATCTGGTTGAACGACCCGATCTGCGCGGGGCCGTCGACCTCCTTCGTGAGCGGCTTGCCGATGGCATCGATGGCGCCCGTGGAGATGTAGCCATGGAGGACGAGCGCCTCCATGTCGGAGACCGAGAGGTGGCCGAGCAGGGTGTCCCAGTCCGCCGACCCGTAGTCGGCCCCGAGCTTCCGCCCGAGCGGGGTCAGCTCGCCGTCCTTTGAGAGCAGGTAGTACGGAGACGAGACGGACGAGGCGGTGCTCGCGAGTGAGACCTTGCCCACGAGGTCCGAGTATCCGAGGGCGTCGGAGGCCACCTGGGAGTCGCCGTAGAGGTTGAGAGCCTGGATGCTGTCGCTCATCACGCGGTCGTCGTCGACCGCCGCGGGGAAGGTGCCCGCGAAGTCCGCACGCGTGAGGTAGGTGATGTCCGCGCCCGAGTCAGTCCCGTCGATGGACACGCCGTCGAGGGCGTCTGCGCCGGTGAACCGGTTCTCGACGGTCGCCCCGGTCGAGAGGTCCGCCTCGCAGAGCACGGTCTGGGGCAACCAGAGGCTGGTCGAGGCATAGGCGCAGTCGGCGACCGTATGGGCGTCTCGCTTGAGCTCGACCTCATAGTCACCGCGCTCGAGCTCGTACCCCGAGAACCCGTTGCCGTTGGCGTCGTCGTAGTCGTAGGACGCCACGTCGTCGAGGGTGAACTCGAGCGTCACGTCCTGGCTCTCCCCCGGCTGGAGCAGCTTGGTCTTGGCGAAGTCGACGAGCTCCGTCGACGACTTCTCGATGCCGCCCTCGTAGTACGGCGGGGTGCAGTAGAGCTCGACGACGTCCTTCCCCGCCACGCCGCCAGTGTTGGTCACGCGAACCGTGACCTGGTAGGTGGTATCGCGACCGACCGTGGAGTTCTCGCCCGGCTGCCGGGACACGACCTCCCACGAGAAGTTCGTGTACGAGAGACCGTAGCCAAAGGGGTACTGCACGACGCCGTCATAGCCCTGGCCGTGACCGTTGTCGACGGCGTTCCAATAGCCCTCCGCATCGGCGGTCTCGTACCAGCGATACCCCACGAAGATGCCCTCGGTGTAGTCGACGAAGCGCACCGCGTCGTATGTCTCGGTCGTCCCGACGTTCGTGTTGAGGGTGCCGTCTGCAGGATAGAGGCCGTCAGAGTTGGTGTAGGATCCCTCGCCCTCCTCGCCCGCGTTGGCGTACGAGGCGGCCGTCCGCAGGTCATACGCGTAGGTGTCCGTAGTTCTGCCCGAGGGGTTCGTCTCGCCGAGAAGCACGCTCGCGATCGAGTTCGCGCCGACCTCGCCGGGAGTGCCCACGAGCAGGCACGCGTCGACGCCTGGCGTGGATTCCACCTCGCCGAGCTCCATCGCGTTTGTCGAGTTGACCACCACGATGACGTGCTCGTAGTTCTCGCCCACGTAGGCGAGAAGCCCCTCCTCTTCTCGGGAGAGCTCGAGGTAGCCGCGGGTGGCGTCGACGTCCACGTCACCGCCGCGGCCATGGACGCGGTACTGCTGCTCGGGGCAGTCGATGCTCTCGCCTGCCACGCGAGAGATCACGACGACGGCCGTGTCGGAGTAGTCGCGTGCGTCCTGCAGGAGCTGCTCGCTGTAGCAGGTCTCGTCGGTGATCGACGGCTCGTAGAGCCGGCAGAACTCGGAAGCGTGGGTGTTGAGGGATCCGCTGCTCTGGTAGGGGCGGCTGCCCTGGAAGCTGCGGTACATGTCGGTGAGCTCGGTGTTGTACTCGATGCCGGCGCTGGTGAGGGCGTCGAGGAAGCTGGTCGAGTCGCCGGACGTCTGTCCCGAGCCCGAGCCGCTCGAGACCCACTCGGTGGACGCCCAGCCGAAGACGTTCACGCGCCTGGTCGACGACGGCAGAGGCAGTGTCTGGTTCTCGTTGCGCACGAGGACGATTCCCTCGCCCTCGATCTGCTCGGCGAGGGTGCGGCCCTCGTCCATGGTGGCCTCGAGCTTCTCGTTGGAGATGTCCACGTTACCGCTTCCCAGATAGGCCTCGATGGTGTCGCCGAAAAGGGCGACCGCCACGTTGATCGCCACGAGCGCGGCGAGAAGGACGGCGGCGAGAGCCCAGCCAAAAACGTGCAGCACCCTGCGGAGACGCGAAGTCCGTCCCTGTTCCCCGTGGCTCACGCGACCTCCATTCCTCGTCCGTCTCCCATCATACCTGGAAAAGGGGACAGGTTATTTTTCCAGGTTCTCTATTCCGGCGTTTCGGCGGGCGGTGTCGGCGACGCGGGGTGCGGCGGGGGCAACCGCCTGCCAAAGGTGCCTGCNNTGGCAGCCAAAGGGACACCCGTCGGGATGAGGCAGCGCCTAGCGAGAAGCCCGCATTGTCCCCCGGTACTCGGCCCGGAGGACTTTGGCTCGTGATTCACGGTTTTATCGACACGGCTACCTGCGGAAACGCCGGGAGCCAAAGTCGGCAGGAGATGGCGGCTTTGGCTCCCGCAGGTAGGGGCGTTGCTGAAAGGAGCCAA
>DCZG01000156.1 GCA_002331575.1 Atopobium sp. UBA2090 | reverse complement strand
CAACTTACGCTGTTCCCAAGCATTGGTACAGAAGTTAGAATAACGTCGTATGTAATGCATCCTGCGTTCTATGGAGGGCGCTTATGAAGTACTCGGAACTCGTTGACTCCGGTGCCACGCCTACGGAGATCCAAGGCTTCCTCACGGACTCGGAGAACGTCTCTGTAACGCTAAGAATGCCGCGCAGCCTTCGGGACTCCGCCAAGGAGGCGGCGAGCCTCTCCGGGATGAGTCTGGCCTCCTACGTCAAGATGTGCCTCATCGACCGCCTTTCGGGGGCCGACCGCAAATGATCGAGCTCACCACGATGACCGTCCGGCTCATAGGGAGCGAGCCGGACGGAATCAGGATCTGCCACGTCGAGGGAGAGTCGCTCACGACCGTGGTCGTGCCCCGAGAGCTCCTCTCGGAGGCGAAGAGGCTGCCTGACATCCCGAAGAGGGGCATCTACTACCTCCTGGACGAGGACCATGGGGTCATTAGTCGCGTGTATGCGGGGCAGACCACCCAGGGGCTGGCCAGACTGGACTCCCACAAGTCCAGGAAGGAGTTCTGGAACAAGGCAGTCATGTTCCTGGATGACGAGTCGAACATGGACAGGGACGTCCTGGACGCGCTAGAGGCTGACGCGATCGGCTACGTCCGTACGCACGGCTCGTACGAGACCGACAACCTCGAGACCCCGCAGCCCTACGTGAGCCCATACAAGGAGCAGACGGTAATGCGCCTGCACAAGAGCATCCTCTTCCGGATGGCCGTTCTCGGCTATGCGCTCGACCGCACGGACGCCGCGATCCCCGCCGGCCATGCAGTATTCCACACCAGGAGGAACGGCGTCGTCGCGAAAGGGCGCTACGACGAGCGCACGGGGAGGTTCACGGTCCTCGCGGGCTCGCAGGTCGACCTCTCCCGGCCCGTCCTCAAGAACGTCGGCGCCGCGGACGCGAGGCGGGAGCTCTTCGGGGAAGGGTCTGGGGTGTCCACCCTGCGGGACGACGTGGCATTCGGCAGCCCGAGCTCGGCTGCGGTGTTCGTGCTCGGGGGAAGCCAGAACGGCTGGACCGAATGGGTAAACGAGGCGGGCGAGACTCTCGACGCCGCCTACAGGGGGAAGGGGAAAGAGACCCGATGAACAAGCAGCAGCTAGCCGCCCGGATCTGGGCGTCGGCCAACGAGATGCGCTCTAAGATCGAGGCGAGCGAGTACAAGGACTACATCCTCGGCTTCATCTTCTACAAGTTCCTCTCGGACCGCGAGGAGCAGTTCCTGCTCAAGAACGGCTTCGACAGTGAGAGCATGGAGACGGTCAGGGAGGATGACCCCGAGACCCTCTCCTACGTCCAGAACAACCTTGGCTACTTCATCTCGTACGACGACCTCTACTCGACGTGGCTCGCCAAGGGCTCGGACTTCGACGTCTCGGACGTGAGGGACGCTCTCTCCGCCTTTTCGCGCCTCATCAAGCCGTCACACAGGAACGTGTTCGACAAGATCTTCGACACCCTCGAGACCGGCCTCTCGAAGCTGGGGGACACCTCCGGGGCGCAGACCAAGGCGATCGGCGCGCTCCTGCAGCTCATCCGGGACATCCCCATGGACGGCAAGCAGGGCTACGACGTGCTCGGCTACATCTACGAGTACCTGATCAGCAACTTCGCCGCCAACGCCGGCAAGAAGGCCGGCGAGTTCTACACCCCGCACGAGGTCTCCGTCCTCATCTCCCGGATCGTGGCGCAGAACCTGGCGGGCCGCGGCGAGGTCACCGTATACGACCCGACCTCCGGCTCGGGCTCGCTGCTCATCACCATCGGCGAGGCGGTCGCACGGCAGCAGGGCTACCGCGGGTCCGTCAAGTACTACGCCCAGGAGCTCAAGGAGAACACCTACAACCTCACGCGCATGAACCTCGTGATGCGCGGCATCGCGCCGGACAACATCGTGTGCCGCTGCGGCGACACGCTCGAGGACGACTGGCCGTGGTTCGAGGAGGGGCACCCTGAGTCCTACGAGCCGCTCTTCGTGGACGCGGTCGTCTCGAACCCGCCGTACTCACAGCGCTGGGACCCGGAGGGCAAGGACTCCGACAGGCGCTTCGACGGCTACGGCGTCGCCCCCAAGAGCAAGGCAGACTACGCCTTCCTGCTGCACGACCTCTACCACCTGAAGCCGGACGGCGTGATGTGCATCGTCCTGCCGCATGGCGTGCTGTTCCGCGGCGGCGAGGAGGAGAAGATCCGCACCGCCCTCGTGGAGAACGAGAACGTCGACGCCATCATCGGCCTCCCCGCCAACATCTTCTTCGGCACCGGAATCCCCACGATCGTGATGGTGCTCAAGAAGCGCCGGCAAAGCGATGACGTGCTCATCATCGACGCCTCGAAGGGATTCGTGAAGGACGGCAAGAACAACAGGCTCCGCGCCTGCGACATCCGCCGCATCGTGGACGCCTACCAAAGCCGGAAGGACGTCGAGCGCTTCTGCCGCGTTGTCCCAAAGCAGGAGATCCGCGACAACGGCTACAACCTCAACATCCCACGCTACGTTGACTCGTCCGAGGCCCCCGAGACCTGGGACATCTACGCGACGATGTTCGGCGGCATCCCCGTCGCCGAGGTCGACGCGCTCGGGCGCTACTGGGACGCGCTGCCCGGACTGCGCGACGAGCTCTTCGAGTCGGCCGGCGGCGCGACCGTTCGCCTCAGGCCCGAGGACGTGGGGGAGACCGTGAGGAACAGCCCCGCCGTGCGCGGGTACCTGGACTCCTACGACGCGCGGTTCTCCGACTTCGGGCAGTGGCTCTACGACGAGCTCGTCGACGAGTCCTCGCTCGTCAATCTGCCGACCGAGGAGGACGGGCTCGCCCGGGAGATCTTCGACAGGCTCGGGGGCGAGAGGCTGGTGGACCCCTATGACGCCTACCAGGTCCTCGACGACTCCTGGCAGGGCATCGAGGCCGACCTCGAGGTCATCCAGACCGAGGGCTTCGACGCCCTCAAGAGGGTCGACCCCAACATGGTGACGAAGAAAAAGGGCGGCAAGGAGGTGGAGGTGCAGGACGGCTGGCGCGGCCACGTGCTGCCCTTCGACCTCGTCCAGCGCGAGCTTCTCGCCGACGACCTGCGTGCGCTCGACTCCGTCAGCGACCGCATGGCGGCCATCGACGGGGAGCTCTCCGAGATAGTCGAGGGCCTCACGGAGGACGACAAGGCTGCCCTCGGCGAGGCGCTCAACGACGCGGGCGACGCCTTTGTGGCCTCAAAGCTCAGGAGGGCGGTCAACGAGCTGCGCTCCGATGGCGACGAGGACGAGCTTGCCGACCAGGTCGAGAATGCCCGGTCCCTGCTCGAGGAGCAGAAGGCCGCGAAGAGGGAGCAGAAGAGCCTCTCCGCGAGGCTCGAGGCAAGCACAAAGTGCGCCATCGAAGGGCTTTCCGACCAACAGGCACGCGAGCTTCTGGATGCCAAGTGGAACCGTCCCGTCGAGGACGGAATCGCCGCCCTCTCTCGCGCCGAGATCGACGGCCTCGTTGACAGGGTCAGGGACCTCTCCAAGAAGTACGAGACGACGTTCGCCGAGGTGGACGAGCAGATTCGCGAAGAGGAGAGCCATCTCTCACAGATGCTCGGACAGCTTACGGGCAACGAGTGCGACATGGCCGGCATTCACGAGCTCATGGACCTTCTGGGGGGCGAGGCGCGATGAGCGGCAATGTCCCGGCTATTCGCTTCGCCGGATTCACTGAACCTTGGGAACAGCGTAAGTTGGGGGAGTTATTTGCCGAGAGCGACGAACGATCCTCTGAGCTAGAAATACTGTCGGTCAGTGTGGCAAACGGAATCTACCCCGCATCAGAATCAGACAGAGACACAAACCCTGGCGCGAGTCTTGCGAAATACAAGGTCGTGCATCGCGGAGATATCGTCTACAACAGTATGCGTATGTGGCAAGGCGCAGTTGATGCCAGTGCATATGACGGCATCGTAAGCCCAGCTTATGTGGTTGCAAGGCCAAAGGTCCAGCTTGATTCGACTTGCTTTGGCCACCTTCTCAGGCAACCGACGATGCTATACAAATACCTTTGCGACTCTCAGGGAAATTCAAAAGACACTCAAACTTTAAAATATGATCGATTTGCAGAAATTGAGGCATCCGTTCCTTCGACAATCGAAGAGCAGTCGCATATTTCGCACTTCTTAAGTTCGATTGACAACCTCATCACCCTTCATCAGTGTGAGTTTTCACTTCCTTCTTGCGGTATTCCAATTCCGCTGTTTCCATCCATAAGAAGAGAGTCGCCCTGCATGCATTATCGAGGTGAATGATGCTTAACGAACTTTCCGGCAATGACCTGTTCTGTAACTACTACAAGGAATGGATTTCCATATACAAGGAAAATGCAGTAAGGCAAGTGACGCTCAACAAGTACCATCTTGCACTTGCTTGGATAGAGAGACTAGCGCCAGGCATGAAACTGTCGGAGCTCGATCGGGTCTCCTACCAGAGGATCCTCAACGGTTACGCGAAGGAGCACGAACGGCAGACCACGATGGACTTCCACCACCTGCTAAAGGGGGCCGTGCTCGATGCGGTCGATGACGGGCTCGTGCCCAGAGACCCGACTAGGAAGGCAATCGTCAAGGGAAAGCCGCCGCGCCCGAAGAAGAGCCGCTATCTCAACCAGTTCGAGCTGCATAGATTGCTCGCTAGCCTCGATTTGGGGTCAGAGATCAGCTGGGAGTGGTTCATCCTTCTGGTTGCAAAAACTGGGTTGAGGTTTTCCGAGGCGCTTGCAATAACCCCTTCCGACTTCGACTTCACCAGGCAGACGCTGTCCGTAAGCAAAACTTGGGACTACAAGAACGGCGGGGGCTTCGTGCCAACAAAGAACCGGTCCTCCGTCAGGAAGGTCCAGATTGACTGGCAGCTGATAGTTCAGTTCTCCGTCCTGGTAAAGGACCTTCCAGAAGAATGCCCCATCTTTGTCAGAGAGAACGATAAGGTTTACAACTCGACGGCCAACAACAACCTCGCGAGGATATGCAAGAAGTCTGGGGTGCCAGTGATCACGATACACGGACTGCGCCACACGCACGCCTCTTTGCTCCTCTTCGCAGGGGTGTCAATAGCGAGCGTTGCGAAAAGGCTCGGCCATGCCAGCATGAACACCACAGAGAAGACCTATCTCCATATCATCCAGGAGCTGGAGAACAAGGACGTTGATCTGGTGATGCGCTCCCTAACCAGCCTCGTCTGAATGTCAGCGTAAGTCAAAAGGGCGGCTCTCGCTGATGAAGGGTGATGAGGTTGTCGAGTTCGTCGAACATCTCGCCAACAACAATCTGCTCGTCCCCGTCATGGGGCACATGAACAACTATGTTTGCAAACTCTTCGAACTTCAGAACTTGTGTGTCTTTGGAGTTTCCTTGCGACGCCCGCTGGTATTGGACGAGCAACTCGGGTCTTCTCAAAAGCCTGGCACAGAACCTGGGAATCACATCTTCCGTCGGGCGAGCAACCACATAAGCTGGACTTACGATGCCCTCGTAAAGGCTAGAGTCGACTGCGCCTTGCCACATCCTCATGCTGTTATAGACAACGTCACCAGGGCGGACGACCTTGTAGTTGGCAAGGCTCGCCCCTGGATTGGTGTCTCTATCAGACTGTGATGCAGGGTAGATTCCGTTGGCCACGCTAACGGACAAAATCTCAAGTTCAGAGGAGCGCTCATCGCTTTCAACAAACAGCTCCCCCAACTTACGCTGTTCCCAAGCATGCAGAGGGAACAGCTACTCTCTCCTGCTTACGGTGATGAAGGGTGA
>DCZG01000041.1:24813-31693 GCA_002331575.1 Atopobium sp. UBA2090 | reverse complement strand
CGGCGGGATCCTCGGCGCGCATGCGGGCTCCTTCAGCATCGACGGGAACTCCTACTACGGGACGTCCTCCGGCTATGTCGCTCGCAACACGAACATTGTCGTGGGTGGCGGCTTCTATCATGCCGACAACGATGGCATCCTGTCGCAGATTGATGTGGGCGGGGACTACGCCATGTGGGCGAAGGCGCAGGGATACACCAGCGAAACGAACTATCTCATCCTCATCAACTGCTCCGACCACCTGGTGGGCGTGTACTACGGCGGGTTCATGAACTGGTCGAACATCTGCATGTATTCCTGCGGAAACGGCAAGGACTCAACCCCAACCGTCAAGGGGAGCTTTACGGTTGGGGCAAAGGGATATTCCTTCGGCTCTGGCTATACGTGCTACTACTACACGCAGTTCTGTGGGGACTATCTTCTCCATTCCATCCTGTACTACGAGAACACGTGGAACGTGATGGACGGGAGACTCGGTATGGGCGTGAGCCATGGATGCGTGCGCCTTGCCCCCGAGAACGCCAAGTGGATCTATGACAACGTGCCGAGGGGCTCGAGGGTCATCTCCTACTAGGGTTTCCTGGACATGACATGAGAGAGGGCCCGCACCTTGAGGTGCGGGCCCTCTTCCCTTTTGTCGGCTGTCGATTGTGGGGGGGTGCTCTTACAGGTGATAGCTGAAAATAAAGGGGTCGTTGCGGGTGAAGTTGTGATTGAAGTAGGGATCCCCCTTCACGTAATACTCCGCCCAGTGATAATTAATGTATGCGACCTCCCGGTGGAAACGGATGCGTCTCGCCGCTCCGATCTCAGTACCGCGCGAGAGTGACTCGTGGTGGTAGAGTTCGACTTCAGGCGTATAGACGACAAGCTCGTCATTCGCCCTGACCTTGAGGCAATAGTCGACGTCATTGAAGGCGACGGAGAGTTCCTCGGTGAAGCCGTCGACTACTTTGAACGTGCTCCGCTTCGTCATGAGACATGCCGCCGTGACGGCACTGAGATCCTGCTGAGAGTCCTGCATCGCGAAGTAGCCCCACCTGTCACGGGGAAGGTTCTTGCTCAGGTGGCCTGCACACGCGCCGCCGATGCAGACGCCTGCATGCTGGATCGTGTTGTCGGGATAGAGCAGCCTGACTCCGACGATGCCCACGTCCTCGCGAGCACAGAGACCGAGCATGACCTCAATCCAGTCGGGAGTGATGACCTCGGTGTCGTTGTTGAGAAGGAGCAGGAAGTCGCCCTTCGCCTTCTCTGCCCCGAAGTTCATGAGCTTCGAGAAGTTGAACTCGTTCGGCCAATGCTCGATGCGAATCACGTCTGGGTGGCTCTCCACGAGCGTGTCATAGTATTCGAACGTCTGAGGCTCGACGCTGTTGTTCTCGATGATCACGATTTCGTAGTTGTCGTAGGTAGACTTCTCGAGGATGGACTGGATGCAGGTGTCCAGAACCTCGATGTGGTCCATGGACGGGATGATGATAGAGACGAGCGGATGGTCTTCCGGGACGTCATAGATGACACGATAGGTGAACGGCCTTCGGGACTGGGTAACCGTCGCGTGGAGCCCGAGGCGATCGAGGTGCTCCCGTACGGCACGAATCCCCGCGTCCGTGGCATACGACTTGCTGCTCGCATCTGCCGCCGTAGAGGTTGCGCTCATGCGCCAATGGTAGAGCGGAGCAGCGACGTGGTTGACGTACCTGGCCTTCTCAATCGCACGAAGGGTGAGGTTGTGGTCCTGCGCACCATCATAGGCAGAGGTGTTCGGCTCGATCTGATCGAGCAGTGACTTTCTGATCGCGAGCATATGGCAGATGTAGTTTGAGGTACGTAGCAGGTCGATGTTGAAGTCGGGCTTGAAGAACGGCTGTGAGAGCGAGCCGTCAGGCATCAGCTTGTCTTCGTCGCAGTACAGAAGGTCCGTGTCCTCTCGGTCGTTGATTGCCTTGGCGTACTCGAAGAGAATGTCCGGCTCGAGGAGGTCGTCGTGGTCGAAGAAGCAGACGAAGTCGCCGTTGGCAACTTCGATTCCCTTGTTGGTGTTCCCCGAGATGCCGAGATTCTCGGGGAGGTTGACCACGCGAATCCGCGCGTCCCTTCGGGAGAACTGCGAGACGAGATCGGAGAGACCGGCGTCCTCTGGAGTGGCGTTGACCAGGATAAGCTCCCACTTGCGATAGCTCTGCTCCATCACCGAGGTCGCCATCTCCCTGAAGAAGGAGAGGGGAGTCTTGTAGAGGGGAACGACGATGCTGAACATGGGCTCATATTCCAGGTGAATGCGATCCTGCTTGGAGAGCGTGGCGATGTCGGCCTTGTGCGCCTCGAACCAATCTGGGTACGTGTTGTCCGACTGGGCATCGCGCATGAGGTTCGCCGTCAGAAGGCGAAGGTTCGCGAACATGGGTCCGTCGAGGACCTCGAAGCTTCTGAATGAGGGGTGATTGGCGTCCTCGATGGTGAAGATGAAGCGCTGAACCTTGTTGGGAATCCTGACCGAGTACTGCGCCTCGCGGCGAAACTTGTTCGTGCTGAAGGGCACGGGCACCTTTGCTGATCCGAAGGAGATGGGGTTTATCAGGATGGGGCGGAGCGACGCATCCATGCACGTCAACGAGATGGCGTTGTTGTCACGGTATGGCGTGTTGACAGCCATGCGCAGGATTGCCTCGTCGCCGTCCTCGATGCACTCGATGAAGTCGATTGTCGCCTTGTCATAGGTGCCGACTTTGTCGTAGTCGCGAATTTCTCGGCAGAGATGCTGGTTAAGCCGGTAGTTGATGCGCGACTCCCACTTGGCGATGGGGAAGCTCACGCGAAAGGTTCCGCTGTCGCTCGGTTCCTCGTTCTCTTTCGACTGCGTGAGGGTAATCTGGCAGTTAGGTATGTCGAGCATCGGCACGACGGCGACGAAGGCACGGTTTGCCGTCTGCGCGGAGTCGAGCTCGTACAACGAGCAGGGCACGCCACGTCCGTCTGCGGTGCTGGCCGAGATCCCCACGGCGTTCTTCCCTGGAAGGGATGCGAGGATGACCTTAGAAAAGACCTTGCCGCTTCCTCGACAGACGCCAGCTTCCTTGATTTTCATACACAACCCTTCGAGCCGGTCACATGAACGCATCAATGATACGCAGCCTCGGTCATCGTTGCGTCGTCGTAGGGAGGTGTGCACCAAACGACTGGATTACACGCTCTGCTCGAGACCGGTGGGAGGGGCGAACGCGAGATGATATGTATGAGATGATTCATCTGCGCGAGGTGCGATGGTGCGCGTTGCAACGGTGGGACCTGAGAGCCGAGAGTCTGCCGTCATCAACTCTCTACTCGGTCCTTTTCTTCCAGAACCGCAGCGAGAGACCCCTTCTTTCGGTCTGTTCCTCCCGAGCTTCCGTATGGGGCCCATCGACCTCGACTGCGGGCTTCTCGTCCTTATCGGACGGTTCGATAGAAACGGTCAGAGGAACGACGAGGACGGCATCGCGTGCGAGGCCGCCACGAATGTCCCGCTCGGTTCCTGGGGGAGTGGGCAGGTCGGACGAAACGATGAAATCCCTCTCGGCGGCCTTTCGCGGAATGCCGTCCTCTCCATTGAGATAGACGTGGACGTGATAGAGACCGCGGTGAGATCCGTGGTTGTTCACGTCGATGACAATCGAATATCTATCCGGCGTCTCTCTCCGCGCCGTATACCAATGAAGGTCGCTCTGGTCGGCTGCACACCAGACCGCCACTGTGACAGTCGCCACGTCTTTGTTCATCGATATGCCGTCAATCGTGACCATTGCTCTGTCGGTCGCGACCTCGATGAGGCGAGCCGCTTCACGCTCTGACGCCCTGAATGCTCGCTGGGCTTCGATGGTCTCGTCGCTCGCGATGACGGGACGGTTCTCGTAGGTTCGCCACTGATGAGTGGCCTCGTGGTCACCAGGCTCGAGTACGCGCTCAAGCGCCTGAACAAAGCGGAGCTCCTCGTCACCTCTCTTACGGTCCCTCATGAACAGGAGCCCAGCGTCTGACATGGACGCGCGTCGTTGTGAGTCTCTCATGACGGAGAGCGTTGCGGTGGCAAGAGCGGCCGCTGCGGGGTCGGCCAGCACGACCGCACTCTCGCAGTAGTCGTACAGAGTGTTCTCCCCATAGATGTCGATGACGGGAAGGCCGCAGGCCATCATCTCGAAGGGTATGCGCGAGGGATTCGACGAGCTGATGCAGACGCCGGCTCGGCATGAGTTGTAGAGCTTCGCGCACTCCTCGATGGAGAGAATCCCGCATTCCACGACGAGCCCGTCGTGCATCTCAAGCGATTCGCCGGAGCCATACGTATAGACCTTCGTGTCGGGTGCAACCCTTCGAAGGATGGCGATGAGCTCCTTGGTCATATCCTTGCAACGTCGAGGCTTCTCGGGCTGGTACAGTACGCAGACCGCGTTCTCTCTCGCCATGCCGAGGTTCTGGTAGACATTCTCGTTCGCCGTGAAGTCGTAGGGGATGGTGTCGATTCCGAACTCGTCGCCGAGCTTGTGAGACAGCCATCGACCGATTGTGATGGCAGGCAATCCTGAACGATATGACTGTTGTGCTGCGAGGTAGGAGTCTCCCATGGGGTAGAACCAGGGCTCGAAGTCCTGGACGAAGTAGGCCTTATCCCTGCACGGGGCGTCAATTACAAAGGGTACCGTGTACCACATCGTGGCAATCGCGATGTCGTACGAGCTATCGACGTGAGGGGTCGCATACACGCCGCATCCCTCGCAGCCGTAGAATCGCCGCAGGTTCTCCTCGATGAGCTGCGTCGACTGCTGCTCATGGCTGCCACCGACGATGTGAAGGTCGCATCTCGCACCCTCTTGGCGAAGCGCTTCCACATGGTTGAGGATGGTCCGCATGCCACCCGAGCCCTGCGCGACTGCCGGAATGACCCATGCGACATTCTTGCCAGAGAAGAAACCCTGCACGCAAACCGTCCCCTCGTTTTCAGAAGTCTCTGGAGTCTCGAGACCTTTGCACCCTATCGTACTCGCCCATTGTGGTGACCGAAACCTTATTTCAGCAATATTCAGCCTTCCTTATCAAGCAGCGAGAGGACGCACGGCATTGGTGAGGCGTCGTGGTGCCAGCCGCCTACATTTGGGCTTAGACCATTGGTTTGACATGTGCTTTTGGGCAAGGGGGGCGGCGCTCGCTATGACATCGCTCGACGTTGGCCTACTATTAATCCGTATGTTGCTCGAGGCACCTCGCACGAAATCGCACCCCACGAGAAGACAGGACACCAACATGGCTGACTCCTTAGAGCCCACCGACATCATCGTCACCGGTGGCTGCGGGTTCATCGGTTCGAACTTCGTTCACTACGTCGTAGACAATCACCCGGGCGTTCATGTCACGGTGCTCGACAAGCTCACCTACGCTGGCAATCCCGCCAACATCGAGGGCCTGCCGGCGGACCGCGTCGAGCTCGTCGTGGGAGACATCTGCGACGCCGAGCTTCTCGACCGCATCGTCCCCGGCCATGACGCCATCGTCCACTACGCTGCCGAGTCTCACAACGACAACTCCATCGCCAACCCGGAACCCTTCATCCAGACCAACGTCGTGGGGACCTATCGCCTGCTCGAGGCCTGCCGAAAGTACGATGTCCGCTATCACCACGTGAGCACCGACGAGGTCTATGGCGACCTCGCGCTTGACGATCCCCGTCGCTTCGAGCCGGATGACCCCTACCGTCCGAGCTCCCCCTACTCCTCGTCCAAGGCGAGCTCCGACCTTCTCGTCCGCGCCTGGACCCGTACGTACGGCCTGCGCACCACGATCTCGAACTGCTCGAACAACTATGGCCCCTACCAGCACATAGAGAAGTTCATCCCTCGCCAGGTCACCAACATCCTCTGCGGCATCCGTCCCAAGCTCTATGGCGACGGCCAGAACGTCCGGGACTGGATTCACACGGAGGATCACTCCCGCGCCGTGTGGGACATCCTCACCAGGGGTCGCCTGGGGGAGACCTACCTCATCGGTGCCAATGGCGAGAAGAACAACATCGACGTGCTCCGTGCCATCCTTGAGCGCATGGGCCAGCCCGCGGACGCCTTCGACTGGGTGCGCGACCGTCCCGGCCATGACCGCCGCTACGCCATCGACCCCACCAAGCTCGAGCGCGAGCTCGGGTGGAGGCCGATCCACACCAGCTTCTCCGACGGGCTCGACCAGACCATCGCCTGGTACACCGAGCATGAGGACTGGTGGCGTGACGCGAAGGACGCCACCGAGGCGAAGTACGCCAAGCAGGGACAGTGACGCACATCTCGCTCGTACGGTGGGATGACGGCTCCGTTGGGGGGCACCTGGGCGTCACCCGCACGGCGACTGTTTTACTATAAGTGCCGATGGTGCTCGGGCGGTCACTGTCGGCCGCTTCGGGGCCATTGTGCGATTGGATCAGAAGAAGGGTCTTGCATGGATTTCGAGAAGGAGCTCAAGGTCACCGAGACTGGCATCGAGGGTCTCAAGGTGCTCGACCTCGCCGTTCACGGCGATGGGCGCGGCTGGTTCAAGGAGAACTGGCAGCGCGCGAAGATGACCGCTCTCGGGGTGCCTGACCTCCACGTCGTTCAGAACAACATTTCGTTCAACGCGCAGCGTGGCGTCACGCGCGGCATTCACGCCGAGCCGTGGGACAAGTTCATCTCGATAGCCTGTGGCTCCGTCTTCGGTGCGTGGGTCGACCTCCGTGCGGGCAGCAGGACGTTCGGTAAGGTCTTCACCTGCACGCTCGACCCCTCGAAGGCCATCTTCGTGCCTCGTGGTGTCGGCAACTCCTTCCAGGCTCTTGAGGACGGCACTTCCTACACGTACCTCGTGAACGCCCACTGGTCGG
>DCZG01000041.1:216-24784 GCA_002331575.1 Atopobium sp. UBA2090 | reverse complement strand
AGCTCGACATCCAGTGGCCGATCCCGCTCGACCAGTGCGAGGTCTCCGATGCCGACCTGCATCATCCCCTCCTCGCGGACGTCGTTCCCATGGCGCCTCGTCGCACGCTCGTCACGGGATGCAACGGCCAGCTCGGCCGAGCGGTCAGGTCGCTTGCCGAGAGCCGCGGCCTCACCGGCTTCGACTACAACGACATCGACACCTTCGACTTCTCGAGTCCCTCCGCCTATGACGGAATCAACTGGGACCTCTATGGTACGGTCATCAACTGCGGCGCCTACACGGCCGTCGACCGCGCCGAGACCCCTGAGGGGCGCGCCGCCTGCTGGAAGGCCAATGCCCTCGGACCGGCCCTCCTCGCGCGCGTCTGTGCGGAGCACGACATCACCCTCGTCCACATCTCCTCCGACTACGTGTTCGACGGAACCGCCGAGGAGCACACCGAGGAGGAGTCCTTCTCGCCGCTCTCCGTCTACGGCCAGTCCAAGGCAGCGGGCGACATCGCCGTGGCGGGCTGCCCCAAGCACTACATCGCTCGTTCGAGCTGGGTCATCGGAGACGGCCGAAACTTCGTCAAGACCATGGCGGCACTCTCCTCGCGCTGTTCCGACCCCTCTGACGGGCTCAACCAGGTGACGGTCGTCGACGACCAGCTCGGGCGCCTCACCTTCACCGACCAGATGGCGGAGGGCATCTTCCACCTTCTCGACGCTNNGACCTCACGGGCTCCGGCGCAATCAAGAGTTGGCAGGAGATTGCCGCGCGCGTCTTTGACCTCGTGAACGGCAACGCCGACAAGGTGCTTCCCGTCTCCACCGAGAAGTACTATGCCACGGCACAGGGACCGATCGCCCCGCGTCCGCACTTCTCCGCGCTCTCGCTCGAGAAGATCGGAGCCGCTGGCTTCACGCCCCGCGACTGGGAGGACGAGCTGACGGAGTACGTGAGGACCAAGCTCGACTAGACGGGCACAAGGAAGGACGGAGAGGGTGGACAGCCCAATCAACCTGGCACGACGAACCTACGGCTTCGTGCGGAGGCACCTGGCCGCGCCCGTCCCTCCCGAGGGCCAGTTCCCGGTGGATGCCTGGACCGCCCCCACCTATCCCGCATGGTTCGAGAGCCATCGCCGCAGCGCGTCCGAGCTCTCCGAGCAGCGACACAGGGCGTCACGGCTTGCCATCCGCCCGTGCTTCTCGATCGTGGTCCCACTCTTCCGCACGCCCCTCGACTACCTCTCCGTCATGGCCGATTCCGTCCTCTTCCAGACCTATGACAACCTCGAGCTCGTCCTCGTGAACGCGAGCCCGGAAAGCGACGAGCTCCGCACTGCAGTGGACGCGCTCCGCAGGCGAGACGCACGGGTGAGCGTGGTGACGCTCGATGAGAACCACGGCATCACCGAGAACACCAACCGTGGCATCGAGGCGTCCACGGGCGACTTCTGCTGCTTCCTCGACCATGATGACTACATCGACCCCGACCTCCTCTTCGAGTACGCCGAGGCCATCAACGCAGACAGCGAGATCGACGTGCTCTACTGCGACGAGGACCTCGTCGAGTTGGATGACGAGACGGGCGAGTTCCGCCACATGAACCCGCTCCTCAAGCCGCAGTACTCGCCCGAGCTCCTGTTCTGCAAGAACTATGCGATTCATCTCATGGCCGTCCGTCGCGAGCTCCTCGATGCCATGCCCACGCCCGACGCCCGCTTTGACGGCTCCCAGGACTTCAACATGACCTCCTGGTGCGCCGGTCATGCGCGCCGCGTGCGCGGCGTTCAGCGCGTGATGTATCACTGGCGGATCAGTGCCAACTCCACCGCCACCAATCCCGACTCCAAGCCGTATAGCCTCCGTTCCTGCCGTCTCGCCATCCAGGGGCAGCTCGAGCGTGCTGGCATCGACGCCGACATCATCGGCTCGGGCATCTTCAACCTGCATGACCTGTGGTTCCGGAACGTGTCTGGCAGCGTCTCCGCCGTGGTGGACTGCGGCGACGACCCCACGATGACACGACAGTTCGTGGAGACGTTCTGTCAGTCGGACGTCTATCCCGACGTGGAGCTCGTCCTCGTCGGCTGCGCGGACGCCTGGGTTGCCGAGGGCGTGCGAGCCCGCGTCCGTCTCGTCGAGGCGCCCGGGGGGACTCGCTACGCGCGCCTCAACGCGGGCGTCGCCGCCGCGACGGGAGACTATCTGCTCTTCCTCGATGATCGCTGCCTGCTTATGACGCCCGAGCCGCTCGAGCAGCTCGTCGGCATGTGCTCGCTGCCCGGCGTGGGTGCCGTCGAGCCGAAGGTGCTCTTTCGCGGTGGCGTCAACAAGTGCTACGGCGTGGCCGTCACGCGGCAGCGCATCATGCCGCTCTATCGCGGCTATGACGACGACTTTCCCGGTTACGAGTGCAACATCCGCGCCTTCCAGGACGTGAGCGCCCTCGGTCTGCAGGGGCTCCTCACCTCGCGCGCGTCCTTCTCCGCGGTTGGCGGTTTTGACGAGTCGTTCTCCGACGAGACGGGCGCGGCGGAGTACTGCGTCCGGCTTCGCGAGAGGGGCTTGAGAATGGTCGCCATGTGTACCGTCAAGCTCGAGGTCGCCGAGACCATCGACCTGGGGAGGCGGTACGACAACCACTCCAACGCCCCCGACTACTCGGCAGGTGATCTCGGGCTCTTCGACGAATGCCACCCTGATCTTCGTGCCTTGGGGGACCCCTACTTCAACCGCAATCTCGACCAGGGGTCGAGTTACCTCCAAGTTCCGTAGGCGTCGCTCCCATGTGGTCAGCGTTCGTCATCGCTTCGGTCGTGACCGTCCTTCTCCTCTACGTGCCTGGCACCTTGGCCATGCGGGGGATGGGCTTGTCGCTGCCGATTGCCGTGGCGTCCGCTCCCCTCGCCTCGGTGTTTCTCTACGTTGTCATCGGCATCCTGCTCTCGCGCATGGGCATCGTCGCCTCATGGGTCATGCTCGCCGTGACCGCGCTAGTCCTCTCTGGCGCGGTTCTCCTCGTCTCGAGGATTCGAGGTGGGGGAGAGGCGCTCGCGTTCGGTCCGTCACGGGTGTCGTCGCGCTTCGGCCGGCTTGTGCTTGTCGGCTTTGTTGCCGTCGGAGTGATTGTGGGCACCTGCTGCCTCCTGAACGTGATGGATGGGCCGGACGCCTTCCCCCGACAGTTCGATGCGGTCTTTCACCTCGCCTGCCTTCGTTCCTTCGCCGAGGGAGGGCGCTTCTCGATCCTCGATGTGACCAACTTCCGCGACGGTCTTGGCTACGGCGCTGGATGGGGAGGGAGCTTCTATCCCGCGGCCTGGCACGTCGTGGGGGCGATGGTATTCCAAGCGACCGGGTCCTCGGTGCCCCTGGTGCTCAACGCCCTCGACTTCGTCTTTGCCGCGGTGGTGTTCCCGACGAGCATGTTCGCCCTGCTCTCGTATGTCTTCGATGACCGCCCTGCGGTCGTCGTGGCTGGCTCGCTCGTGACGGTCGCCTTCGTGGCATTTCCCTGGCGACTCCTCACCTATGGGCTGCTCTGCGGCAACCTTGCGAGCTTTGCCATGACTCCCGCCGTGGCGACCGCCTTCGCCTGTCTCATAGACCCTGAGAGAGGGCATGGGCACCGCCGCGGTCTCCTTGTCGCATTCATGGTGGGCTGCGTCTCTCTCGTGGCAACACAGCCGAATGCCATCTTCACGATGGCCGTGATGCTCTGGCCGCTCTGCGCCTGGCGCGTGGCGGGACTTGCCGGACGACTGAACGTCTCCGAGCGGATGCGTCCGGTCGTTCGCGTGGCGCTTGTCGCAGCCTTCCTCGCCCTTGCGGCGGGAGTGTGGGTCTTGCTCTACCGCGCGCCCTTCATGCGGGGCGTGCTCGAGATCGACTGGCCGCCGGTCTACGGCAGGCGCGAGGCCGTCGAGGAGCTTCTCCTCCTCGCGTATCGCGAGCCCATGAGACAGGTCGCTCTCGCCATACTGGTGATCGTCGGCGGCATCCACACGCTCAGGGACCGCCGCTACCTCTGGCTCTCGTTCTCGTATGCCTCCATGCTCGCGATTCACTTTCTCGTGGTTGCCACGGACGGTCGATGGAGGCATCTGCTCGCGGGTTTCTGGTATCGCGATCCGTTCAGGACGTCGTCGTCCTGCGTGCTCATGGCCGTCCCTCTCGCCGCGCTCGGGCTCTACGTCGTCTGCCATGCTGCGGGCGTGGCCTGGACCAGGGTTTCGACGCGATATCGAACGACGCGAGTTTCCCAGGAGCCCGCTCGCGGTCTCTCGTCTGTGAAGACGCCTGCCATGGTCGTCTCGTGTCTTGTCGCAGTCGTGGCCTGTGTTCTCGTCTATATCGCTCAGCTTCCCGGCGAGAGCGTCCCTGCCTTCACGTCCGTCAGGGCTATCGATGCGTCCGAGTACGACATGCAGAACAACCCCTACCTTGATGCCACGGAGCTTGCCTTTGCCCGACGCTGCCAGTCGATCGTAGGCGATGACCTCGTCTACAACTATCCCGATGACGGCAGCGCCTTCCTCTACGGGGCGGTCGGGATTCACACCTACTACCGCAGTCTGAATGCGGATTTCGGGAGCTGGGAGCCCGAGGCGAGCAGAACTCTGCGCCTTCGTCTGGACAGAATCGGCACCGATCCTGACGTCGCTGCCGCTGCGCATGATGCGGGCGTGAAATACGTCCTTCTCCTCGACGTGGGCGAGGCCGAGGTACAACCGCATTTCATCGCATATGAGCCCGCGAAATGGGCGGGCATCACCGCAGTGGGCGACGATACCCCCGGTCTGGAAGTTGTGCTCTCCGAGGGCGACATGNNGTCGCCGCGTAGCTCACTGGTACAATCATCAAAGTCGACGTCTCGCGTCGTACGTCCCGTTCCGGAACGAAGGAGTCTTACGTGACCATCAGACACAAGCTTTCCAATGTCATGCTCGAGGTCGCCGAGCACGTCTCCGCGCATCCCGACCTCTACTATCGCACCAGCGGCTCCGTCTCGTACGACGGGTCCTCATCGTCACTCGTCGTGAGTGGTTCGGCCGACTTCCTCACCTACCTCAACGCCTGTCCCGTCATCAAGTGGCGCAGGTATGCCCAGGTGAGCCGTGTCTGGCTCCACATCGAGACGTCTGCCGTGGGCAGTCTCCTGCGCGTCGTCGGGGTGCCCTCGGGCGAGACCGACGACGAGCAGTGCCTCTCGACGCTCTCTCTCAGACCCTCGGAGGGTACGCCCGTCACCGGCGGCGTCGCCTATGACGTGGAGCTTCCCATCGCCGGCATGGACCTCGTCGCGTTCAGGCTCTCGTCCGACGCCGAGCCCGTCTCGCTCCGCTCCGCGTACTACTACGTGCAGGTGGGGGAGGGGGACGTGAACGACGTCCGACTCGCGCTCTCAACGACCACGTTCAAGAAGGAGAACTATATCGTCCCCAACATCGAACTCGTCCGTGAGGGTCTCTCCTGCGAGGACGATCCGGTGGCGGGTCACTTTCACATGTTCGTAGTGGACAACGGGCGTACGCTCGACGCCGACGCTCTCTCGGACGACCTCGTCACGGTGATTCCGAACGAGAACGTGGGCGGTGCCGGCGGCTTCGCGCGGGGCATGATCGCCGCGCTCGAGTCCGACGAGGGCTTCACGCATGTGCTCCTCATGGACGATGACGTGCGCATCTTCCCCGAGAGTCTCAAGCGCACCTACAACCTGCTCGCGCTCGCCCGCGGGAGGTACCGCACGGCCTTCGTCAACGGAGCCATGCTCTCGCTCGACGAGCCGACGCGCCAGTTCGAGGACGTCTCCTACGTGGACAAGACCGCGGTCTATCGAAGGATCAAGGAGGACCTCTACGTCGACGACCTCGCCGACGTGGTCAAGAACGAGCGTACGGACGTCGAGGTCGACCATGCCTACGGCGCCTGGTGGTTCTCCTGCATCCCCCTGGCCGTCATCCGCGAGAACGGGCTGCCGCTGCCGCTCTTCGTACGCTGTGACGACGTCGAATTCGGCATGCGCAACAAGCCGACGTACATGACCATGGGAGGCATCTGCGTCTGGCACGAGAGCTTCGAGGGAAGGTTCCGCGCCTCCGTGGACTGCTACCAGTACGCTCGGAACTTCCTCGTGATGATCGCCATGGACGACTGCGCGAGCGAGGACTACTTCCTCATGCGGCTCAAGCGAAGCATTCGCATCAACCTTCGCGACCTGGACTACACTGCTGCCGAGCTGCTCCTCGACGGCTTTGCGGACTACCTCAAGGGTCCGAGCTTCCTCGCCGCGGCGGACGGCTCGGCGCTCATGAAGTCCAACGGCGCACGCAACGAGAAGATCGTGCCCGTCTCCGAGATGGACCCCGAGGTTCTTGCCGCCGCTGGCGTGACCGAGGAGGTCACCGAGAACCCGAGCATGGAGTACCACGTGCCGTACGTCATGCGCTTCCTGCGCGGTCTGCCCTATGACAAGCACTACCTCCCTGACTTTGCCCTTTCAGAGCGTCCTCGCTGGGTCGTCAAGAACGGCACCGCCACGTTGGCGGGCAGCTCGACCGCAGCCAAGACGCTCGTGTTTCTCGATCCCACGCGGACCAAGGGTGCCATCCGTCACATGGACAGGGACCGTTACCGGGCCATCCGACATCGCGAGGCGAGGCTGCTCCATGAGTACGATGGCAAGCGCGAGGCCGTCCGGAGGGAATATCACGACGCAAAGGGCTGGCTGACCTCGATGGAGTTCTGGAAGAGGTACCTCGGGATGTAGTCTCCTCGGGATGCGCTCGAACTTGTGCTGATTGGTACCTATTGCGCGTTCAGCGGATTTCCGAGCAAAGCCAGGCGATTTCGGGGTAACATACCACCCGTGGCCAAAGGCCGCAGGTATCGCGCGAAAGCGCAGCGTTTTGCCCCGTGGGGCAAAGAAAGAAAGGCACGACATGGCACAGGGTACTGTTAAGTGGTTCAACCCGGACAAGGGCTACGGCTTCATCTCTCGCGAGGATGGCGACGATCTGTTCGTCCACTACTCCGAGATCAAGATGGATGGCTTCAAGACCCTGGACGAGGGCCAGACTGTCGAGTTTGACATCACCACCGGCCAGAACGGCAAGCTTCAGGCTTCCAACGTCCACAAGATCTAAGTAGTCCCGACTACATAGAGCTGAAAGGGGAGTCGTTTCGACGGCTCCCCTTTTCTTGTCTCGATATCATAAGGTTATCTCGAAATCGTGTCTGTCCTGATCCTGGTGCCGTTACCCCAACGGGATGTCCGTCCACTCCATGATGCTCAAGTTCGCGGCATCGCGGAGACGGGCCATGTCCTGGGAGGGGTCCTCACAGCGAACGGCGCAGGTCAGAAAGCCGGCGTTGCGGGCGGTGAGGACGCCAACGAGAAGGTCCTCGAAGACGATGGTGGCCGACGGCCTCGAGCCGATGCGCCTTGCCGCCTCGAGGTAGATGTCGGGCTCGTCCTTGGCATTCGCGACGTCGTCGCTGCAGACGACGGCATCGAAGAGGTCGTCGACGCACACGTGCGGCCTCATGGACATGAGCACGTGCCTGTTGTTGGTCGTCGCCAGCGCCACGGGGATGCCCCTCTGACGGAGTGCTGCGAGGTACTGGCCAGCTCCCGGTCGCAAGGAGACCCGCTCGGCGTAGAGCGCCGCACCGATGCGGTTCCACTCGTCGCATATCCCCTCGACCGTCTCGTCGAGACCGTAGCGCTCGATGCACCAGAGCGCCCCTCCCGAGAAGCCGAGCGTCGCGAGCGTCTGGTGCACGTCGGGGGTGTACGTGAGGTTGCGCTCCGCGAAGAAGATCTCGTCCACCTCATGCCAGAGCTCGTTCGTCTCCGCGAGCGTGCCGTCGAAGTCGAAGACCGCCGCCTCGAACGAGGACGGCCAGAGTGTGATGTCAGTACCTGTCATCGATCTACCTGTCCGGCTCGTCTTCGATGGAGCGGTACATGCCGTAGTACACGTCATCGTGGGCGATCGACCCGAGGATGGCCATGAAGTTCTTCGCCACGGGGAAGATCTCGGCGTCCGTGGCGGCGCGCATGGCGTCAAAGAAGACCGCGGACACCTCGTCGGTGGGCGCCATGGGGATGCCGTTGGCCGAGAGCGTGGCGCGGAGCTGCTCGTAGCTGGGCTCGGCGCCTCCCGTGACGCCCTCGTGGATGAGGAGGGCCTGGAGCTCGGTGCCGATGATGGCGAGCGCCTGCGGCAGGAATCGAAGTGCCCGCAGGTAGCAGGCCTGAGCGACGTCGATATTCCCGAGGCGCCATTCGAGCTCGGCGAGGTGGTAGTAGGCGAGACCGATGGTCTGCGGGTCGTGCGCGAACCTCAGGAGTTCGCGGACCGCGTCGAGCGCACCCTCGATGTCGCCTGTCAGCTCGAGGCTTCTGGAGAGGCACAAACAGGTGTTGATGTCCAGCGGGGCGATGCGGACCGCCTCTTCTGCGAGCGACAGCGAGCGTTCGGCGTCCCCTCTGGCCACCTCAGAGACGGCACTCACCTCGAGTGCCTCGACATACGAGCTGGGCGCCAGGCGCGTGGTCGGCTTCGTGGCGAGCAGCCGGTTGTAGATGACGCGGTCCACGTAGTTGTCAAAGGAGCGCCATTCCACCTCGTCAGTGTCCTCGTAGGCGTGTTCCGCCTTCAGAGGTCCGATGAGGGACATGAGCAGTCGTTCGGCGTCGTCGGCTGCGTTTCCCATGAGCATTCTCTTTGCCCGCGGCAGCGCCTTCGAGAGGGCGTCTCCGCGAACGAAGGCGGCGACGACGGCCATGGGGTCGTCATCAGAGAGCGTGCCCTCGATGAGCATACTCACGACCCTCTTGGCCGCCTCCTGCACTGAGGGGTCCTCAGTGCCCTCGGCCTCCTCGAGGATCATGCGGACGTTCGCCTCGGTCGAGCTCGAGAGCCGGCGCATGATTCTCGAGGACACGGCCTCGCGCTGTCTCTCCTCTGCGACGGAGAGGTCGGAGACGCGCGTGGCACCCAACGCGGTGGCGGTCGCGCCGGTCAGGGCGAGCGAGGAGAGCTCCACGGTCTGATAGCGTGCCCGTGGGCAGAACCGCTCCTCCTCGATCCCGAATGGCTGCCTCACCGCCTCGAGGATGCCGCCGTGCTCGTCCAGGGCGGCAACGCACGAGCGCATCAGCTCGATGGGGTCGAAGCCCTCGGAGCAGGCGCGGTCGACGTCGGCGCGTCCGAGCGTGACGCCGTAGTAGCACGCGTGCGCCGAGGGGGTGTCCACGGTTCCCACGACCCAGACGCGTCGAATGGCGGGCGAGCAGCGAAACGCGATCGCGGCGAGAAGGACGCCCAGTCTGAGGTTGTAGTCGGTCGCCGCCCGTCGGCGCATGTCGGCGGTCGAGGGGACGACGCCCATCCCTTCGACGAACGTTCGCGCCCCAAAGAGCTCGGGCGGCGTGAGCGCCACCTGGAACGCGACGTCACCGCCGGCGACGTTCACGCGGAAGTCGGCTGAAAGGCGATAGGGGAGACGGGCGCACTCGATGCCCGTGGAGATGCCCTTGCGGACGGCCCACTCCCCGTCGGGGTTCTCCTCTTGGGCGGGTGCGCCACCCTCGATGGTGGGCACCTGAGCCACGATCGAGGAGGCGATGCGGGACTCGAGACCGACGAGGTCCTCCTCCGTGGCCGACCCGGCGTCGACGAGGTAGGCGTCGGCGAGAAGGACCGCGTTGAGGGCGGCCTCGATGCCGAACACGCGAAGCTCGGCGAGATAGAGGACCTCGGCGTCATCTACGTGCAGGTAGAACATCCCGCTCGTGTGAGGGACGATGACGCGGAACCGCGGCAGCTCGAGGTCCGTGGCGAGAAGCCCCGCGTCCTCGAGCTTCTGTGCCAGGTAGAGCTCGAGGGCGCCAGGGGGGAGCGTTCCGTCCGCTCCGTCTGCCGTCTCGCGCGAGCGAATGTCGCTCACGAGCTCCTTGAGCGAGGCGACGGGTTCGGTCGCCTGGACGAGTCGAATCCTCAGCGCCTGGATGTCGAGGGTCGAGGCGCTCCGAACGGCATCCTCTCCCTCAGTCGAAGGCACGGAGGCCGCCTCGTGGACGTCGTCCGTCTCGCCGTGGATGCGAACGAGCGAGGAGTACAGTCTCCCGAGCCAGCTGTGCGTGCCATTGCCTTCCTCGGCCATGCCCTCCTCCTCTCCGGTCGTCTCGGCTTCTGGTCGAGCTGTCTAACGCCTCGCGTCTCAGCAGAGCGAGGTCGCGGGATCGCCGATGCGCCTGATGAAGAGCCCGCTCGAGAGCTTGGGCTCGAACCACGTCGACTTGGGCGGCATGAGCAGGCCGGCGTCCGCCACGGTCATGACCTCACGCATCGACGTGGGGAAGAGCGTGAAGGCGACGCCGTCTGTCCCCGCCTGCTCGGCAGCGTCGTCAGCGCTCACGAGGCCACCCACGAACGAGACGCGCGGATCGCTGCGGGGGTCCTCGATGCCGAGGACCGGGGCGAGCGCATGGTCCTGCAGGACCGAGACGTCAAGCGACTTCACCGGATCCGACGCGGTCATGTCTCCCCCGGAAGGCTCCGGAGCGGAGAAGCGCAGCTCGCGCCAGGCTCCGAAGGCGTGCATGCCGAAGCTGCCGGCCCTCTCGGGCATGATCGGGTCGTCCTGGCGGGTGCTCACGTGAAAGCCCTCGCCCTCGAGCGCGATGACGAGCTCGTCCTCGCTGAGCCCGTTCGTGTCGGCGACCATGCGATGGTAGGGCATGATGGTGAGCTGACTCTCCGGGAAGAGGACACAGAGGAGGTAGTCGTAGGGGTTCGCGCCCGTCGCCTGATTGCCTGCCTTCGCGCGCATCTCCTGGCAGACGCGGGCGGCGGAGGCGGCACGATGGTGGCCGTCGGCGATGTAGGCGCACGGAACGTAGGAGAACATCAGGCGAAACGCCTCGACCGCCGCCGGGCGGGCGATGCGCCACACGGTCTCGCGCACATTCTGCTCGTTGGTGAAATCGTAGAGGGGGCTTGCGCCCATGGCGGCGGAAACGAGCGCCTCGAGCGTCTGGTCATCTTGATAGGCGAGGTAGATGGGGCCGGTCTGGCAACCTGTGGCCTCGATGTGCCGCACGCGGTCGAGCTCTTTCTCGGGATGGGTGAGCTCGTGGCGCTTGATCACGCCTCCGGCGTAGTCGTCGAGCGCACAGGCGGCGACGACACCCACCTGCGCGTGGTCGCCCTGTACCAGGCGGTAGAGATAGTAGCAGGGAGTGGTGTCGCGAAGGAGCGTGCCATCGGCGACTCGGTCGCGGAGGAGCTCGGCGGCTTTGGCGTAGACCTCGGGCGCATACATGTCGTGGTCGGGCGGGAACGAGGTCTCGGGCCGGTCGATGGCGAGGAACGACGTGGGATGGCCAGCCACGTAGGCGGCTGCCTCCTCGCGGTCGAAGACGTCGTAGGGGAGGGAGGCGAACTCTCCCGCATGTACCGGGCTGGGCCTATAGCAGACGAATGGCTCCACGCGCATATAAAAGCTCCTCAAGATGATGGAATCGAGAATGACTTCTCTTATCATACCCACGCTCGGCGGGCTCAACATGGGCGCAGTGATATGGTAACCACCAAAACAGACGGAGGTCTCAGGGGGTCTCATGGGAGATGGCAGGGCGAGAGGGCGCGAGTCGATGCGATGGGACGTGGGCAGCCGCAAGCTCGTTCTCTTTGACTTCGACGGAACGATTGCCGATACCCTCCCCGGCATCACGAGTACGGCGCGGAGAGTCCTCCTCGAGCGCGGCTATCCCGAGGAGGACCTCGGAGACCTCTCTCGTCTCGTCGGGCCGCCCTTCCCGCAGGCCTTCTCGCTCGTCTATGGCGTCTCCAGAGACGAGGCCGAGGCAATCACCGCCCGCTATCGTGAGATCTATGCCGCGGGTGGTCCCACGCTCTGGCCGGCGTTTGCCGGTATCGCGGGGCTCCTCGATAACCTCCGCGCGGAGGGGCGCAGGGTGGCGGTCGCCTCGGCAAAGCGTCAGGAGATGGTCGACCATGCCCTGGCGGACGAGGGCATCATCAACCTCTTCGACGTCGCGAGGGGCAAGCGAGACGACAGGTTGGGGTCCAAGGACGCCGTCATCGCGGCGGTCCTCTCCGACATGGGCGTCTCGCCCGATGACGCCGTGATGGTGGGCGATCGCAAGTACGACGTGGAGGCCGCCTCGGCGAACGGCATCCCCTGTGTGGGCGTGCTGTACGGCCACACCTGCGAGCGCGAGGAGCTCGAGGAGGCTGGGGCCTGCGACATCGTCGAGACCGTCGAGGACCTCGAGCGCCTGCTCTTGGGGTAGACGTTTCGAACGTCCGTCGAAAGTTCTCACCCCTGGCGCATCTCGCGGGCGAGTTGGGGTAGAAAGAGACTATCTGGTGGCATCGGCCACCTAGGCGAAGGGAGTCAACATGTCCGACTTTGACATCACCGACAGCTTCCGCAAGATCTTCCTGGCTGGCGTCGGCGCCGCAGCCATGACTGCGGAGAAGTCCCAGGAGGTCGTGACCGAGTTCGTGAAGAAGGGCGAGCTCACCGTCGAGCAGGGCAAGGCGCTCAACGAGGAGCTCTCGCGCAAGGCCAAGGAGGTCATCGACGGCTCGTCCGACGATGCGCTCAAGGCCAGGATGAAGTCCATGACTCCCGAGGAGCGTGCCGCCTACGCCGCCAAGGTCGCCAAGATGGCTGCCGACATCGAGGCCGAGACCGTCGAGGTCGAGGTCGAGGACCCGACTGACGAGTAGCGTCAGGTGACCCAGGAGAAGAACAGTCAAGAGGGCTCCTCCCGTACGAGGGAGGAGCTGCTCGACGCCTGGTATAAGGACGTCGCCTCGGCTGGCGCCGACCACGACCAGACGATCGGGATCTTCGGGGGCAGGAGCGCGTCTTCGGACGGCGCGACCTCGACCTCGGGGGCGCGCCTGTCTCGAGTCCGGGAGATTCTCTCGATCGTTCGTCGCTACGACATCTTCCACGGCCTCACACCCGAAAGCCTTCGACGGCTGCTCGAGGAGCTCGGCCCCACCTTCGTCAAGGCCGGCCAGATTCTCTCCATGCGCTCCGAGATCCTGCCCGAGAGCTTCACGCACGAGCTGGCCAAGCTCCGCACCGACGTGGAGCCCATGGATCGCGAGACCGTGCTGCAGGCCCTGCGCGACGAGTACGACAAGCCCATCGAGGAGATCTTCGACGCCATCGACGACCGGCCGCTCGGGTCCGCCTCGGTGGCGCAGGTGCACAAGGCCAAGCTCGTCACGGGCGAGCTCGTTGCCGTCAAGGTGCAGCGGCCGCACGTCCAGGAGATCATGGCGCAGGACATCGCCATCATGCGCTCGCTCACCAAGTACATGGACCGGTTCATGGGCGACGAGCAGTTCCTCGATCTCCAGTCCGTCATGGACGAGCTGTGGCAGTCGTTCCGCGAGGAGACGGACTTCCTCGTGGAGGCGCGCTCCCTCGAGGAGTTCCGGCGCAACAACGCCGACTGCGCATACGTCTCGTGCCCGCGGCCCTTTCCCGCCCTCTGCACGCGTCACGTTGTGGTGATGGACTTCGTGCAGGGCATCCCGATTGACCAGACGAGGCGTCTCGAGGAGGCCGGCTACGACCTCAGCGAGATCGGTACCAAGCTGGTGGACAACTACACCAAGCAGATGATCGACGACGGCTTCTTCCATGCCGACCCCCATCCGGGGAACCTCGTCATCTCGGGTGGCAAGATCGTCTACCTGGACCTCGGCATCATGGGCAGGCTCTCCTCGCACGACCGGAAGGCCCTTGCAGACATGGTGGAGGCCGTTGCGAAGCTCGACTCCTCGGGGCTCGCCGACGGTCTCATCCGCTTCTCCATCTCGGACACGTCTAAGATCGACCACGCCCATCTCCTGCAGGACCTCGACGCCATCGTGGCGGACTACGGCACGTCCGACCTGTCGGACCTCGACATCGCCGCGTTCGTGAACTCGCTCATCTCGATGGCCAGAAAGAACGGCATCGAACTTCCCGGCACCGTGACCATGCTCGCCCGCTCGCTCGTGACGCTCGAGGGCGTGGTGGACCGTCTCATGCCCGACGCCTCCATCGTCCAGATCATCGAGCATCACCTTCGCGCCTATGCCTCGCCTGCCCAGCTCGCCAAGAAGGAGACCGAGCGGTTCGCGCTCGAGAGCGTCAACGCGGCGCACGGCATGCTGGGAGCTGCCTCGAAGGCCGACCTCGCCATGAAGATGCTCACGCGCGAACAGCTGCGCATGAACCTCGACATCGCGGGCACGGCGGACCCGCTCGAGGACATCGGCCGCATCGCCAACCGACTCACCATGAGCATCATCGTCGCGGGCCTCTTCATCGGCTCGTCGGTGGTCTACTACGCCCGCATCCAGCCGGTCATCTTCGGCATCCCCGTCATCGGCTTTCTCGGCTACTTCGCGGCGCTCCTTCTGGGTGTGTGGGTCGCCCATGACATCATCCGCGACAGCCGTCGCCACCGCAGGCGTTAGCGCACGCCGTTGACCGCGAGGTCCACCACGCGATAGGCACCGTCGTAGACGCCGATTCGGTTCGCGTCCTCGATGCGGTTGCACATCGCGGCCACGAGCCCGCGATCCGCCTGGAACGAGTCGATCATCGCGAGCACCTCGGGCGTCTCGTCCACCTCATAGGTCCCGTCGCCGACCTCGGCGGCGCGTATCGCGCCCCAGGCCTCGTGGCCGCCGACGCGGTGGATCATGAGCTTGGGCACGGGGTAGAACGAGAACTCGCTCGGCTTGGTCACGAGCACGTCGGAGCAGCGCATGAGCAGGTTGGAGCTGTAGACGGCCGAGAAGATGTCGTCATCACAGAAGGCGTGCACGCCCTCGAGCGGTCCGGTGAGCGCGTCCGAGGCGAGCCTCGCCACACCCCCAAAGTCGTCGAAGGTGCGCGCGGTGCTCTCCGCGAGTCCCTTCACCGAGCGCTCGAGCCCCTCCCACACCTTGCGATGGTCGCCGACGTTGACGAGGAGCGTGGCCTCGCCGCGCTCGACGTAGGGGAGGAGATGGCCGATGATGGCGGCGAAGAGCTCCTGCTGGGCGCCGGCGCCGCCCACCGAGATGAGGTAGCGGACGGGTCCGCCCCCGAGCAGGCGCGCTCGTCTCGCCGCGCAGTCCGTCCCGATGTTGGTCACGAGCTCGTGGTCGACGTAGTGGCCGGTGTAGACGATGCTCCCATCGGGCATGGGCTTGAGCTGCCGCTTGGGGTCCATGCCGCGGAGCTGCTTGTACCCGAGGTAGGCGCTGGGGGTCTGAACGGTGTGGATGGAGCCCTCGGCAAGATGGAGGGCCATGGGCCAGTTGTCGGGGATGGCGTTGACGACGTGAGTCATGCCCGCGTGGACGGCCGCCTGCGAGTCCCACGCGTGCGTGCCCACGAAGGGGACGTCCCTATCGAGGTCGCGGAAGATCGGGACGCAGAGCTCCGCGTTCTTCTGGTCGCCCGCGTTGTACGAGAGCTTCCGGAACCCCTCGGAGTTGAGGGGCTCCCAGTAGAGCGCGTTGAAGGGCGGGATGCTCTGGGAGAGGCGCGACCCCAGGGAGTAGAGGTCGTTCTGGTGCGCGATTACCTTCGAGCCGGTGGTCTGGGAGAAGGACGCGAGGTCGAGCCAGTAGGGGGTGTATCCCATGGCATTCGCCGCGGAGGCCATGGCCATCGAGATGCGGTAGTGGCCGAACCCCATGCGGATGTTGCCGACGATGACTGGCGAGCCTTCGGCACCGGCGACCGTCCGGTCCGTGACGGGGGGCTTCGGCGCGAGCGCGGCGTCCGAGCGGATGTCGAGGGCGTTGCACCCCTCGGCGATGACGAGGTCGTGTACCCCGAGGGCGTCGCCGATTACGGGCACGTCCGCGCTCGCGAGGTGGTACACGGTCGTGCTGTCGTCTCCGTACTTCTTGAGGTAGCTCGCCTTCTGCCTGCATGCCTTGGCGTAGGTCGCCTCGTCCTGCTCGTTACCGAAGACCGAGCGGGCCCTGTCTGACTGATCCGACATCGTAACCCTCCTTGACGTGGGGGAGAGGTGAGTGATAGTCTAGATATCAACTTGATAGAAAGACTATCACTCACGGGAGGAGAAGGTCAAGTGGATGCCTTCGCAGCGACAGCGCCGCTCGTCTCGATCGATGTGCTCGCGTCCTCGGCCGACGCTCGTGACCGCGTCGTGGTGGAGCATGCGGCAGCCCTCTTCCTTGAGCGTGGGATTGCCGGCGTCAAGATGACCGACATCGCCGAGGCCGCCGGCATCGGCGTCGCCACCCTCTACCGGCATCACTCCACGAAGACCAACCTCGTCATTCTCGTCGGGACCCATCTGTGGTCCGTCATCAACGTGCGGATTCGAACGCTCGTGGAGTCCGACGAGTTTCTCGCCCTCGACGGCTCATCGAGACTGTGCACGCTCCTCGAGGAATACTGCCAGACCTACGCTGCGCACTCCGACTTCGTGCGCTTTGTCGACGAGTTCGACCACCTGGCGCTCGTCGAGCATGTCAGTCCGGCGGAGCTCGCCGAATACGGTGCCGAGGTCGACTCGTTCTACGTCATGTTCGAGGACGCCTACCTGCTCGGCCGCCAGGACGGCAGCATCACCCGAGAGGTGGACTTCCCCGTGTTCTACCGTGCCGTCGCGCATGCCCTCATGGGCATCGCCGAGAAGCTCGAGCGTGGGGAGATCATCCCCTCCGATGACTTCTCGAACGGCATCGAGGAGCTGGGCTACGTCGTCAGGATGGCGCATGCCCTGCTCGCCCCGCAGTCTTTGTAGGAGGGAGGGGCTCAGCCCGCCCTGAAGGAGGAGGACGTATGGCAGAGAAGAAGCTTGCGGACGGCCATGTGCTCAGGCTCTTTGCGATCGGCCAGCTCGGCTGGGCCATCCTGTCGGGCATCATCAGCAACTGGCTCGTGTACTACTACATGCCGAGCGAGACGCTCCTCTCGGAGGGCATGACGATCTTCATCACGCAGGGGGCCGTCTTCCTCGGACTCACCGTCATCGGCATCATCACCGCCTGCGGCCGCCTCCTCGACGGATTCATCGACCCCTTCATCGCAAGCAAGTCCGATCGTCTTGGCGACCCGCTCGGTCGGCGCATCCCCTTCATGCGTCGCGCGGCTATTCCCTTCGGCGTCATGACCGTCGTGGTGTTCATCTCCCCCGTCAACGGCGAGTCGTGGGTGAACAACATCGCCCTCTTCGTCTCGCTCATGCTCTTCTACATCACTCTCTCGCTCTACTGCACGCCCTTCAACGCGCTCATCCCCGAACTCGGTCGCACGCAGGAGACGCGCATCAATCTCTCCACCTACATCTCGGTCACCTACTTCATCGGCACCGCGGTCGCCTACCTCGTGACCACGATCGCAGGCTTCCTCGAGCCGGCGCTCGGCACCGCCTGGAGCTTCCGCGCCACCGTGGGCATACTCGCCGTCATCGCCGTCATCTGCATGCTCATGCCCGCCTTCGGCATCGACGAGACGGTCTACGCCGAGACCGAGCCCTCCTCGACACCGATGTGGCAGTCGGTCAAGAAGACCTTCTGCAACCATGACTTCCAGGTCTTCGAGCTCTCCGACGTGCTCTATTGGGTGGCCATCACGATGTTCCAGACCGGCATGCCCTACTACATCACCGAGCTCATGGGCTTCGACGACTCCATGGCCTTCGTCTTCTTCGCCGGCATGACGGTCATCTCGCTCCTCTTCTACGCTCCCGTGAACATGCTCGCCAAGCGAATCGGCAAGAAGAAGCTCGTGGCCTTCGCGTTCTTCTTCTTCTGCCTCGCCTTCGCCGTCACGAGCGTCTGCGGGCAGTTCGGCATCCCGTCCATGGCCTGGGGCGTGTGCGTCGCCATCCTCGCCGCCATCCCGATGGCCGTCCTCGGCATCCTGCCGCAGGCGGTGCTCGCCGACATCGCCGAGTCCGACGCGGTGACGACGGGCGAGAACCGCGAGGGCATGTTCTACGCCGCGCGCACCTTCTCGATGACCCTCGGCCAGACGCTCGCCATGATCCTCTTCACGTCCATCTCGATCATGGGCGCGAATGGCTTCGGCTACCGCATGACAGCTCTCGTCGCCACGGTGTTCTGCCTGGTGGGTGGCCTCGTCTTCACGCGCTACCGCGAGCAGAAGGTGCTCGGCATCATCGGCGCCGGCACGAGGAGGGGCGAGTAGCATGACGGGGTCCCCGGAGTTCGCGATCGTCTATCGCTGCGAGGCGGAGGGCGGCATTCGTGAGGTTCGCGTCGACGCCGAGGGCATGGCGCATCCCGCCTCGGCCGTCCACGAGCTCGGACTCCAGACGGTACGCTGCGGGGAGACCTGGCGGGTGCGTGTCTGCCCCTCCAGGGACCTCAGGGTCACGGGCGTGCGCGCCGCGCTCCGCTTTGACCTGCGCTCGTACGATGCCCTCTATCTCAACGGCTATAACTCCTGGACCGACTCGTTCGAGAGACCCGTCTTCGACGTCATGTGGGGACTCGCGCGCTGTCCCAGGAAGATCGTGGATCGCTACGTGCTCGACGGCTCGGGCGACTACCGCTTTGTCCCCGAGACGCCGCTTCCCGGGCGCCAGCACGGCTTTGCCTACGGCTACCTGCGTCGAGGCGGCGAGGTGACCCTCTTCGGCTCGCTCGACGAGGACTCGGGAATGACGCTCGTCTCCGAGGACGCGTTGCGCGGCACGATTACGCTCGAGAAGGAGGTGCCCGCGACGACCCTCGTCTCGGGGGAGACATGCGAGCTCATGGGCTTCGCGGTGCTCTCGGGGGAGCTCCGCGCGACCGTCGCCCGCTGGCTCTCGCTCGCGGGCGTCTCGCCTCGCCCCGCGCGTCCGATCGTCGGGTACACGAGCTGGTATCGCCGGTATGGCGACATCGACTACGAGAACCTCGCGCGCGACCTCGACGCCACGGCCGGGGTGCTCTCGGGGACGGACCTCGAGGGCGCAGACCCCGTGTTCCAGATCGACGACGGCTACGCTCGCGTGGGCGACTGGCTCGACTACGATGGCGTGCGCTTTCCCGAGGGGCTCGCCCCGCTCGCGGCGCAGGCGCGTTCGAGGGGACTTCTCCCCGGGCTCTGGCTCGCGCCTTTCGTCGCAGAGCGCTCGTCCCGGCTCTTCTCCGAGCATCAGGCCTGGCTGGCGAGAAACCCCGACGGCTCGCTCGTGACAACGGGGAGCAACTGGTCGGGCGCCGTGGCGCTCGACGTGAGGAAGCCGGCGGTCAGGGACTACGTGCGCCAGGTGCTCGGCACCGTCACGCGGGAATGGGGCTTCTCGCTGCTCAAGCTCGACTTCCTCTATGCCGCCTGCATGGTCCCGCATGACGGGCTCAACAGGGGACAGCTCATGGCCGATGCCCTCGACCTTATCCGCGACGCGGTTCCTGGCGAGACGCGCCTCCTGTTCTGCGGGGTGCCGCTCGCGAGCGCCTTCGGACGCGCCGAGTACTGCCGCATCGGCTGCGACGTGGGACTCGACTGGGATGACAAGCCGCAGATGCGCCTGCTCCATCGCGAGCGCGTGAGCACGAAGAACAGTCTCGCGAACACGATCGGCCGCGCCCACCTCGACGGTCTCGCCTTCCGATGCGACCCCGACGTCTTCTTCCTCCGCGAGGACACTGCCCTCACGTCGGAGCAGCGCGAGCGTCTCCTCTCCGCCGACACGACCTGCGGGGGAGTTCTTCTTACCTCTGACGACATGGGAGAGTGGACGAAAGACCAGGTTTCGCGCTACCGTAGGGCGACGGCTGAATTCTGCAAACGATAGGAGCATGCCATGGAGAGTGCCGGCGTCGATTCACGGACGGTGGCCAGACTGCGCGAACGGCTCTCGAGCGAGTTCGGCTCCTCGGACGAGCGCGTGCTGCTCGTCCGTTGTCCGGGACGCACCGAGATAGCCGGCAACCACACCGACCACGAGGGCGGCCACGTCATCGCGGGAGCCATCGACCGCTATGTCACCGGCCTTTTTCGACCGAACGGAACGAAAACGATAAACCTCCTGAGTGAGGGCTATGACCTCGTGTCCGTCTCGCTCGACGTCCTCGAGCCCGTGGCGGGGGAGCATGGGACCACGAGGGCGCTCGTTCGCGGCATGGCGGCGCTCCTCGCGAGGAAGGGGCTGGTTCCCGCCGGCTTCGACTGCGTGCTCACGAGCGACGTGCCGGTGGGAAGCGGACTGTCGTCATCGGCGGCCTTCGAGGTCGAGCTCGCCCGCGGCATGGACGCCCTCTGGTCGGGCGGGAATCTTCCGCGGGAGGACCTGGCGCTCATGTCGCAGGCTGACGAGCGGGAGTTCTTCGGCAAGCCCTGCGGTCTCATGGACCAGGCGTCCGTCGCGCTCGGCGGCATCCAGCACATGTCCTTCGCCGACCCCACGGCGCTCGTGGCGAATCCGATCGACTTCGACTTCGCCGCGGCCGGCTATGCCATCGTCCTCGTGGCCGTCGGCGCCGGGCACGAGAACCTCATCGACGAGTACGCCGCCATCCCGAGGGAGATGCAGGATGTGGCCAGGCTCTTCGGACGCACGCGCCTCTGCGAGGTGAGCGAGAGCGACGTCACGCGTGACGTGGCTCGCGTGCGCGAGGAGTGCGGCGACCGCGCCCTGCTCCGTGCCCTGCACTTCTTCCGCGAGGAGAGGCTCGTCGAGGAGCGCGCCGCTCGTCTCGAAGGGGGCGACGTCGAGGGCTTCCTGCGCCTCGAGCGTCTCTCCGGCGCGAGCTCTGCCATGTACCTGCAGAACGTCTCGACCTGGGGACGCGAGCAGGACGCCATGGTCGCCCTCGGGATGGCCGACGAGATTCTCCTGGAGAGAGGCGCGGTGCGCATCCACGGCGGTGGCTTCGGCGGCACGATTCAGGCGTTCGTCCCACTCGACATGGTGGACGACTTCGTGCGCGGCATGGACGCCGCCTTTGGGCAAGGCGCGAGCGGCGTGTATAGCATCGACCACGAGGGGGTGTCCGCCCTGTGGCTGTAGACGAGGCAGAACTATCCCGCGCCGCGTCGGGCGTGGTGGCATGGTGCGTCGCGCATGACTTCTTTCTCGACGAGCGGGACGCCCGATGGGGATACAACCGCGTGCTCGAGTGCGTTGGCGCCTACGGTCCCACGTATCCGGGACTTCCGGGTGAGATTGCGGTCGGCGAGGTCGACGGGCTTCTCGACACGCTCTCCGAGGTCGCGGTGGAGAACGGGGTCGTCGAGGACACCGCCACGGGCAGGGACCGCGTCCGCACGCGCGTGATGGGCGCCCTCATGTCGCGCCCGTCCGACGTGGCGGAGAACTTCTACGGATTGGAGTCCGTCGACGGCTCCGAGGCGGCGACGGACTGGTTCTACCAGCTCTGCTGTGACGCCGACTACGTCAAGCGCGCGGCCATCGCACGCAACCTGGCATGGACGTCGCCCACGCCCTGGGGCGACCTCGAGATCACCGTCAACAAGTCCAAGCCCGAGAAGGACCCTCGTGACATCGCCGCCTCGGGGCGCGCGAGCGTCGGCGAGGCCTATCCGGCCTGCCAGCTCTGCGTCGAGAACGAGGGGTACTCGGGACGGCCCGCGTCGAGTCCGAACGGCCCCCATCCCGCCCGCCAGAACCTGCGCATCGTTCCCATCACGCTCGGCGGCGAGCCCTGGGGTCTCCAGTACAGTCCCTACGCGTACTTCGGCGAGCACTGCATCGTCATGAGCGAGGTGCACAGGCCGATGCACGTGGACCGCGAGAACGTGGCGCGCCTCCTGGAGTTCGTTGAGCGCTTCCCCCACTACTTCGTGGGGTCGAACGCCGACCTGCCCATCGTGGGTGGCTCCATCCTGAGCCACGACCACTTCCAGGGCGGGCGTCACAGCTTCCCGATGATGCGCGCCGAGGTCGTCGAACGGTTCTCTCTGACGGGCTATCCACATGTGGAGGCAGGCGTGGTGCGCTGGCCGCTCTCGGTCGTACGTCTGCGCTCGAAGGACACCCACGAGCTCGTCGACGCCGCGGCGCACGTGCTCGACGCGTGGCGCGGCTGGTCCGACCCCTCGGTGGGCGTCTTCGCCGAGACGGACGACGTGCGTCACAACACGGTGACGCCGATCTGTCACCATGACGGCGACGCGTTCGTGCTCGACCTCACGCTTAGGTGCAACGTCACCACGCCGGAGCACCCGCTCGGGGTCTTCCACCCGCACGAGGGGCTCTGGCACATCAAGAAGGAGAACATCGGCCTCATCGAGGTCATGGGCATGGCAATCCTCCCGCCGCGGCTCGAGCCCGAGCTCGGCGCCGTGATCGACCATCTGCTCGCGGGCGACGAAGCGGCGCTCGACGCTGACCCGCTCACGACCGCTCATGCCGCATGGGCGCGCGAGGTCGCGTCGGCGCACCCGGAGCTCTGCGGGGAGAACGCTCACGAGATCATCCGCGGGGAGGTCGGACAGGTCTTCGGCCGCGTCCTCGAGGATGCCGGCGTCTTCAAGTGGGACGAGGAGGGACGTGCCGCCCAGCGACGCTTCGTCGAGAGTCTCTAACCTGGAAAAGGAACCTGGAAAAGGGGACAGGTTCCTTTTCCAGGTTTCCTATTCCGGCGTTTCGGCGAACGGCGTGAAGCGCGGCGCACGCGACGGGAGCTCGGGCGGCCGGGCGGCTACCGAGAGGATGCGCCGCGCGATCTTCTGCCGAACGATCGCCGCGCAGCGAGAAGCGGCCGTACCTCGCCCTGGTACGGCCGTTTCCGTGATGCGCGGGTTGACGTCGCGGGGCCTGGGTGGCACCCTCTCGCGGATTCCACGTTCCCAAATGAAATACCAACATTGATATAACGCACGCCGTCTCGCGTACGACACGCCAACTGGGCTTTTGTCATCGATGTCAGGCAGGATGCGTTATATCAGGGATGAAACATCCTTTGGGAAACGGGCGGGCGTCGGGGAGCTGCTGCGAAATCGCTTACGCGAGAATGCTATCGCGGAATTGCATCGCAAGGAGGGTTTCTGCGGTGGTCGGGTTGGCTCTGCCGCGAAATCGTTCCTTGCGCGGTAGCAGGCCGTGTCGCCCGTCCATCAACGCTCGTCTTGCGCCGAGACGAGCACGCCAATTGGGCTTTTGTCGCCAGTGCTGGGTTGTCGGCGGCAGGGCGGGATGCCCGTTAAACCTGCTCTGTCTGGCTCGACTATGAGCATAGATGATGAACGTCCACCGCGGCGTCGCTTCCGTGCCGTCCGCCGAAACGTCGGAATAGAGAACCTGGAAAAGAAACCTGTCCCCTTTTCCAGTAGCTAGCGCGAGCCTTCGAGAACCGCGCGCACGATGTCACGCGTGATTTCGTAGACGCCGGGGGACTTCGACTCACGGGGTCCCGCCACGTTGAGGGTGAGGCCGCGACCGATGCCGCGGAGCCAGTCGAGAATGCGGGGTGCGTCTTCCGGCCCGCCCACGACGAGCACCGGCCTGCCGAACTGCTCGGCGAAGACGCTGGTCATCTCGGTTCCGCTTCGCGGCTGGATGCCGTCGGGGGCGACGATGAGCGTGGCGTGCGAGTCGCGGACGTTCCAGGCGGTACGCTCGACATAGCCGGAGGAGTGGCCCTCGACGAGCTCGGGATAGGCGGCGAGAAGGCCGGGCGGGTCGGGGTAGTCCTCGGAGAGTCCGCCGGGTGGGCACCAGCCGCAGATGGGAACGCCGCACGCTCGGGCGGCGTCGAGACCGCCCCGGTCCGCGCCCGTCTGGCCGCCCGTTCGCACGTAGGCCACGAGCGGGAGTGCGTCGATGATGCGCACCGCCTCGGCCTGCTGGTGCGAGATGGTGTTCTCGTCGCCGGGGTCAGCGGCGAGGGCGCAGACCCACTCGGCACGCGTGACGCGGCTCAGGTGCTCACGATGCTCGATGCCTCGGCGGTCGACGCTGGACTCCGTGACGTGGTGCGGATGGAAGCCGACCTTCTCCTGCGTGCGGGCGCTCTTCTCGTTGCCCTCGTAGTATCCGCACCAGATGGTCGTGAGGCCGAGGTCGAGAAACCCATGGCGCAGCACCTCGCGCGTCGCCTCGGGCATGTAGCCGTTTCCCCAGAAGGGGCGTCCCAGCCAGAAGCCCACCTCGCGCTCGGTGGGGGAGAGTGGGAGGTTCCTGTCATCGGAGTTGAGTCCGATGGCGCCGACGGCCTCGTCGGAGGGCTTGATGGTGATCGCGTACTGCTCGGGGAGCATGAGACAGTCACGGAGGACGGCACGGCTGTCGTCGATGCTCGCGTGTGGGTCGAAGCCGCACGCGGGACCGAGCTCGGGATCGGATGCGTAGCGGAAGAGCGCCTCCGCGTCGGTCTCGCGCCACGGTCGGAGCACGAGTCTGTCGGTCTCGAGCGGTGCGGGCCAGGTGGGCATGGGTCTCCTCCTCAGTGCCGGGCCGTCGCCGCGGACGGTGACGGCCCGGTTTGCTCTATTCGAGTTCGAAGGCACCAGTGTAGAGCTGATAGTACGTTCCGTGCTTGGCGATAAGCTCGTCGTGCGTGCCGCGCTCGATGATG
>DCZG01000041.1:0-171 GCA_002331575.1 Atopobium sp. UBA2090 | reverse complement strand
GGTCGAGAGCCGGTGGGCGATCACGAACGTGGTCCGGCCCCTCATGAGGGCGTCCATGCCCTTCTGGACGATCTGCTCGGTGCGCGTGTCGATGGAGGACGTGGCCTCGTCGAGAATCATGACGGGCGGGTCGGCGACGGCGGCGCGGGCGATGGCCAGCAGCTGGCGCTG
>DCZG01000148.1 GCA_002331575.1 Atopobium sp. UBA2090 | reverse complement strand
GGCCTTGGCGTTGGCGCCGGCGCCCATGGGGCCCGAGTACCACTTCATGCACGCCAGCTCAAACCTGGCGGCATCCACCAGACACCCGCCCTGGGACCAGGCTAAGAGCCGGCCGTCCAGGGACACGCTCTCGACGTCCGGCACCTCGCTGGAGTCGACGAGCTTGAGCCTGGGTCCGCGGATGCGGTCGGCGTTCGCCGATGCCTCATCGTCGCTCGGCGCCGATTCTTCCATGTGATGCTCGTAGACGACCAGGTGTTGCCCTTCTTCGCCATCCTCCCAGACGACGTCGAACTCCGTGAGGATGTTCGCTCTGCCGAACACTGCGCCGCCGGTGAGGCTGTTGCTGTCGAAACACTCGTGGTGGCCGTCCGCGTACGTCACCTCTAGAATCATCTCGCCCTCCTGTTCCTGTCGTTTCGCTGCTGCTCCTGCTGGATTTGCCGCTGGCGCGCCGCCTGTTCGCCTGCGCGGGCGGGGGCGTCGGCGTGCTGCCGTTGCCAGGAATCATGGTCCATGGCGGTCCTGGGCCTTGCCCCGGCCGCTTCGGGCAGCAGCCTCAGCTCCTTGGCGGTCTCCTTTGCGAGGCGCAGCTCGCTTGCCGCCTTGTCGTCGCCCCTGCGCTCCATGGTCGCGATGCGGCTGCCGAAGTCGGCCATGCAGCGGATGCCGTACCTCGAGCAGAGCTCGAGCGCCGAAGCCATGTTCTCCAGCTGCGCGTAGTCCCTCACCTCGACCGCCTTCGCTGCGATGGCTGCGATTTGACCGGGGCCGATCGCCGCGTTGCCCCTCATGGCGCCTTCGACGGCCTTGCGCCCGTAGGCGAGGCCGAGGTTCTCCCCGCGGATTCTTTTCGATGGGTCTTCCGCCAATGAGTAGAGCCAATCCGCGCGACCGCTTCTTCTTGAGGCTTCGCCGACGTCGACGCCCATTACGCCGAGGATCTGCAGGTATTCGCCCGGCGTCTCCGCCGCCCTCTTGGCAATCGTCACGCGATTGCGGATGTCGGCCACCCACGAGTAGCCGCCCTTCCCGGCTATCTCGCGCTCGGCCTTCCTGACGTAGACGACTTGCCTGGTCTTCGGGGCAGCCCTGCTCTTCGCGGCCGGCCGCCGTTTCTCTTCATCTGAGACGTCAACGAAGAAGCTTAGGCCGCGTTCTTCGGCGAGCCGTTGGATCGAGGCCTGCATCTGCCGCGGGTCGGGGTTCTGGAATCGGTTGCCCGTGGCGAGGTTGGTGTTGTTGACTACGACGTGGGCGTGCATGACCTCGTTGGCGTTGTCGTCGTGGAACACGGCGGCGCACTCGTAGTCGTCCCAGTTCTCGCGGATCCAGGCCCTCGTCAGCTCCCGCAGCTGCGTGAGCGTCACCTTGTCCTTCGGGTCGGGGGAGACGATGAAGTGCATGTAGGTCCGCGCGCGTTTGCCGCGCCATGGGGTGTCGTTGCCGTTGGCGATGCGGGTGAGGTCCATTTCGGCCGCCCAGTCGACGTCCTGCTTCAGCTCGGGGTCGAGGCCCGCGTCGCGGTCCTCGTCCCACGAGAGGTTGTACAGGTCGACGGCCAGGGCGCGGCCGTCCTTCTGGAGGTAGTCGGAGACGCCGCGGACGCTGGTGTGTCCGGCTATGGGTTTTATGACGGGCATGCTAGTCACCGCTTACGCTCGTGGAGCCGGCTATATCCGTCAGCACGTATTCGATGACCTGGCGGCCCCGCTCGACCTCTGCAAGCTTTTCCTCCGCATCGGAGAGCGTCTCGCTGAAGGCTCGGTACTCGGGCGGGCTGCCGCGCCGGATGAACAGCGCGATGGTGTTCAAGGCGCGCACCGCCTGGTTATAGTGCCGGCCCCACCGGATGAGCTCTGAGAGCATCTTGGCCATGGTCCGGTTGTCGATGACGTAGACGGCGCCCTTGCCGGAGGCGCTGGCCGGGATCCTGATGATGGTCCGCAGGTATTCGGAGCGGGCCATGCCGGCGTGCTGCGCCGATGCGGTGAGCCGGTCGAGGTCGTCGGAGGTCATGCGGCAGCTGACCATCTCGGGGTAGTCCATGGACTTGCCTCCCTTCGTCGATTGCGTGTTTCCAGGGGTGCGGGGGATCCCCCGCACGAGGGCGGCCGGCCGCGGTCTCGGCGCACCATGCCGCCCGTTGCGGCTGCGGTCCCGGCGGAATGCCGCGGGCGGGGAGGAGGTCGGAGACGCCGCCGCGGCGCTCCGCCGGAACCGCAGCTGCAAGCGCTATCCCGTATCTGTGATACGGGATAGGTAGCTTGCTAGCCCAAGGGGCCGGAACTCAGATTCCGGCCATTTGCCAGCGGGCTCAAAATGAGCCCGTGGCTCCGGTCCGTCTGCGGGTTCATTTTGAGTCCGCAGACTCGGCACCGCTGCGGGGTCGATCTGAGCCCGCGATCGCGCGCAGGTCGCGTACGCAGCGCTCAATCTCGTCGAGCTGGGAGGCGTCGACGGCGGCGCTCCCATCGGCTGCGCCCGCCGCTTTTCGCAGGGTCTTGAGGGCCTTGGCGACGAGCTTGCCGACCGCCTCGGCCCCGGGCCCGCCGGCTTCGCGAATCAGCTTGGAGGTGTCCGCTTTGCCGGCGTTCGCGGAGGATTTCTCCTTGTAGAGCCTCGCCTGGGTATCGGGGTCCATAGCGGCGAGCGTGGCGATGTCGGTGTCCGAGAGGTTTCCCTCTATCGCCTCGGACCTCCAGTCCTCGGTGAGGCCCTGTTCGACCCTTCGCGCGGTCTGCTCTTGGCGTTTGATGGTGGAGGGGCTGACGTTGCGGCCCGTTTGGTTGCGGATGATCGCCGCCTTCAGCTCCGCGGTGCGCACTCCCTTCAGCTCCGGGTTCTCGGCGCGCATCCGCTCCACCTGGATGCCGAGCGCCTGCGTTGCCTTGGCCCGCTCGATGACGTTGAGCTCTCGAGTGAAGTAGTTCGCGGTGTGCAGGAGGGTGACCGCCTGGTCGTCGCTGACGCCCTCGACGATGCGGCAGGGCATGCGCTCGAACGCGGGGTCGTCCTTGGCAAGCAGCGCGTAGGCCGCCTTGCGCCTGTGGCCAGACAGCATCTGGAAGCCGCCGTCTGGCTTTCGGCGGACCATGGGGATGTCCGTGAGGCCGTCCTTCCTGATGGATTCTGCGAGGCTTTTGATGCCGTCCTCGTCCATGGAGTAGGCGACGTTTGCCGGATGGTCCTCGATGGCCGCCACCTCGATCTCCTCGACGGGGAACCTCTGCTTCGCCTGCCTGTCCTCGTCGAGCACGCCCGCCAGGCTGAAGCGCTTGGCGATGTCGTCTACTCGTCCCATAGCCCAAGCTCCCTCCCCAGGTTCCCGTAGTCGACGGCGGCGCGGTTGCCGGGCATGAACTCCACGATGGGCTTCCATTCCCAGCTGCCCTCCTTCACCTTGGCGGACTCGTGGATCACGGTGCGGAACTGCCGGGTGGGGAAGAAGCGGTCGAGGATCGCCTCGCCCACGGCCTCGGCGTTGGTCATCCTTCCGGGCACGCAGGTCCGCAGGATCCTCCAGCTGGGCACGGGCAGGCGCAGCTTGGTGGCCACGAGCCGCAGCGAGTCCACCACCGAGGCAGTTCCGCGCATGACGGTGGAATCCAGCTTCACGGGGATGATGACGTCGCCGCGCCCGCTGGTGGCCACGTAGGCGCAGAGCACCAGCTGCTTTGCGCTGGGGGCGGTGTCGATGATCGCGACGTCGTATTCGCTCGCCACGTCGTCCAGCGCGAAGCGCAGCGACTGCTCGGCAAGCAGCAGCTCGTTCTGGTTGATGAGCGCCAGCGTGGCCGGGATGACGCGCAGGTTGTCGGTTCCGCTGTCGTAGGCCATCTCGTCGGCGGTCATGCCCTCGTAGAGCAGCCCGATGACGTTGGCGCCGTCCTCCGCCTGCTCGTAGAGGCCGAAGTAGTCCGTCGCCGACGCCTGGGGGTCCAGGTCGATCAGCAGCGTCCTCTTTCCGTGCCTCGCGCAGAGCGTGGCCAGGTTGACGGCGGTCGTGGTCTTGCCCACGCCGCCCTTGAAGTTGCTTACGGTGATTACCCTCACGGTCTTCCTCCTTAGTCGGTTTCGCGCCCGCTGTGATACGGGTCGGATGCTAGCAGCGGGGCGCGCGCCGCTGCCCGTCGGGTCGGCGGGCAGCGAAAGTGTCCAACGCGCCCCGGTTTCCCGGGTCCGTCACGCGCCGGCCTCGGCCAGGGCCGGGATCGCCCTCGAGTTCGCCCTGGCGGCCAGGTACTGGCTCACCGCCTCCTCGAGGCTGCACTCGCCCGCGTAGCTGACCCTGGTCTTGATGCCCTTCGCGCGCGGGGCGCCGCCTCGCGCCGCGACGGCGGTCGTTGCGGCCCTTGCGCCCGACGGCTGCGCGATCATCCCGACCCTGTTTCCTGTGGCTGCTGTTCTCATGCTGTGTCGTTCCCTTCTTTTCGCCCGATCCGGCCCTGCCCGGATGCAAGCCCGGCTTGCATCCGCTTGGATGCCGATCCGCGCGCGGCGGCCCCGGTGGAGCCGGCTTCACGAAGGCGAAAGCCGCCATCTCCGCCAAACCCGGTTTCCGCAGGGCCCTTCCCCGGGTTTTGCGGGGATGTCGTGTGGGTGGCGCAGCCGGGGCCTTCGCGCGCGACAGCCCCGCGGCGCCTGAGCGCTGCGAGCCCGTCCGGCTCGGAGGACGCGCATGGGATTCCCAAGGGGGCGTGCCCCTTGGGCGGGGGGCATGGGGCGCGCAGCCCCATGCGTGATGCGGCACCTTTCGGCGGGCTTTCCCGGCGGAAGGGCCGGGCGGCATTGCGGAGCCGGCGCAAGCGCGCCGGAAACCCGTGGCGGGAGGGGTGCAGAGGTCCGGGCTGCCCGGGAGCGCGAGGGCGGGTCCCTCGCAGCCGAGGTGCCGCGGCGAGTTGGGAGCACGGAGGGGGAGGAGCCGGCTGCGGCCCCTCCGTGCTCCGGGGATCGGCCGCTACGCGATGGACTCCGCGAACGAGCCCAGCTTGTTGATGTGGTGCCTGAGCAGGGCCCTGCCGGCGTTGACGACGATCATGTCGATGCCGTCGAAGCGGACCGGGACGTCGCCCTCGGGGGTGTAGCCCTCCAGCCAAGTGGCTGCCAGCAGCTCGAACTGCTCGCGGGTGAGGTTCCCCTCGCTGAAGCCGCCCTCCTCGCGGTTGGCCGCGGTGACGTCGATGAAGACGATGGCGTCCTCGTCCATGGCCACCAGATCCAGGCGGCCCGCCACGCTCTCGCAGCTCCAGTTCCGGTCCAAGACCTCGTAGCCCTTGCGCTCCACGAATCGGATGGCTGCCTCGACCGCGCGCTCGTGCAAGTTCTTCATAAGTGACCTCCTGAGTCGTTTCCGGCCCGCCCCTTTGGCGTGCCTCGCGGCGCGTGGACCGCATGGGCCCGCTGCCGTGCAAGGGGGAAAGGAGAAGCCGACGGCAGGAGGCGCCGTTGTCCGAAGCCCGCAGGGCGGTTTGTTTTCCCGGCGTCCCAGGGGGCGCTGGGGAAAAGAAATCGGAGAACGTCGACGGCCCTTGCGCGGTATGAGCGGGGGCGTGCGAGCATGCGTGTTCGAGAGCACGGTGGCGGGTCGACGGCAACGGCGCGGGGTCGCGGGGCTTGCGTGCGCGGTTTCGGGGCGCGTTCGCGGTGCGCGGAGGCGTGGGGCTTAGAATGTACGCGAGCGGAAGGAGCGCGAATGAGGGTCGGTTACTGCAGGCCGCCAGCTGGCCATGGTCCGTATAAGCAACGGGAGGTGCTGGAGGCGGCTGGCTGCGAGCTCGTGGTGGACAGCGGCATCGCATCGCTGCTGGGGTCGATCGACGCCGGCGATGTTGTCGTGGTCGCGTCGCTTGGGGCTCTGGGCTCCACCTCCGCGTCCGCGGTGAGGGCAGCGCTTGAGATCGGGGCGAAGGCCGCCGAGCTGGTCGTCCTCGACCAGGGCATCGACACGTCAAAGGAGGAGCACGGGGCGTTCTTCCGGCATGCCGCCGCCATCATGGGCGTCGACGAGGACCGGAAAGGATCTCGGGCTAAGCCCGGACACACAGGCGGCAAGTCGAAGGTCGACCCCAGCGCCCTGGCCAACGCCATCGGCATGTATCAGAGCGGCGAGCACAAGCTGTCCGAGATCACCGCTGCCACCGGCATCAGCCGCAGCACGCTGTACCGCAACCTGCCGAAGGGCGGTGACGGCGATGGTTAGCTGCTCGGGGGCGTGAAGGCGAAGGCTCCCGCAAGCCTCCAACCGAATAACGGCAAGATCGTGAGCGCCCAGGGATGTCGGCGCTTCTGCGCCCTGCCAAACTACGAGCACTTTGCCAAGCGCATGGGCGACCAGCGCGGATGGCGGCTGCAGTACGCATATTCCGAGTACGTGGCCGCGTGCCGCGAAGCCGGCGAGAGGCCGTACGCGTACTCGAGCTTCTGCGCGGGTCTGCGCGGATGGCGGCGTGAGATGGGGGCCGCCGGGATTCCTGAGTGGTACCCGGGCGAGTACATGAGAACCTACTGGTCAAGGGGGTCGGCGCAGATCGCCGGCGAGCAGGTGGCGTTCCCGGTGTTCGTCGCAGCGATGGCCTACAGCGACGTCACGTTCCTATACAGGGCTGACGACATGGGGACCAAGAGCTGGATGGCCTGTTGCCAGCGGGCATTCAGGTCGCTCGGCGGCGTGCCGTACGTGACTGACTGCGCGCAGTGCAAGGTCTCGGCTACGGCACGCAGCACGATCGAGGCGTTCGCCCGGCATTGTCGGACGGTGCTCTACGGCGCCAGGCCGAAGACTGCGAAGGGAGCGGAGGGCGCCGGGAAGCCGCTGGACGCGAGGACCGTCTCGTACGTCGCAAGGAAGGTGATCGAGGATGTCGCGGGCATGGATTTCGCGAGCTTCGAGGACCTCGATGCCTACGTCGAGGGGAAGCTGGTGGCGTACAACGCCATAGGGTCGGAGGGCGGGCCGGCCCGCTGGACGCTGTTCAAGGAGCGGGAGCTGCCGCAGATGCTGGAGCTTCCGTCGGAGGATGCCGATTTCGCCACGTGGTCGACGCGCATCGTTCGGGATGACTACCACTTCGTGGTCGACGGCGTGCGCTATTCGGCGCCATGGCGCTGCTCGAATGAGGAAGTGCGCGTCAGCTGGACCGACGGCGAGGTGCGCTCGTACCTCAACGGAGAGCTGGTTGCCCGGCACGAGCGCATGACCGAGATGCGGGGACGGTGCACAGTGACCGATCCCGCGCATAGGCCGCCCGGGCATCGTTGGTTCGCAAAAAGGATGGATGACAGGTTTCTGGCGCTCGCTAGGGAGGAGGGCGCCAATGTGGTGCGCGTCATGAAGCACGTGCTCTCCGCCTGTAAGAAGGAAGGCAAGGGGTTCCGCGCCTGCAAGGAGCTGATCGATTTGAGGAAGACGCCGTCGGCTGCCGGAGTCACTTTGGACGAGGCATGCCGCGCGGTCTTGGATGGCGGCGGGGAAATCGGGGTTGCCGAGGTCATGGAGAAACTGGTCGGTGATGCCGAATGAGCGCGCTGCCTTACAGGGAGATCATCGAGCTGCGTTCGGTGGGGCTCAGCTTCGAGAAGGTCGCCTTCCTCTGCGGCTGCAGCACCACGAAGGCGTCCGCCGTCTCGAGGCGAGCCGCCGAGCTGGGCCTGGGCTGGCCCGTGCCGGTGGAGCTCAGTGACGACGAGCTGGCCAGGCTGGTGGATCCCCACGACGCGGCGCGCTGCAACCCCGTCGACCTGGAGGATATCCAAGGCCGTGCTGGGCGCAGACTGGACGCGGATGACGTCGAGGAGGCATATGCGGCGTATGTCGCCCTTTCCGTGGATAGGCCGCCCTATGTCTTCGCGACGTTTCGTGAGAGGTTCGTGCAGCTGGTCAAAGCCCGGGCGAGGGGCGCGAAGATGCTCGTCAATTGGCATCCCGGCGAGGAGGTGCAGGTGGATTGGGCCGGCAGGAAACTCAGCCTGTACGGCGCCGGCGAGGAGGTGACGCCGGTGTCGCTGTTCGTGGCCACGCTGCCTTACAGCGACAAGACTTTCGTGCGCGCGAGCCTGGAGATGGGCATGCAGTCGTGGCTTGAGCACCATAAGGCGATGTTCGCGTACTTCGGCGGCGCGCCGCTCTTCGTCGCGCCGGACAACCTTGCAACGGGAGTGGTGTTCGATGAGAACCGCGAGCGCTCGATCCATCCGCGTTACCAGGAGCTGGCGGATCACTACGGCGCCATGGTCCTGCCCGCGCGGGTCCGTACGCCCACCGACAAGGCGGCTGTGGAGAGCCATGTGCGCATCATGGCCAACAGCATCGTCGGCGTGCTGGAGCAGATGCGATTCACAAGTCTCGGCCAGCTCAATCTGGCCATTGCCGAGCTACTGGAGGTCTACAACGACCGGCCCGTCGTGGCATTCAAGGGGCGCAGCAGGAACGAGATCTTCGAGGCGGAGGAGCGCGAATGCCTGCAGCCGCTGCCGGAGGCCGAGTTCGCGCCCGTCACCTGGAGGAAGGTCGGCGTCTCCTTCGACGGCGTGGTGAGGGTGCGCGGCAACTTCTACGGCGTGCCGCCGCGCTATGCCGACCGCAAGGTCGCCGTGCGCATCGCCGAGGACGCCATCGAGGTCTACACCGCCGACAGGCGGCAGTGCATCGCGAGGCATCCGCGCAGGGAGGACGGCGCCGAGACGTTCGAGGGGCTGCCGGGCGTGCACCCCGACCGGTTCAAGCCGCTTGACGTCTGGTGCGAGGAGCATCGCCGCACGCGGATCCTGGAGCAATGGGACTACGATGCCAACGGCGGCAAGGGCCCGCACGACTGCGTCTGCCGCTCTGTCAGGCCGATCCATTGGATATGCCCCGACTGCGGGTTCAAGTGGGTGGAGGCGCCGGCCAGGAGAACGGGCCGCTCCTTCGACGACTGCCTGGCCTGCGCGGACGTCGCGTTGGTTCCGGGCAAGAACGATCTGGCCGCGGTGAGGCCGGACATTGCCGAGGAGTGGCATCCGACGAGGAACCCGTTGCCCGCGAGCGCGGTCTTCCCCGACTTCAAGCAGCAGGTGTGGTGGCTCGGCAGGTGCGGTCACGAGTGGCGGGCCCCGATCGCCAAGAGGGTCAACAGCCATGATGGCGCCCTCTGTCCGTACTGCTCCGGCAGGAAGGCCCTCAAGGGATTCAACGACGTCGCGACGCTGTGCCCCGAGCTCGCCGCGCTCTGGCATCCCGTGAAAAACCGGAACCTGACGCCCGACGCAGTGAGCATCGCGAGCCACCGCGAGGTTTACCTGTGGGACGGCGTGATGACGCGCATCTGGAGGCAGAATCCCCGGAAGTGGTTGGAAGAGCACGGGCGGGCCGAGCTGCTGGGCCCCTTTGATTCGTTGGTGGAGGAGGCTCGGGCGCTGGACGCCGCCGATGGGCGCGCGGGCTACGGCATCGGCCACGGCAAGTCCAGCGTCAAGTGGTCGCGCTTTCTGAAGGAGGCGGAGCTCAACGTCAGCTTCGAGGAATGGTGCCTGCGGTTCGGGCATGCGGATTTGCTGGCGCAATGGGACGAGGAGCGGAACGGGTCCCTCAAGCCGTCCGACGTCTCGCGCTGCGATCCTGCCCGAGTGTGGTGGCGCGGCGAGTGCGGCCACAGTTGGCAGCTGTCCGTGAGGACGAGGGCGTTCAGCGATGCCGGATGCCCGTACTGCGGCAGGAGGCTGACGCTGGAGGGCTTCAATAGCGCCGAGTGCCTGGACGCGGGCATCTTGCACCTTTGGCACCCCACCAAGAACGGCGACTTGAGGCCTTCGCAGGTCTCCGACCGTACGGCCAAGAGGATCTGGCTGCAATGCCCGACGTGCGGGTACGAATGGCGTGAGAGCCTGCGGGGGACTCGCAAAGGGAGCCGCAAGTGCCCGTCGTGCCATGGGGGAAGGGGACACTATCTCGCCAAGGGCAGCAACGACCTCGGGTCAAAGAGGCCGGACATCGCCAGGCAGCTCGACCTCGAGCTGAACGGCGGCCTGCGCGCCGAGGACCTCCACGCCCACGCAGGCGCCATGGTGTGGTGGCGCGGATCGTGCGGCCACGTCTGGCGCGAGAAGGTGAGCATGCGCTCCATGCGCATTGACGACAGCTGCCCGTACTGCAAGAACCGCAAGCTGCTGCGCGGCTTCAACGACCTGGCCACCGCGCATCCCGAGCTCGCGGCTGAATGGGATTTCGGGCGCAACGGCGACCTGAGGCCCGACGGCGTGAGGTTCAATTCGACCAAGCAGGTCTGGTGGAGGGGAGGCTGCGGCCATGAATGGCAGATGTCCCCGCGCCAGCGGGCCGCCGAGGGGCTGGGCTGCCCGTATTGCTCGGGCCATCGCGTGCTCGCCGGCTTCAACGACCTCGCGAGCCAGCATCCCGAGCTTGTGGCCGAGTGGGATTGGGAGCGCAACGGCGACCTGAGGCCCGACGGCATCGTCTCCGGCAGCGCGAGGAGGGTCTGGTGGAGATGCGGGCAGGGACACGCATGGCAGATATCCGCTTACAACAGAACCGGCGGCGCCGACCGCGGTTGCCCCTACTGCGGCGACCGCAAGGTGCTGAAAGGCTACAACGACCTGAGGACGACGCATCCCGAGATCGCGAGGGAGTGGAACAAGGAGCGCAACGGCGACCTGAAGCCGACCGACGTGATCGCCAACTCCAACAAGCGCGTCTGGTGGAAGTGCAAGGAGGGCCACGAGTGGTTCGGCCTCATAGCGAACCGAGCGCGCAAGGGCAAGGCGGACCCGGGCTGCCCGTACTGCTCGGGGCGCAAGGTGCTCGCCGGCTACAACGACCTGGCCACCACGCATCCCGGCATAGCGGCCATGTGGCACCCGCGCATGAACAAGCGCTTGAAGCCCACCGGCGTGCAGGCCGTAAGCCGCAAGCCCGCATGGTGGCGCGGCGAGTGCGGCCACGTCTACCAGATGGCCGTCCGCGACAGGGTGAGGGCCAAGCCGGGCTACTGCCCGTACTGTTCGGGGAGGAAGAGGCCCGAGAGGCCGATAAGGCTCGACTAACCCTCGGCCCCTCGGCGAGGAAGGAATGGGGGAGGCGTCGGAGCCTCCTGCCTATAGGCGTGATCTTGCGAATATTGGACTGGACGGCCATGCGCGGCGGTTATGGGGTCCGCATCGTTTTCAATGGCTGCGTGGGTTGCGGGCGCATGGAGACGTTCGATTTAGGCGCAGGAGGGGCGATGCCGAGCACGCCGGCGCCTCTGCTGAATGCGGCGGCAGGAATACGCTGGCCGAGTAGTGGCGCTTCCGCTGCGCTTGCTGTCATCCGTGACCTGAAATCACGGATGACAGCGCGGCATGGCACTTAAAGATCGGCGCATTCATTTATGTAGTCGGCAAACCATTTGCGGGCCTCATTCTTGAGTACTCGGATATTCTTTTCTTTCGAAACGTCGATCCCCTCCAATGCCGCGTTTACTACATCGTCGGGATGGGGGAGCGTATTGCGAGTGCTTTGGTACTTCGTCACGACATTTTCGATATAGCGTCGCACGAATGCCTGCTTGTCCTCTGTGCTCAGAGGGGAAAACCTTGCCTTGAGGCTGAAGCGGGAGAGGAGCTCGGGTGGGAACTTCTCCTGCACCTCTTCTTTTGGAGCGTTGGACGTGAATACGATGGTATAGCCGTCGAGGTCGTGCACCGCGCCCTGCGAGTCGGTGAAATGCCCGCTCTCAAGCAGGTCCAGGAAGAAGTTCCAAACCGCCGGGTTGGCCTTCTCGAACTCGTCTATGAGGATGATTCCGGATTCGCTGGCCTCGATTTTCAGGGTGAGCTCGCCCTCTTCGCTGCCGATGTAGCCGCGCGGGCTTCCGATGAGCGAGTTGAGGGAGTCTTTGCTGCTGTAGTTGCCGAAGTTGATCTTCGGGAGGGGCTGGCCAGGTGCGAGCAGGTCGCTGAGGATGCGGGCCGCCTCGGTCTTGCCGACGCCGGATGGGCCGAGCAGGAGCATGGATAGTATCGGCTGCTCGCCGATGGAGTTGAACAGCCTGAAGGCTCCGACCTGCTTGCGCAGCGCCTTTTTGAACGGAGCCTGGCCGATGAGTTTGCTGTCGAAGTCGTCAAGGAGCTCGTCGGCCTTCTCGCTGCTCAGGTCTATGAGGAGCTTTGCTCCGCGCTCGACCCGTATTGCTTCCTCGGCTGGCTCTCCTTCGATTTCGGATTTCTCGATTTCGTCGAACAGCGTGCGCATGTCGTACTCACGACCCGCTGTCGCATTCTCATCGGCCACGAACAGCGTGTCGTCAGGAAGCAGGTGCATTAGCGTCTCAGTGGCAGATGCGGTGTCGTTGAGGCAGCTGGTGGGATCGAGGAGCGGCAACAGCGGCGAGACGTCGAGCGCGATGCGGCCTTCGCTGCACAGCGAGGCGAGCTTCTGCGTGTTGCGCAGCTCCATTGCCGACGCGTAGGTGTAGCCGTCTGCTTCAAGCTTCGCCTTGAGATTGGGGAATTGGTCGCGTCTGTAAGTCGTCAGTTTGAGCATGGGCTACGCTTCCGGTTTTGCTTTTACGGCCTGGATAATCGAGAGCACGTCGATGTAGGTGGGCTCTCCATCGCCTTCGTCTCGCGGGTCTTCGGGTTCTGTGCCCGCGTCTTCCGCGCATTCGATGAAGCCGTCGTCTTCGCTTGGCTGCTGCTCGTCTTTGGCCTGGAAGTAGTCGAATGAGCTGTGCAGGTCGTCCGTTTTTACCTTGCCCTTGCAGATTCCCACGACGCCGACCTTGCCTATGAGCAGGTCGTCGATTGAGTATCCGCTTTCGAAGAGGTTGCCGCTGTCGATGGGTATTTTCAGGAGGATGGGGCCGCCGCACTCATGTCCGGCTTCGCCTCTCAGCTTGAACGATGCCCCCGCCTTTACTATCGATTGGAACATGTGCCCGATATCGAGCCCGCCCGCCTCGGGAACTGTGAAGCCGTCGAACGTCCCCGTCATGATTGCGATGAGCGCGCGTACCTCGTCTTCGTTGAGGAGCTCCAGATTGACGTCGTCGATGTAAACGAGGTCGCCTTCGTTGGCCGAGTTCCCTTCAAAGATGTTGCAACGGGCGATGATGTCGGAGAGCATACGGCTTTTTGTGTGGATGTATTCCAGCGTATCGACCATTTTGGTCTGCTTCTCGTGGCCGATTTTTCCTTCGATGTTGCCCTGTAGCTCTGTAAGGAACGGGACTTTTGCGCCGGCTTCGGCGTTGATGTTGGCTTCGCTCGATGTAGAGCCCGTCTGCTCTCCCGTGTGCCCTGTTCGAAGCCGGTTGTCAAGGAGCATGCGCATCTCGAAAACCTTGTCTTGATTCATGTAGTAGACGGTGAACAGTTCCGGCGTTTGTGCCTGCGGTTGCTTCTTCTTTGCCATACGTCTCCAATGCGTTATGCCATTCCATTATCCATTGAGATTATAGCGGCGGTCGAGGCATTCGTCCTTAGCTGCGAGCTAGGCCGGTATTGCTCGTTGACGCATTAAAGCCTCGCGATTCATTTTAGATTTGCCGTTTCGCTAAAACGCTGGGTTTGTGTATGTTCCGACGTTGATGCGAAGAATCGTCCCATTGGGAATCTGTCCCAATGGGACGATTTACTATTCGATTTGAAGGCGGCTTTTCGGAGCTGGTTCATCGTCAATGACGGTCGGAATGAGCCGCAAAAGTCTGGAGGTTCAAACTCCAGGAAACAGGTAGTTCAGCTATCTAGTCGGATCATTTCTGCAGGTAATCTTGTTTTTTCGTCTTGACAAAAGGGATGTCTGCTGTAGGCCCACGGCCTACAGCAGACATCCACCTACCTATGCTCGCACGACATCCGTATCGGTGTTCCAGCCGCCTCGGCGTGTCGGAGCGGGCAAGGCTGCATTCAGCTTCGATTCAGCCCTCCGGTTTGTCGTCGAGCGTTTCGGCAAGCTGGGAGACCGGTTGTGGAGGAGACGGCAGTGTCTCTGGGCGTTGCGCCCCTCTGCCTATAGGCGCGATTAGGCATCTGTTGGATTAAATGCCCAGTGGCTGGCTTTGCAGCCCGTTCTTTGTTATCAGACATCGGCGGCAATCGTGGCAGGCCTGACAAATAGTACTTGCCAGTCAGCTGCGGCACTTGCCTTCACCTCGCCCACATCGAGAAGTAGGGCTGACATGATAGCCAGAGAGAGTGATCTGACTATGCTCGCTGCGTGCTGCTTGTCAGATAGATGCGTCATCAAACTTACATGCGGACGAGAAAAGCCCCGATTTCGCCATAAAATCGGGGCTCGATGTAAGTTCTAGGGTGCCAAAAGTTACATCAGCCGCTTACGACCGCTCTGTCTATCTCTCCGAGCGGGACGGGCGCCGATGCCCTGATCTCTGCCATGTCGAGGTGCGAGATCAAGTCCTTGGCGCGCTCGCCGGAGTGGTACGCCTTGTTCGGCGCCACCTTCCTGTAGAGCTTCTTGAGTTTCGTCTTCCCCTTGTTGCCCGGCGGCATCTCCGTCTCAGGTGGCAACCCTAGGAAGGACAGGACGCCGGGCAGGTCGCACAGCATCACGTCCTCGATGTCGGCCTTAGCCGCCAGGTCGACGACCTTCTGCGCTGCGGGAGAGATGCTCTCGCGCAGCATCACCCAGTCGTCCTCGTGGAACTTCGTGATGTCGCTGTTGTACTCATCGGTGTCGTAGCAGAGGAAGACCGTCCAAGCGATTTCCGGGTTTTCGCCTACGCAAGCCCTGTCGAACCACGTGGCCGAGTTGGTCATCTGGGAGACGGAGTTCACGCTGGCCATCATGACGACCTTCTCGCCGTTTGCCGATGTTATGGCGTAGCGGTCCTCTTGCGTGTCGAGGTCCTTCCTGAGGGCGAGGCCCTTGGCCGCGCACAGCTGCGAGAGGTACTCGAGGTAGAAGACCTTCTCCGTCGCACCCTCGACGATGAACGCCAGGCCGTGGCATGCTTCGCTTCCGCCCATGTCAGTCCTCCAGGAGGTCGCAGAGCACCCGGGCGCCGTCTCCGTCGTCCGACATCAGGGAGAAGAGGTACTCCCCGAGGCCGAACCCATGGTTGTACGCTGCGGCGACAGCACCCTTCACCTTCGACGGGCGCATTTTCCTGAAGTACGCAACACCGTCCTCGTTCGGCACTCCGACGTAGACCTTTTCCGGCTTTAGGTACTGGATGAGGTAGGGCGAGTGGCTCGTGAGCAGCAGCGAGGTGTCCGCAACGTTCTCGTTGAGGATCTCGAGGAGCTCCTGCGTCATGCGCGGATGGATGCTCGTCTCGACTTCCTCGATGCCGATGCCGCCCGCGCCCTTGGCCCCGGCGATCATCACGTTGGCGATAAGCCAGATGATGCGCTTCGTGCCGGTGGACATATAGGAGACGTCGACTGGCTGGTTGACGTGCGAGCTCTTTATCATCAGGCGGTAGAGCTCGTCCTTGATCCTGAAGGGGATGTCCGTGTCGGCGTCGGCCGCGCCGAGCATCTCGACGAGCCTGCTGTGCTCTTCGGGGTTGATGGCGTAGGAGACGGCCGAGATTTCCTCGAACTCGGGGAACAGCGTATACACGGCCGCCTGGAAATCCTCGTACCTTTCCGGGCTGGCCTTGCTCAGGTGGAACAGCGAGCGGGACAGGTCCTCGTCGTCGAACATGACGAAGGAGTCGTCAGGGTGCTGCACCTTGAGCTCCAAGGGCGTCGAGCGGAAGCGGTTGTCGGTGTCCAGCGAGTCGCATATGTCGAACGACGCCGACAGGACGGACTTGATGGCCCCGTTGATGTCGATGTCCTCGATCGCGGTGAGCACGTCGATGGCGAGTTTCGTGCCGTCGAGGCTTATCGAGCGGAACGACCTCGTGTCGTGGCTCTTCTTGTACTTCCCCTCGTTGCGCTTGAGGTAGTTGGTCCAGGGGCCGCGCTCCCTCGAGCTGATCTCTATGGTCTCGTCGGTTATCCTGCAGCCCTCGCCGTCGTCGCGCAGCCAGGCGAACGAGAAGCCGTAGCGCACGAAACGGTATTCCCCGAGGGCCGGGTCGTCGAGCGTGATGGAGAAGCGGAAGTCGTCGTTGGCGAGCTTGGGGTTCAGCGGCATGCAATTCAACGAGCGCATCATCGACTCGCGCTGGCGGCTGCTCGACTTCATGAACTCGAAGCCGAAGTCGATGGCCTGCAGCAGGTTCGACTTGCCGTAGTTGTTCGGAGAGACGATGGCGCTTATCCCGCCGAGCTCGATGGCGGTCTGCGCGACGTTGCGGAAGCCCGATACCGCTACGCTCAGCAATTTCATAGTTGTGCTCCTTTCCGATGTAAGAAATTATTACATATGATAGACTTGACAGCAAGAACTACCTTTATGATGCTTATAATAAGCAACATAATACTCGCTCTATTATAAAGAAAGGTTGGCAGTTGGATATAGGGTCTTTCATTTATGGCGTTGTCGCCTCTCTTGTAGCGACGTTCATAGTGTTTCTAGCAAAGAAAACTATTGAGAATCGAAGGCGACTTGCGTTGCTCTGCAGTGCAGGCGTTCATCGGAACGAGGAGGTGCGCGTTAGTGCAGCGTACTTATTCAGAATCGTTGTCGATGGTAAATACCTTCTGATACGCGGCGGCCGAATTAGGTCCCAATATCAGCCAGTGGGTGGCGTGTACAAGTGTTTCCCTAGCAGCAAGGCGAAACTTGACAGCTTGGGCGCACGAGCTGATTGTGCCCTTAATACCCATCTAACAGATTCCGATGATTTGCGCTTGCGCCTTCCGGGAAAGAACCTCCTGGAGTTTCTCGATTGGTTTGACGGGAGAACCGGGCGCGAGGTTGGGACCATGAGGGAGTTCAGGGAAGAGCTTGTCGAGCCTGGCTATCTTACTGACAAGGCCGTTAAGTGCTTCAACCCAGAATTTATACGCATGTGCGACCGCAAGATGTCGTACTCGAAGGAGCTGGAGATTTACGAGCTTCTTATCCACGACGTTTACGAAGTTACTCTATCGATGGACGAGGCGGCCCTCATTCGGGAGGCAATAGGGTCGGGCCCCGATTGCGAACTCGTCTTGGTTGATGCGCGTGATATCGAAAAGGGCACCGTCGAAATCAGCGGTGTATTTTATGGTATCGCCCCAACTGCGAGAAAGGTTCTCTAGTTGATAGACGCACAGTTTTCCAAATACATGGAAGGTCAGCTTGCCAGCGCATTGAGCGAGATCGAGATGCCTGACAGCTATTACGATAAGGCGATTTCTGCTTACGGGTCGGTGTCTCGTGAACTGACAGCAGAGTCTTCCGGTCTGTTTGAGTATGACCCTGAAATCATCTTGCAGGGATCCATTAAGATTGGCACCGCCATTAAGCCCACCACCGATGACGGGTCATATGATGTCGATATGGTTTGTAACCTTCGGTCTTTGAGCAAGGGAGACATATCGCAAAAAGCGCTCAAAGAGGTGGTTGGCAAGGATGTTAAAGATTATGCTCGCAGGCACGGAATGTCAAACGAGCCGCACGATGGAAAACGTTGCTGGACGTTGGAGTATGTCGACGATGCAAACTTTCACCTTGATATATTACCAACGTTGGACGACACGCATTCGCATCGCCGAGCTATGGTCGCGAAATCATATAAAATCCCAGACGGCGCTTCCTATCTCGCCCACACAGATAAAAGGCACCCTTTGTTTGGAGGCATTTGCGACAGCTGGCCCACTACGAATCCAAGAGGGTTTGCGCAATGGTTTTTAGGTGTGGCTCGAGTCGATGAAGAAAGGAAAAGGCTCGCGCTTGCGAAGTCCGTTTCAATTGAGAAGATAGAAGTGTACAAGGTGAAGCTTCCCCTTCAAAGGTACATCCAGCTTCTGAAAAGACATAGGGACATCTACTTTGCTCGGTCCTCGGATAAAAAGCCGCGCTCTATAGTTATAACGACGCTTGCGGCCAAGGCCTATGAATCGGTCGCTCGAACGGGAAACTGGTATGACGACTTTGTGCTGACGGTCGAATCTATGCCAAGGTTCATCCAGAAAACCGGCGACGGATACAAGTTGGCTAACCCATCCGATCCGTTGGAGAATTTTGCCGACGGATGGGATGGTTCAACCATGCAGTCTTTTGCGGACTGGCACTCTTCCGTTCTTGCAGACCTTGTTCCGGTTCCATCTCGATCGAGGAGCGGTTTCATAAACCGTTACGCCTTGCGCGAAATGAGGCGCTCTCTCGGTCTTTCGGAACGCGTCGTCAACTGCAGGCCGCTCTCGACGGCCCGAATGAAGGTCGACTCCCTTTCCCATCATCGGCATCATGGCCTTACGGAGATTGATGCTGTTGCAGTCACCGTTTCGGCGACGAAAACACGCAGCGGCGGAACTCCTACTCCCTTTGAATCGGGCGACCCTTTGCCTAAAGGCGTATCCCTCCGTTTCGAAGCCCATGCTGAGGGGATAAAAAGATACGAAGTTCGGTGGCAAGTTACCAATGATGGGGAGGAGGCGCTTCGCGCGGGTTGCCTCAGGGGTGATTTCTACTGTAGCTCGACTTTGTCGAATGGTAGGAGGACTAGAAGCGAAAGCACCAGCTACACAGGTCTGCATTACGTTGAGTGCATTTTGGTCAAGGACGGCGTAGTGTATGGAAGGAGCGAGCCTTTCGTTGTGAACATCGTTGATGGCAAAGCCGCCTATATGCAGTGGTGATTGCAGTGGACAAGGTGGGTCGTTTGATGTGCGTTTTTGATTTGCACGGTATCCGCATTGGCGCTCTGGCCGCCTCGAGAGGCCGAAGCGGCAGGGCGCCTTGCCGAGAAAAAGCGCCCAGAGCCTTCCGCGAAGCCGGCAGCCCCTCACCTCTCCTTCCGGGGGATGCCGGCGGCGAACGGCATCCCTCCCAGCGCGGTCGTCTGCAGTGCGAGCAGCCTCACTGCCTGCGAGAAGTTCGTGTCCAGGCTCTTGAGCACGGACTCCATCTCGCCGGCGACGTCCTCCGGGATCTTGACCGACGTCACCGCGGTCCTGCCGCCCGCCTCGAAGTCGCCGTCGACGGGGTCGAAGGGGGTGTCCCCCTCGAGCACGATCTGGAAGGCGAAGCTCCTCATCGCGCAGGTGGGGTCGACGCCGATGCCCCGCAGCGTGTCCTCGAATGACGCCTTCAGGTCGGCGTTGATCCTCACCGACAGCTTCCTCGTCTTCGCGCTGCGGCTCATCTTGCGCCCCCATCCCCAGGGCGCTCGCCTTCCTCGCCGGTTCCGAAGCCGCTCTCCATGAAGGCTTCGAACCGGATCCTCATGGTGTTGGCCTTCGCCTCGCGGCTCGCCCTCATGGGCGGCCCGCCCCGGTAGACGAGCTCGTCCATGTACTCCTCGAACGCCTCCGTCAGGGTCATCCCGTGCAGCGCGAGCAGCTCCCTGCTCCTGCGCTTCATGGTCCCGTCCAGCCTGAGCGACGTCGTCTCCTTGGGGTTCGCGTACATCCCGCCTCCTTTCCTGCGGCGCATCCGGCGCCGCAATTGCGCTTCGTGCACTTGCGCCGGCGCAGCTGCCCGTCCCAAGGCCGTTTTCGGGGCATTTTGGACAGGTGCGGCCGCGGGCGGCGATCGGTAGGGCCGCTGGCGTGCGGCATGCTCGCCGCGATTTGCCGACGCGAGTCCTCTGTTCCCGCAAAAGCTTCTGCGGGGCCTTGCGACGCTGCGGGGCCTTTGCCTGGGTTTCTCCGATCGGCCTCCGATGCAAGGCCTCCTTGCTCGGCTTGTCTGCCGATATGCCCGGGAGGCGGTGCGGAGCGCCGGATTCGCGAAGGCCCGCGAGGGCCGGCATCCCCACCGAATTGCCGGCGACGGGCCGATGTCGCCCGGAATTCTGTGGGGATGTCGCGCGTGCGGCGCGCAGCGCCGCATCCCGGGCAACAGCCCCGCGGCGCTTGAGCGGGCATGCGGCCGGTGGGGTTCCAAGGGGAGGAGGCGTGGAGCGCTCTCCTTGGCCGCCTTGGCGGGTCCAGCCACTGCTGCGCTGGGGGCACGGGAGGCGGCCCGATAACGTCAACGTCCAAGGTGGGCCCTTCCCGGTAAGCTGGCCGGATGGCGCGTTGGGGATGCTCGGGACCTAACGAGAAGCCGTGGCTTCGCGGTGGCTGACTCTGGCGGAAGGCTGCATTCGATGGCCTCCGCCATCGAAGTTTATGCAGCCGCGCGCCGCTTGTGGGGAATCGTCCCATTGGGAATTCGCCCCAATGGAACGATTTCGCTTAGGGGTAGAGGTCGTCTTCGGGCTCGACTCGACCATTCGAATCGTCGCCGGGCGTTTTTATTATGCGCAAAGCGGTAGCCGCGATTCGCTGGCGCAATACGCTGTCCGCAGTGCCATTGGCAATACAAAAACCCGCAGGTCAATCCAATAATCCAACCTATCGGCGCCTTTAGTGTTTTTTCGTCTTGACAAAAGGGATGAGTATTGTTGGCCCTCGTCCCCCGCTGCCAGCCGAGGTTGTGACTTACAACTCCCATGAGATGGGCAAGCTCGTGGTTCCGCAGGGGCTCACGGGATTCTGGCAGGTGCGCGGTCGCTCTGATACCTCGTGGGAAGATAACGTGCAGTATGACCTTGACTACGTGCGGGAGTTTACGCCGTGGGTTGATTTGAAGTGTGTGGTGAATACTATCATCCAGGTATTCACAGGGCAGGGCGCATATTAGATTTGAGTTTCACCATTGATTATTCTGTGGTGCTCGGTGGTTCTCCAGTTCTTTGACGTGGTTGAACCGCTACGTTCTTCAAATAGGCTAATGTGCATATTAGATAAAAGGTCGTCTGTGCCAGTTAGGAATTACTGTGAATTGCAACATTGAGACATACGTTTCGCTATGTCCCGCGCTCATCGGTATTGCTAGCGGTTTTGTTGTAGCCACAACCTTGTGGGCAGCATGATGACGTACGAGAAAGATGAAATTAATCATGCCGTTTCGATAATCGAGTCAGAATCAGTTGTCGAATCCGAAATGACGGAGTGCGTAACCCAGGATAGTGCATCTGAGATTGAAGAATTTCAAAAACAGTGCTGCACAACGGTTCAGCACGTCTTCATTGTCGGCTCAAAGGGTATCCCTGGCAAGTACGGTGGCTACGAGACCTTTGTTGATCGGCTGACTGGTTGCCATGAAAGCAATCAGAGCATCAAATACCACGTGGCCTGCAAGGCAAGTGAGAACGGAGAGTTTGAATACCACGCCGCGCACTGCTTTGAAGTCAAGGTGCCTGATATCGGCCCTGCGCAGGCAATCTGGTACGACGTAGCTGCTCTCAACTATGCGTGCCGCTATATCGAGAAGAACGGGATTGAGCATCCGATCGTCTATGTGCTTGCATGTCGTATCGGACCGTTCTGTTCTCATTTTCAGAAGCGTATCCATGCTCTCGGCGGCATGCTCTTTGTGAATCCCGATGGCCATGAGTGGGCTCGCGCCAAGTGGAGCGCTCCCGTGCGCCACTACTGGAAGACCTCTGAGGCAGCAATGGCACGACACTGCGATCTTCTGGTGTGCGACTCCCGTGGCATTGAGAAATACATTCACGAGGAGTACGACAGCGACTCATATGCTCCCAAGACGACCTTCATCGCTTACGGTGCGGATGTGTCCTCAAGTTTCTTGGCGGATGACAATCCGAAGCTTCTCTCCTGGTATGCCGATAAGGGCCTTACCCCTAAGGGCTACTATCTGGTGGTAGGGCGCTTTGTGCCGGAAAACAACTATGAAACTATGATTCGCGAGTTTATGGCGAGCGGCAGCGAACGCGATTTCGCGCTCATCACGAACGTGAGCGAGGGGTTTCTGGCTGAACTCAAGACCAGGACGGGTTTTGATCACGATTCGAGGATAAAATTTGTAGGCACGGTCTACGATCGTGACCTGCTGGCGAAGATTCGTGAGAATGCTTATGGATATCTTCATGGCCACGAAGTTGGCGGCACGAACCCGAGCCTGCTCGAGGCGCTGGGCACTACCGACTTGAACCTGCTTCTGGATGTGGATTTCAACCGCGAGGTGGCGAAAAATACGGCTCTGTACTGGACCAAGGAGCCTGGCAATTTAGCCGCGCTTATCAAACGGGCGGACGCCATGGATATGGGAGAGGTAGCTAGTCTCGGTCGTCAAGCAAAAGCGCGGATTGCTGAGTGAGCATCCTGATTGTCGCGCTCTTCCTGCCTGTTCTTGACTTGAGTATTTTTGGCGGGTTGGGCAGTTACAAGCTCTGGTTTCTGATGGCCTATATTTGCAACGCTTTGCTTACCTATCAGAGCAACGTATCCAGAGCTCTCGACCAGGTTCGCATCATTCCCTTTGCTGCTTGTTTATCCTCACTGGCTACGCTCGCGGGTGCGTTCGTGTTCATCGCAACATTTGACATGGGCGTTGAGGGATACTTTGCATCGCTTGTGATTGGCAGCCTGGTTGGTTCTGCGATATACGAGCTTATGGGCAAGCACCGAGAACATTTTCTAAGAATCACCATGAGCGATGTTCGACTATACCTGACAAAAATGATGTCCTATGCCGTACCATTAACTCCTAACACGCTGTTTTGGTGGGTCAACAACAGTGTCAGCCGCTTTTTCGTTACTGGTTTTCTCGGGATTGCTGCGAATGGACTTTATGCGGCTGGCAGCAAGATCCCCAACCTCCTTAATGCTGTCTTCCAGATTTTCCAGCAGGCTTGGCAAATTTCCGCCTACCAAGAGTTCAGCCAGGAGGGTTCTGGGAACTTCTTCACGACAATATTCACCGCATTACAATTCGTGATGTTCTCTTGTGCTGTCCTACTCTCCGCGCTATCACCTTTCTTCGCCGCACTGTTGCTTCAGAATAGCTTCTACTCGGTATGGAACTTCATCCCGATGCTCCTTGTCGCGTTCTTTTTTAATACTATTTTCTCTTTTTACGGAACTATCTACGCGGCCAGCATGGATACCAAAAGATTATTCGTGACGACTCTTGTTGGTGCAGCCGCTACCGCCGTTGGCTGCTGGGTGCTCGTTCCGACGATGGGCTTACTCGGCGCATGCATTGCTGACGTGTTGAGCAACTTCCTTGTGATGCTTACGAGGGTAATAGGAATTCGTAGTGTTGTTTCAATTGAAGTGAAGTGGGCGACCTTCTACATTTGTGTAGGTCTCCTGCTGGTACAAGCAGTGCTGGCTGCCGTAAATGTCGAGAACTATGTGATGCTCTCAAGTGTATGCGCATTGATAGTCATTCTTATTCAAACATACCAAGCTAAGCATGCCATTTATCAAATACTCCAGATAATATCGGCTAGGCGAAATGGCCGGGCATCTTGACAAAGTCTCTGACGCGATTTTGACTTCGTCTGTTTGCGAGGTATTAAAGTGAAATTTAAGTGGCTTTCCATCAAGTTGCATTACAAGTATCGAGGTTCTGTGAAGTGGCAGATGACTTCTAAGAAGCTACGATCGTACGCTCTTGAAGTGAACGATACAGATGTCGGTCTCTATACTTATGGCTCCTGCTTTGACAGCCTATTCAACAGCGGAGGGGGGTCTATTCAAATTGGCCGCTACTGCTCTTTTGCAGGAGATATCCACTACTTCGGTGCAAATCATCCGATAGGAAGGGCGGTTATGTCTCCCATTATGTACAATCCGCTGCTTTCTGGCACATTGGACTACGATGTCAACAGAAGTGGCCTTATCGTGGGAAATGATGTATGGCTTGGCTACGGTGTCGTAATCACTTCTGGCTGTAATCGGATAGGTAATGGTGCGGTAATCGGCGCTGGGAGCATAGTTACACATGATATCGAGCCATATTCAATCGTTGTTGGTTCGCCTGCACGTGAACTGAAGAAGCGATTTGACGAAAAGACCATTTCCGTGCTTGAGAAATCGCGTTGGTGGGAGCTTGCCTCCAATGACCTTATGCGATTCATCAAGATGTCCTACGACCCTGAAGCGTTTGCAAATGCAATAATTCGCTTCCGAGCAGAACATGATCATTAGGATTGCTTCTCATACCATGTCTCACTTAAGAAAGCCCTTTGATTCGGCTGTCTGCTTGGTCTTAGAAGAGAAACTGCCATCTCACTATGAAGGCAGGATAGGCGTTGTCTGCTCAAGGGTACATGCAGCCTTCCGAGTCAACCCTGCGGCGTTATTCTGTTGTCGAGAGGAGTCCTAACAACAGCAGATGCCGTTGTTCTCGATACTTGGAAGTACGGTCTCCACATTGCTTTCTGTGATAGATTGCGGTATGGATGTCCCGCTTCAACGAGGGAACAGTGTATGTTGGGATTAGAAAATCAATGACCATCATGAGATAGCGGTGACAGTACCAGAGAGAATGGGGAATCCTCCATAGATTCCTGCGGTAATAACAATTGCAATTGATATAAGGAATAAATTCAGTATCATGTACTAGAGATATTGCCCCATAGAACAGAGGCCTATTGTTATGACATTGCAAGAGCTACTGATTGTCCTACGCAATCACTTGCGTATGGTGATTCTCATGCCGCTTCTAGCCGCACTCGCAGTAGCAGGAATTTCTGTCTTCCTCCCCAATCAATACACTGCCTCTACGACGATGTACGTGCTCGTTACGAGCGGGGACAGTACCACAGCCACCACAACGAGCAGCGATCTCACGGCTTCTCAGATGATTACCAACGACGTCGCAACGCTCATGAAGAGTGACCGCGTAAAGGCTGATACCGCGAGTGATCTGGGACTTGAAGACCTCCGAGGCTTTAAGATATCCGTTACCAGCTCCACCACGTCGCGCGTGGTCACGCTCTCGGTCACGGGTCCCAACGCTCAGTCTGCGGCGGATGTTGCCAATGCCATGGTCAAGAACACGAGCGATATCGCGCAGAGCGTCATGGAGGTCAAGAGCATCAACGCGATTGATAACGCTGCTGCTCCAACTTCTCCGAGTGGTCCAAACCGTCCGCTTTACGTGGTCGTTGCTCTCTTAGCTGGACTCCTTATGGCGATTATGATTGCAGTTCTCGAAGAGACACTCAACACGAAGGTCCGTAACAGCGAGGATGCCGAGGAGCTTCTCGGCGTGCCAGTCATCGGGCACATCCCGGTTTTGGGAGGGAAATAGCTCATGGCTAAGCTTAAGACGAACAAGCGTGGTTCGGGCGACGTCGAGATTAAGAATGCGGCAAAGACGCTTCTTGCCAACATCCGCTTCCTTGATGTCGACAATCCGGTCAAGACCATCGTGGTGACGAGCTCCATCCCCAACGAGGGCAAGAGCTACGTCTTGCAGCTTCTCTGCGAAGCCATTGCAACCTCGGGGAAGACCGTTCTCCTCGTTGAATGTGACCTCCGGCGTCGTACCCTGGCAAGTCGGCTTGGCGTCCATGCCCGTCACGGACTCTATGGCGTGCTCTCGGGCGATGTTACAGCGCAGTCTGCGATTGTCGCTACGCACACGCCGAACATGTACTTCCTCGACGCTGAGCCCAATATCCCCAACCCAAGCGACCTGTTTGCCTCGCACCGCTTTGCGCTGCTTCTCGAGGGTCTCTCCAAGGCATACGACTACGTGCTTCTGGACACCCCTCCGGTTACCGCGTTCGTCGATGCCGCCGTGCTGAGTCATCTTGTGGATGCCACGTTCCTCGTGATACGCGAGAACTTTACCCGTCGCGAGCAGGTGCGCAACACGTACGACCAGCTGAGCAAGACGGGTGGCAAGATCTCCGGCGTCATCATGAACTACTGCAAGTACCAGTCGGGTGACTACTACTACAGCTACTACTACGGCGAGCAGGATGGCGGGAGCGCCCCCAAGATCCAGGAGTCCTCTTCGTCGACAGGTGCGAGCGAGCCTGAGAAGAAGCCGAAGGCGGCTCACCATCCGCCCATTTCGCAGAGAAAGCCCTCGACTCCTCTCGAGCGCTCCTCGTCTGGTGATACTGGCTGGTCGTCGGATTCGATGGATGGCTCGTACTCCGGTGGGAGTAGTGCGAACGCCGTTGGGTTCAGCCCCGCGCTGAGCCCCAGGGCCGAGAAGTCCTCCAACCGCCGTTCAATCTAGCGGATTCGGGATCAACGGTCATGCGTGACATTCACTGCCACATACTACCGGGCGTTGACGACGGCGCACGGGACATGGACGAGTCCCTGACGATGCTCGACGCCGCCAAGCGGGCAGGGGTGACCAGCATCATCTGCACGCCTCACTGTCGCGATCCCTACTTCGACTTCGATGGCATGTGGGACGCGTTTTATGACCTTGAGGCGCATGCAGATGGGTTTCCGCTCCGCATGGGCTTCGAGGTCAATTGGAACAAGCTCATGGACCTGGGCTTTGACGAATGGGCTCCGAGGCTCTCCATCTCAGGACCGAGCTTTGCGGGACGAGGGCAGGCGACGTTTCTGCTCGAGCTGTCGACAGGCGCCTCGCACACCCAGTACGGAGCCTACAAGCAGACGGTCTTTGAACTGCAGGGGATGGGCTTTGACGTCGTCATCGCGCACCCCGAGCGCTACATCGCGATCCAGCACGACATCAGCCTCGCCCAGGAGTTTGTCGACATGGGCTGCAGGCTGCAGGCGAGCGCAGACTTTATCTCGGGCGGTCGTCTCGGACACGAGAAGAAACCGGCGAAGGCGATGCTCGCGCAACGCATGTATCGATACATCGCGAGCGATGCGCACCGACCCGAGCACTATGACATGCTCGCGAGGGCACGTCGAGAGTGCCCGCTTCCGGGTGCGCACGCATCTTCACTCTAGCTGAGCGTTACGTCGCGCATCCCACGGGCCTTCCGTCTTGCTGTCCCTCTCATGGGGCGGGAACACCGCTCTGGCGGCCCGACGGTTGTCCGCGCCCCTGAGGCTGGCGATAATGAAGGCACGATACCTCGCTCCGACGATGCCGGCCGCCCGAGCAGCACTCAGTCGATAGGGGAGGCCATGTATCTCTACCACAAGGTCGAAGAGATCACCGTGAGCACGAGCGACTCGCGCCATGCCATCGGGGCGTTCATCCTGCGCGAGCACGCCCATCTCTCCCAATACACGATCGCTGACATCGCCGAGGCCACCTTCACCTCGAAGCCGTCGATCACTCGTTTTGCCAAGCATCTCGGCTTTGACGGCTGGCGCGACTTCATTCGCGCCTTCATGGCCGAGGAGCTCGGCGAGAAGGACTCGAAGATCACCGTTGACCCCAACTTCCCGTTTCGGCCGGGCGATTCCGACGAGACGATCATCCAGAACATCGGCGACCTCCAGGCCGCGGCCATAGCCGACACCTACGACCATCTCGATCGGGCCATGCTCCGCCGCGCCGTGCGCTACCTCGACGCGGCTCGCATCGTGCGGGTCTTCGGGCTCAGCCCCAACTGCTACGTCGCTGACCTCTTCTGTCGCAAGCTCGTGACCATCGGGAAGCAGGCGTCCGTGGTGACAGCGGGGGAGACGGGCATACAGTCGCGGGCGCTCGGCCGTCAGGACTGCGCGATCTTCATCTCGTACTCCGGCAACACCGACCACTCGTCGAGGTCGACGGCCATATCGACCCTGATGGAGCGAGGGGTCTCGCTCATTGGCATCACGGGCGCGGGCGACAACTTTGTGAGACAGACGATTCCCTGCACGCTGACCATCTCGTCTCATGAGAGGCTCTACAACAAGATTGCGAACTACTCGACGGAGGAGTCGATCAACTACCTGCTCAACATCCTCTTCTCATGCGTGTTCGCAAGGAACTACGAGAGGAACCTCCAGTATCGTCTCGAGAGCTCGCGCGTGCTGGAGGGTGAGCGGAGCGTCCATTCCGGCGACAGGCCTTCCGAGGACGACGCGGAGGGATAGCCTCTTCCGGCATGCGTCAGAATGACGGAGTTTCGCGGAGTTTCACGCCCGCAGGGCCAATCGCCCCTGCCGCCGCGAAACCATGTTTCGTGTTCCCGTTTCACAAACATGACCATCTACCTGCGAGTTTATTGTCTTCTCAAGGCCACGGAACCCAGCCGGCAAGCTTCGAGTCTCCGTGGCCCCCTGTCAGAAGCAGATGGATGGAGGAACCGCATGAGCAAACAGTACGTGACCCTCGCCAAGGACATCGTGAGGCTCGTGGGAGGCAAGGAGAACGTCACCAACGCGTTCCACTGCCAGACCCGCGTGCGCTTCTCGCTCACCGACGAAGCCAAGGCTGACCAGGCCGCCATAGAGAAGCTCGACGGCGTCATCAGCGTGCTTAGGTCTGGTGGGCAGTTCCAGGTCGTGATCGGGCCTCAGGTGGCTGACGTCTACGAGGAAATCGAGCCGCTTCTCGACATCAAGGCGTCCGACGCCGACGCGGCACCCGCCGAGAAGAAGGGCGTGTTCGAGGTCATCGTCGACTTCATCTCGGGCACGTTCCAGCCGATCATCCCCGCCCTCTCCGGCGCCGGCATGGTCAAGGCCGTCATGGCCCTTCTCGTCGTCTTCAACCTCATCGACAAGACCTCGCAGACCTACTACATGCTCAACCTCTTCTCTGACGGCGTCTTCTACTTCCTCCCGATCCTGCTCGCGTTCTGCGAGGCCCAGAAGCTCAAGTGCAATCCCATCCTCGCTGCGGGTGTCGCGGCCATGATGTTGCACCCCAACTGGTCGGCGCTCGTCACGGCGGGTGACCCCGTCAACTTCTTCGGCGTGATTCCGTTCACGCTCGCGAGCTACGGATCGAGCGTCATCCCCATCATCCTGGTCATATTCGTCCAGTCCTACGTGGAGAAGTTCCTCAACAAGCACATCGCCAAGTCGGTCAACCTCGTGTTCGTCCCCATGATCACGTTCATCGTCATGGGCACCCTCGCGTTCTCCGTCCTCGGCCCCCTCGGCTACCTCGCCGGCAAGGCGCTCGCGTCCGTCTTTACCTTCCTCGCCGAGAACGCCGCTTGGGCTCCCGCGGTCCTCATCGGCGGACTCTGCCCGGTCATGGTCATGTTCGGCCTGCACAACGGCATCGCTCCCCTCGGCGTCATGCAGATGTCCCAGCTCGGCTATGACAGCATCTGGGGTCCCGGCAACATCGTCTCGAACATGTGCCAGGCAACCGCTGGTCTCGTCGTCGCGCTCCGCACCAAGGATCCTCGCATCAAGCAGACCGCAGGCTCCGGCTCCATCACCGCCTTCATGGGCATCACCGAGCCCATCCTCTACGGCGTGAACCTCCCCAAGAAGTACCCCCTCGTGGCAGCCATGATCGGCGGCGCCGCAGGTGGCCTGTACGCCGGCCTCACCCACACCCACCGCTTTGCCACCGGCTCTGGTGGTCTCCCCGCGATCCTGCTCTACATCGGTGACGACACGCTCCAGTACATGATCAACATCATCATCGCCATGGTCATCGGCTGCGCCATCACCGCTGCACTCACCTTCTTCCTGAGCCTGCGCTACGAGGGCAAGGACGAGACCGAGGCGAGCGACCAGAAGGCTGACGTACTCCCCGAGGCAAAGTCCGGCAGGCTCATGGCTCCCGTCTCCGGCACAGTCATGCCCATCGACCAGTCCGCCGATCCCGTCTTCGCGAGCAAGGCGCTCGGCGAGGGCGTCGCGATCGATCCCACCGACGGTGTCGTGATCTCCCCCTGCAACGGCTCCGTCACCGCGCTCTTCCCCACGCTCCACGCCATCGGCATCACCTCTGACAACGGAGCCGAGGTCATGGTCCACATCGGCATCAACACCGTCGAGCTCAAGGGCAAGTACTTCTCGGCGTCCGTCAAGGTGGGCGACAAGGTCCGCATAGGCCAGAAGCTCGTCACATTTGACAAGGACAAGGTCGCCGAGGCCGGGTATAACCCCCAGACCATGGTCGTCGTGACCAACTCGCCGTCCTTCAAGTCCGTCACATCGGTTGCGACCGGTGCCATGACGTCAGGCGACGCACTGCTCGACCTCGAAGCGTAAGTACGCGTTTCCCAGAAACGGAGAAGAGATGTTCCACTCAAGGCTCAAGGCGTTTCCGAATGACTTCCTGTGGGGTGCTTCCACCTCTGCCTACCAGGTCGAGGGCGCGTGGAACGAGGATGGCAAGGGCATGTCCGTGCAGGACCTCCACGAGACGGTGCCGGGTGTGGCGGATTTCAAGGTCGCGAGCGACCACTACCACCGCTTCCGCGAGGACGTCGCCCTCATGGCGGAGATGGGCATGAAGGCGTACCGCTTCTCGATCGCCTGGTCGCGCGTCATCCCCGATGGCATGGGAGAGGTCAACGAGAAGGGCATGGCGTTCTACGAGGCGCTCATTGACGAACTTCTCGCCCATGACATCACGCCCGTCGTCACGATGTTCCACTTTGACCTGCCGCTCGCCCTCTACGAGCGGGGCGGGTGGGCCAACCGCGAGACCGTCGACGCCTTCGAGCGCTATGCGCGCATCCTCTTTGAGCGGCTCGGCGACCGCGTTCAGTACTGGCTCACGATCAACGAGCAGAACGTCATGATCAACCACCCCGGGGCCATGAGCGCCGGTGAGATTCCGAGCCAGAAGGTCCTCTACCAGCAGTGCCACAACATGTTCGTGGCATCCGCCAAGGCGACGAAGCTGCTCCACGAGATGTGCCCCGGCGACAAGATCGGCCCTGCCCCCAACATCACCGCCATCTATCCCGAGACCTGCGACCCGTCCGACGTCATCGCGGCGGACGACTGGGAGGCCATTCGCTGCTGGCTCTACCTCGACATGGCCGCGAAGGGCTACTACAACTCCCTGGCCTGGTCCTACCTCGAGGAGCGTGGCTTCACCCCCGAGATCGCCGAGGGTGACATGGAGCTGCTCGCTAGCGCCAAGCCCGACTTCCTCGCCATGAACTACTACGCCACGGCGACGGTCGCCGCTGCTAGGAACGACGGCCACGACCGAGCCCCGCGCAACGGTGACCAGCAGGTCATGGTCGGCGAGGAGGGCGTCTATCGCGCGGGAGCGAACGAGCATCTCGAGAAGACCGAGTACGGCTGGCTCATCGACCCCATCGGCCTGCGCACGACCCTTCGCCGCGTGTGGGACCGCTATCGCCTGCCCATCCTCATCACCGAGAACGGAATCGGCGTTCGCGAGGAGCTCGGTGAGGACGGGCACGTGCACGATCAGTACCGAATCGACTACCTGAACCGTCACTTCCACGAGGCGCAGCTTGCCATCTCCGACGGCGTCCAACTTATCGGCTACTGCCCGTGGGCGTTCATGGACGTCGTGAGCACGCACAACGGCTATGGCAAGCGCTATGGGTTCGTGTTCGTCAATCGCACGGAGGACGACCTTCTCGACCTGCGGCGCGTTCGCAAGGACTCGTTCTTCTGGTACCGCGACGTCATCGCGCGGAACGGACTCGAGGACTAGCGAGACGGCACGTCGGGCAGGTTGGCACGGCAATGACGCGGGCAGGCATCTCAGGATGTCTGCCCGTTTCGCGTTGGCGTGTGGCCCGACGCGTCTTGGGCGCTGGCTGGTGTTTACTGGTTTCGACGGACGATGCGATGACGGGAGATCCCCATGCTTGCCGACTACCACGTGCACACGGACTACAGCGACGACTCCACCTACCCGATGGAGGACGTCGTTACCGACGCCATCGAGAGGGGCCTCGACGAGGTCTGCTTCACGGACCACGTCGACTACGGCGTCAAGCGCGACTGGGACGATCCTCTCGGCGTCGAGTACCATGCGGGAGGTCCGGGCGAGCCAGAGCGGATAGCCTTCGCGAACGTCGACTACCCGCGCTACGTCGCCCAGATCGCCGAGCTTCAGGCGAGGTACGAAGGTCGCATCCGCATCAAACTGGGCTTGGAGTTCGGCATGCAGGTGCATACGATTCCCCAGTACGAGAAGCTCTTCTCGTCATACCCCTTCGACTTCATCATCCTCTCGATCCACGAGGTGGGGGACAAGGAGCTCTGGACCCAGGACTTCCAGCGCGGGCTGACCCAGCAGGAGTACAACGAGCGCTACTACGAGGCGATGCTCGAGCTGGTGCGGACGTACCATGACTACAGCGTCCTCGGGCACCTGGACCTCATCACGCGCTACGACCTCGCGGGAGTCTATCCGTTTAAGAAGGTGCGGCCGATCATCGAGGAGATCCTGAGGGCGGTCATCGCCGACGGCAAGGGCATCGAGGTCAACACCTCGAGCCATCGCTACGGACTCTCGGACAGCACTCCCTCCGAGGACATCCTGAGGCTCTACCACGAGCTCGGAGGAGAGGTCATCACGATCGGGAGCGACAGCCATGCGCCAGAGCACCTGGGCGCCTATCTCGCCGAGGCGCAGGACCAGCTTCGCTCGCTCGGGTATCGCTACACCTGCACCTTCGAAGGGATGAAGCCCACGTTCGTCCGCCTGTAGGCGTGTCCTCCACGGCGGGGGCGGCGCGCTTTCCTATTCGGGAACCACTTTGGCCAGGCGATGTCTGACATGCGTGAAGAAGCGGCGATAGTCGGCGCAGTAGTGGTCCTTGTTGCCAAGAGGGCTCGTTGCCTTGGCCATGCAGCCTCCGTGACACTGGTCAAAGAACTCGCAGGTCGGACAAGAGCTCAGGGGAGACGAGGGATCCTTGGCAGCGTCAAGGCGATGCGAGAGGGCTTCTCTCACGGGAGAGTTCCAGACCTCATCGGCGGATACGTCGAGGAGATTTCCATAGCTCAGATCTTCCCTGCCTACGAAATCACAGCAGGGAAAGACGTCACCCTTGGCATTGATCGCGAGGAAGAAGTTCGTACATCTTCCGCTGAACGTGCAGCGCGGGTTGCGCGCGATGCCCAGGAGCGAGTTGGTGACGTTCTCGAAGTCCACAAGGCGAAGGGGATGCTCGTCCGCCGCCCACAGGTCGTACATCTCGGTGAGACAGGCGGCGAGCCCGCCCGGTCCAGGCATGAGGCCATCGGGGTCATCGGGCAGGTACATGGGGCTAAAGCTCACCGTTGCCCCGGTGAACCTGCGGAGCGACTCGTACAGCTCTCGTGGACTGCCCACATTCGCGTTGGTGAGGGTGACGATGATGCCGCAGGGTACGCCGCGTTCGCGCAAGGCGTCAATTCGCTCTGCCACGTCGTGGTAAGTGCCTCCACCGCTGCGATACGTTCGGTTCCTGTCATGCATTGTCTCGGATCCGTCGAGGCTCGTCCCGATGGTGCAGTCGTTCTCAACGAACAGGGGGAGAAGCTCATCGTCCATGAGTAGGAGGTTCGTCTGGATGGTGGAATGGACACGTCGGGGACTCTTGGCGAGAAGGGCGAAGGCGCGCTGATAGAAGTCAGATCCCATGAGAAGGGGCTCACCTCCGTGGAAGACGACGTTGAACTCGTCCTCGGGAGGAAAGAAGCCGTCGAGCTTCTCGAAGATGGTTGCAAAGTCATCATATGAGAGCATCGTGTGCTCGGTGGGTGGCATGTAGCAGTACCTGCACGCCAGGTTGCACCCTGACGTGCAGACGAAGAGGAAGCTCAACTGCCTTGATGCTGCCATGCCACCCACCTTGTCTTTTCTTTGGTGCGGTCGGCTTACAGGCCGCCGAGCACGCAAATGCACTCGGAGGACTTGTCGTGCGTGTACTTGTCATAGTTCAGTGCGTCGATCACGCCGTCGGCGCTTCCCGAGTTCTGAAGAGCGTGAAGAGCTGCGTTCCTGATTGCGGGAGACGAGATCTTCTTTGCTTGGTCCATCGTCAGCTGAGCAGTCATCATTCAATCACCTCCTCGTGGTGTGTTCGAGGGCGTCTGGTGGGTTCGTCGAGGCAGTTGAGAGCGGTGATGAGGCAACGCGTGCGTCGTCGATCTGTTTGGCGAGCGCAGCAGAGATATGATCGAACAGCGGGAGGAACATCTCGCAGAGGTACCGTGTGCATGAGATGTCCTGCAGTCCCAAGTTGTCACCGAGAAACGAGCAGTGGTTGAACCGGCAGAGACGCGTGTAACGACACGAGTCGCAGGGTTCGAAGTGGAACGAGCTCCACTCACAGGTTCGGGCTGCAAAGCGATCGGCAGTGTCCTCATCGTCAAAATGACCGATTCGGTATGCTGGATCCCCATGGAACTGCGCGCAGAAGTACACGTCGCCAAAAGGGTCGACGTTGAACATGGGCCGACAGACGCTTGCGGGGTCGCAGGGGTTGAGCAGCTCGTCGAGCACCTGGTCAAAGAGGTAGACGCGCGTGCCGTTCGTGACTACCCAATCATCGAAGATGTCCTGCGCGATGCTGGTGAACTCCGCGGGATTGGGCATGATGGAGAGATAGTCCTTGCTTCCCCTGCCCGAGGGAAACACGGGCCCAAAGTTCCACTCGAACGGCAGCGTCTTCATGAACTCGTAGACCGCCGGGAGGTCGCGTACGGTCTTCGCGGTCACCGTCGACTTGACTGTCACCTTAGAGAATCCCAGCTCGCGCAGGCGTTCGAGGTGATGACAGACCTACGCGCACCGACCGCCGCGTTGTACGTCGTGCTCGGGGAACGTCGTGTCCAAGCTTGTGTAGATATGTGCGTCATGCTCGGCGAAAAGCTCGGCGAGGTCATCGTCCATGAGCGTGAGGTTCGTGAACACGGCATTGTCAAAGACCCTGTTCTGGGAGTCCTGCCATTCGAAAACGTGCTCGAAGTAGTCGCGACCAAGCACGAGTGGCTCCCCCCCCCCCCCCCCCCCCCGCACCTTCTCGCAGCTGGGATCGCGCTCGCAGACTCTCTCGAGCACGCGGATGGCATCGTCGGCAGAAAGCTCGGGGAGGGGAGAGCGACCAAACTGATGGATGCAGCAGTAGCTGCATGCGAAGTTGCATCGATACGTCGGTTTTATGGTCACATCCACAGCGAATGACCTCCCTCGCGATTCCATGGGCAATCATTCTAGTGAGGTGGCCACGGAAATACCCCACACAATCGGGTGGGGTTGAGGGGACGAGTTACGGAGCAGTTCGGCGAAGATGCCGGACATGTGGGATCGGGTGCCTCCGCAGTGCATCAGAATGTTAGGCGAGCGAAAGATATTCGACGGACATGTCCGATACAGAGGGGAAGACCATGAAACAGCTTCTCATCCGCGCAGACGACCTCGGCATCTCCTACGCCGTCGACCTCGGCATCGCTCGAAGCGTGAACGAGGGCCTCGTGCGCTCGGTGGGCCTCATGACCAACATGCCCGAGGCTGCACGCGGACTGTCGCTTCTCGCCGGGAGTGACGTGGCGGTCGGCCAGCACACGAACGTCTGTCTCGGCGTGCCCGTCTCTGACCCTGCGTGCATTCCCAGCCTCCTTCAGGAGGACGGGACGTTCAAGTCGAGTCGCACGTATCGCTCCTGCTACAAGACGGGCGAGGACTTCGTCGTCTTCGACGAGGCGGTCACGGAGATCGAGGCGCAGCTCGAGAGTTTCCGCGAGCTCGTCGGGCATGACCCCGACTACTTCGAGGCCCATGCGGTCCTCTCGAAGAACCTCATGCGCGCCATCACCTACGTGGCCGAGAAGAACGGTCTCAAGGAGCAGCCCTGCTCCTTTGACCCCACGGTCGTCGTGCGCTGCGGTTCCACCGATACGCGCATGGTGCTTCGCTCGATGCAGCCCGGGTACGACCCCAAGGCCGCGATCGTCGAGACAGTCGAGGAGATGGCCGACGGCGAGACCGTCGTCTTCGTCTGCCATCCCGGCTACCTCGACGACTACATCCTCACGCACTCCTCGCTCACGGGCGACCGTGCCAAGGAGGTCGACGCCCTCATCGACCCCGCGCTTCGCACGTGGCTCGAGGGACGGGCCGACCTGAGGCTCGTGGACTATCGCGACCTGTGACGAAGGGCGTCAGCGCTTCTTGCTCCGCTCGAGCCTCTCGAGTATGTGTGAGGCGATTCCCCAGGGGTCGAGTCCGTCGTTGGTGAGAAGTGCCTGGCGTACGTCGCCGCCGTCGAGATAGGACCTGGGCGTGCCGAGCGCGAGCAGCGGGGGTACGTCATCACGTGCCGAGAGGACCTCGGCGACCGCTGATCCAAGCCCGCCGACGACCCCGTGCTCCTCGACGGTGACGACGAGCCGCTTGCCTCGTATGGCGTGCAACAGCTCGTTCTCGCGAAGCGGCGAGACGATCGCCATCTCGGTCACGGAGGCGGAGACGTCGGTGGTCTCGAGGATGTCGGCGGCCTCCAGGGCGGCAGCGGCGAGCTGGCCGCAGGCGACGAGCGCGACGTCGGAGCCCTCGCGCAGCTGCGTCACCCCACCTGCCGAGACGTCGCAGCCTGACGCATGGAGGCAGGTCTCGGTCGTCGATCCGGTGATGCGCACGTAGGCGGGTCGGGGGTGTGCGGCAAGCCAGCGAATCGCACTCGCGAGCTCGGCGTTGTCCGCGGGAGTGATGACCGTCGCCGTGGGAACCGAGCGCATGAGGGCGACGTCCTCCGTCGCGCAGTGCGAGGCTCCGAGGTCGGCCGAGTCGTAGCGCGCCGAGAGGCCGACGAGCACGAGCGGCGCCCCCATCATGCCGAGGTTCACGCGGATCTGGTCGAAGGAGCGACTGGCGACGAACGAGGCGTAGCAGGGAGCGAAGACCGGGAATCCCTCGAGAGCGAGGGCCGCACCGATGCTGACCTGGTCCTGCTCGGCGATGCCGACCTGCACGAAGCCCTCGGGATGCCGCTCGACGAGGCCGTCGAGGAAGAGCCTGCGCCCGTAGTCGGACACGACTACGGTGAGGTCCTCGTCCTCGTCGGCCAGGCTGGTGAGGGTCTCGCCCAGTGCCTGGTTGGACGGCAGCGAGCAGAGGCGCATGGCCTCACGTGCGTCGACGTAGGAGGAACGGCTCATCTCTCGTCACCTCCTCGGGTCTCGAATGCCGCATCCGACAGCTCGGTGATTGCCTGACGATACAGGTCGTCGGTGAGGCTGTTGTCATGCCACTCGACGTGGTTCTCCGCAAACGAGACCCCGCGCCCCTTGGCGGTGCGTGCGATGACGACGCGCGGTCGCGGCGAGTCGGAGTCCCTTGCGGCGAGAAGGGCGTCTCGGACGGCCGCGGCGTCATTCCCCTCTGCCTCGATCGCGTCGAAGCCGAAGGACGTCCACCTCTCGGCGTGGTTGTCTCCACCGAGGACCTTCTCGATAGGCCCGTCGAGCTGCAGTCCGTTTGCGTCGACGATGGCGACGAGGTTGGTGAGTCGGTTGTACGCGGCAAAGGCCACGCTCTCCCAGACGGATCCCTCGTTGCATTCGCCGTCGCCGAGAAGGACGAAGACGCGGGAGTCCTGCCCTCGCCGCCTCTGCGCGAGTGCGAGGCCACAGGCGTAGCCCATGCCCATGCCGAGACTTCCGCCGGATATCTCCATGCCGTGGGCGAGGTCTCGTCTCGCCTGCCGAAAGAGGAGGGTGTCCTCTCCGCAGACGGGCAGCGCGAACTCGTCGTCGGAGAGGAAGCCAGCCTGGTGGAGGGCAGCGTAGAGGGCGAGCGAGGCGTGCGCCTTCGAGAGGACGAAGCGATCGCGGCGCCTCCATGCCTCGCCGGTCTGCCCGATGCCCGTGTTCATCACGTCGGTGTAGAGCGCCGTGAGAATCTCGATTGCCGAAAGGCACCCGCCGAGGTGCGCCTTGTGGGCGGGACTCCGGTAGCAGAGCTCCACGGTCTCGCGCCTCATCGTGCGGGCGATGCCTTCGAGCTGGATAGCTGTGTGCAGCTCAGCCACGTTCGCCTCCGATGGAGGTGCCGCCCGTCTGTCCGACGGGCCGCGCCAGAGAGTATGAATTGATACCCGACGACAAACGATACCCAGGCAGCCGCCTTGAGAGGGCGACGCCCGAGCCGACTGAAGCCGGGTATGCGGTCAGAGTATAGCAAACGATTATCGCGACCATCTGAAGGCGAGGGGATGCCTACTCCAGACCGGTCGTCTCGTCGAGACCGAGCACGATGTTCATGTTCTGCACGGCGGCACCCGAGGCACCCTTGCCGAGGTTGTCGAAGAGGGCTGTGACGCTGATGCGTTCCTCGTTGCCACAGACAATGATGCGCAGGTAGTTGGTACCGGCAAGCTCGTTGGCGTAGAGCGTGGACGCATTCGTGCCAAAGGGGAGCACGGTCACGAAGTGCTCGTCGGCATAGTAGCCCTGGAGTCGGGCACAGATTTCCTCGGCCCCCGGGGTTCCCTCGAGGAGACGGCTCTGGAGCATGATCGTGGTCGCCATACCCTTGTAGTAGTCGTCGACGACGGGCATGAACACGGGCGGGTAGTCGAGCCCCGCGACCTTCTGCATCTCGGGCAGGTGCTTGTGGGAGAGCGAGAGACCGTAGATGCCCGGTGCGTCGAGGATTTCGGGACGGCTCTCGGCCTCGTAGTCGGCGATCATCTTCTTGCCACCGCCGGAGTAGCCGGTGATCGAGTAGCAGGTGACGGGGTAGTCCGCGGGCACGATGCCCATGCGCACGAGTGGTGCCGTCGTCGAGATGAGGCCCGTGGCGTGGCAGCCGGGGTTGGCGATGCGCTTGCTCGTGGTGATGGCCTCGCGCTGCTCGTGCGAGAGCTCTGGGAAGCCATAGGTCCAGCCGTCGGCGGTGCGGTGCGCCGTCGAGGCGTCGATGATGCAGGTGTCGGGGTTCTCGACGAGGGAGACGGCCTCGCGGGCGCCGTCATCGGGAAGGCAGAGGAAGACGACGTCAGCGGCGTTGATGAACCGGCGACGCTCGTCGACGTCGTGGCGCTTGTCGTCGTCGATGCGAAGGAGCTCGAGGTCGTCTCGAGCTCCGATGCGGTCATAGATCTGAAGTCCGGTCGTGCCGCTCTGACCGTCGATGTACACCTTCGTTGTGCCCATGAAAAGGAACCTCCTGCGCCGTCCTTGTCGCCTGCCAAAACCGCTATGCGCGGTAGCTGTGGAAGAACTCCTGCGTCTCGGGGTCGGTCGAGTTGTCCATGACGTCGGCGGGCGAGCCGTTCTCGGCAATTCTGCCGCGCCTGAGCAGCGTGATGCGGTCCGCCGCGCTGTGCGCGAAGCTCATCTCGTGGGTGGCCATGAGAATCGTGGCGCCCTGGTCCTTGAGCTCGGACACCATCTCGAGGACCTCGCCGACGAGCAGTGGGTCGAGGGCCGAGGTGATCTCGTCGAGGAGAAGCAGCTCGGGATCGGTCATGAGCGCTCGTGCGATGGCAACGCGCTGCTGCTGTCCGCCGGAGAGACGGTCGGGATACTCGCGGGCCTTCTGCTCCATGCCGATGCGCTTGAGGAGGCCCATGGCCTTCTCCTCGGCGCGTGCGCGGTCCCACTTGTGGACCTTGCGGACGGCGAGCGTGACGTTGTTCAGGACGGTCATGTGCGGGAAGAGGTTGAACTGCTGGAAGACCACGCCGATGCGCGCGCGGGACTTGTCCTGGTTGATGCGCGGGTCCGTGATGTCGGTGTCGCCCAGCCAGATCTGCCCGTCGTCGACGCGCTCGAGCAGGTTGATGCACTTCATGAGGGTGGACTTGCCGGAGCCGGAGGGGCCGAGAAGGGCGACGACCTCGTGCTTGTGCACGTCGAAGGACACGTGGTCGAGGACGAGGTTGTCGCCGAAGCGCTTGACCACGCCGTCGATTCTCAGAACCTTCTCATTGTCCGGGACGCCGGCGGTCTGGTCGCCTGTCGTGACGTCGGTCATCAGACCATGCCTCCCGTCTGCTCGCGGGCGCGCAGCTTGTTGGAGTACCAGTCGTTGAGCAGGATGAAGGGAATGCTCATCATGATGAAGAGGATGCTCGCGACCACGTACGGAGTGAAGTTGTAGGTCTTGGCGACCACGATCTGCGCGGCGCGGACGGCGTCGACGGCGCCGAGGGTCGAGATCAGGCCGACGTCCTTCTGCATGGAGATGAAGTCGTTCATGAGGGCGGGGGCGATCTTTCGCAGGGCCTGCGGGATGATGACGAGTCGCATGGTCTGGCCGGAGGTCAGGCCGAGGGAGCGTGCCGACGCCCTCTGCGAGGGGTGGACGTCCTGGAAGCCGGCGCGCAGGACCTCGGCGATATAGGCCGAGTACGACATGATGACGGCTATGGTGCCGAGCACGGCCTTGTCGATGCGCCCGAAGATGCCGAGGCCGGGGATGCCGAAGCCGATGAGATAGAGGACGACGAGCATCGGGATGCCGCGCATGACCGTGGTGTAGAAGCGCGCGACCACGCGGAAGGGGAACATGATCGCCGAGGTCGTGATGCGAATCAGGGCGAGCGTGGTGCCCAGGACGGCAACGCCGACGAGCGCGACGCCGAGGACGCGGATGTTGAGGAAGAGGCCATCGACGACCTGGGGCCAGGACTGAACGAAGTACTCTGGCGAGAAGAACGACTCCTTGACCTTGGGCCAGCCGGGGGAGTAGTGAAGCGTCGCCGCGACGATGGCGACGAACACGATCGTGGAGACGATGCTCTTCACGACCGAGCGGAGGTTCTCCTTCTTGCGGTACTGCTCGCGCTCGAGTTCGACGTCACTGACGCCGTCTTGCGTAACGTCCGTCATCCAGCTGGCCACCTTCTCTGGTTCCATGGGTCGCGTTGCGACGCTTCCGAAAAAACGAGAAGCGGCCGGAGGGCTTCTCGCCCCTCCGGCCGCTTGAAACGATGCCTACGCAGTGAGCGTGGGGATGTCGGTGGTGTACTCGGCAAGCCACTTGTCCTGGAGCTCCTGGATCGTGCCGTCATCGATGAGCGCGTTCATGGCGTCGGTGACGAAGGGGGTCAGCGGGGAGTCCTTGGCGAGGGTGATGCCGAGACCGTACTCGTCCTCGGTGCCGGGGATCTGGCCGGCGACCACGCCGCTCTCGATCTGGGAGGACTGGACCATGTAGACGGCCTGTGGCGTGTCGGTCACGAGCGCGTCGCACTGGCCGGAGGTGACTGCCTGGGCGGCGTCGGAGTTGTCGTTGAAGACGTCGATGCCGTCGGTGCTACCGTTCTTGAGGATGCTCTTGACGTAGTCATAGGCGGTGGTGCCGGACATGACGCCGATGCTCGCGTTGGCGAAGTCGGAGCACTTGGTGCCGGTGGCGTACGTGCTGTCGGTGCGCAGGACGATGGCCTGGGTGGGACGGAAGTACGCAGGCGAGAAGTCCACGGCCTTCTTGCGGTCGTCGTTGATCGAGACCTGCTGGATGTTGAGGTCCCAGTCGTGCTCGCCCGGGGCGTAGGCCTCGTCGAAGGTGGTGCGGACCCAGTTGACGTCGCTGTCAGCGAAGCCCATCTTCTCGGCGAGCTTGTAGATCAGCGCCGCCTCGAAGCCCTCACCGGAGGAGGGGTCGTCGTTCATGACCCAGGGGGTGAACGCGGGGTTGCCCGTGGCGGCGGTGAGCTTGCCCTTCTCGTAGGTGAGCTGGGTGACGTCGTCAGAGGCTGCAGAGGTCGAGGTGTCGGAGCTCGAGCTGCTCGTGGACGAGGAGCCGCAGCCCGCCAGGCCTGCGGCGGCGAGTGCGGATGCGCTGAAGGCTAGCATCTGACGTCTGCTGATGACAAAGTTGAGCTTGGAGTCCATGACGATGTCCTTTCGGGTCTGTTTGTCCGAATACCGATGCAACGCAAATTGTCCGTGTGTTTATTTCTCAGGATTTCCCTTCCTTGTTGTCTGAAGTATATCAGCCAGTTGTTGAACCCGACCTGTTGTTAACCCCGATGACACCTGGAAGGCTCGATCGCCACGGTCAGGAGGTCGGTTGGATATACTGGCACGAGCCGACCGCGGACGAAGGAGAAGCCATGCCGATGACGGTTGCCGTGCTCAGCGCGTTGCGGAAGGAGTCCGCGCTCTTCTTCGAGCTCGGGGGAGAGGCGCCCGTCACCGAGGCATGCGTCGACTATGCGGTTCGCGAGCTCGACGGCGTTCGTCTCGTCGCGGGCTGTGGTGGCATGGGGACAATCAACGCCGCCGCGTCGGCCCAGTTCCTCGTCGACCGCTTCCATCCCAATGCGCTCCTGTTCAGCGGCATCGCCGGCAGTCTCAACCCTCGCATAGGGAAGGGCGACGTCGTGGTGGGCGAGCGACTCGAGTGCCTCGACTCCGACATGGAGATCATCGCGGAGTCCGCACCGCACCTTTCGAGCTTCCCCTCGGACGAACGCCTCGTCCGTCTCGCCGAGCAGGAGCTCGCCTCTCGGGGGTTCGCCCGTGTGGCCTCCGTCGGTGAGGAAGGCGCCGAAGGAGGAGGCGCGGCCTATGGCACGCTTGCGCCCCACGAGCCTCGGTACACGACCGGCGCTGTGGCGACGAGCGATCTCTTCTCGACTGAGCCCGCGGTGCTCGAGAGCATCCGTCGGGAGTACCGCGCCGACTGCGAGGAGATGGAGGGCGTTGCGGCCGCGCAGGTGTGCGCGCGGGCCGGCATTCCGTTCCTTGCCGTGCGGTCGATCAGCAACGTGTGCGGCGAGAAGTACGAAGAGCTTGACGGCAAGGTGGACGACCTCGTCGTGACCGCACGTCTCGCCGCCGAGGTGACGCTCGGCGTCGTGCGCCGGATGTAGCCGCGTACGGGCGGCGGGTGTGTCGCACGGCACGACCCAGGGCGGCGGCCGTGTCGCACGATAGGTTTACATACAAAAAGCTATCGCACGACACAAATACGAGCTTGGAGTGTGTCGCACGATAGGATT